>JAFAHS010000471.1 GCA_019237115.1 Deltaproteobacteria bacterium
ACGGGAGCTACGCAAGCGAGCGCTTACGAATCAATCCTTTCCCTAGCGTTGGGGCTCGGGAGGATCCTGGCGGCAGTCGGGGGAGGCGGCGCCCACAGGTTCGATTACGACCTCTGGTGCGGAGTAGATACCGAATCGTTCTCGCGCCCACGTGATGACGCACGCAGCATCTGCATCCATGGTCCAGGGCGTGTGCAACGCGGCTCCCGGGGGCAGACCGGAAGGCGCTTCGCTGGTCCCGAATTCAACTGTCCAACATCTGGCCCGATAGCTTCTGGTTAGCTTCATTTATTCTCGACACCTAAGAGGCGGCGTTCGTTACCGCCCAAAAGACAAGCTTTAGTAAGAATCGCCTGAGCAGTGCGAGTGCCAGGAGTGGCAAGAGCACGGTCGAAATGGTCAGAAATCCCCGCCCCCGTCTTTTTAGCGGGTTTTTTTAGCCAACCAGAGACGCGCGGCGGACGGTGCCTGAATCCAGGCATCCCCGGCTGGGATCTGAACTCGGAAAGACTAGACTTTAGTACTCGCGGTGTAGCGTCCACGTCCGCAGAATCCTGAAATGCTTAAACGTTGCCGTGTCCGCCAAACGTTGCTGAGATCGCGTAGAGGTAGCGTGACGTGCAGCTCACGATTGAAGGAATACCGGTACGAGGGCTCGAGATAGATGGGCGCACGGGCTGCGCGCACTACCGTAGCGAACTCGACATCATCGCCGTGAAATTCAACTGCTGCCGCATATACTATTGCTGCTTCTATTGTCATGAACTGGAAGCGGGTCATGCCGCCCGGCTTTGGCCTGCGGCTGAATTCGAAGAGAAGGCGGCGCGTGCGGGGCTGAGTTGAGCATCAGTCAGTACCTGAATTGCCAGGTGGTTTGTCCGGCGTGCGGTGCGCGCTTCAATCCGCGCTGCGAGCTGCATTACCACTTGTACTTTGAAATACCCCCGGTAGCTGGCTAGAGCGCGGAGGCCGGTCTTCTTGAGCGGCGTAAGATTGTGACGGGAGCCGAGCGGTAAAAACGCGGCGAGAAAACCTTGATGTGGAGCAGGCGCGCGTGCAGCTGCGGGCGATGGAGTCCGGGCGCCTCGACCTTGCCATCTCGCAGAGCAGGGGTTCCACCGTTGCCCGCAGCCATTTGCACCGACCTGTAACGGTTTGGACCCCTGGGGCAATGCAGGTTTGCGCACGGCACCTTGGAGGGTAGTGCCGCAGCGATCGCCACCATGCTGGGTTAGGCCAATACCACGAACAGCCTGCGCGCCGCTGGCTAACCAAGGCAAGGTCGCAGTCATCGCGGCTATTTTGGAAGTTGCTCGAAGTCTTCTGAAAACGACTCATCGGCAAACCTTGGTGCGGTCCTTCCGCCTCCTAAGTTCGTGGTTCATGCATGACAGGATCCGGTCTGCCGCCGTCCTCGACATGGGTTTTGAGGTAGTGGTCATCGTGGAGGTCGATCCTCGGCCAACCTGTTTATTTGCTCGCCTTTATGAATATGGCTTCATGGCCATATTGGTGAACGGGCATGCTAAGCACGAATATTGCGGACTTGCGGAACCATCTCACTCGATATCTCAAAGAGGTGCGCGCTGGAGAGGAGATCGTGGTGCGTGATCGCCAGCTACCGTTCGCCAAGATCGTTCCATTTGCGAATGCCGGACAGGCTGAGGATTTGGGGCTCGTCGCTGCAGGGCTGATGCGCAAAGCAGAACGTGCCCTGCCGGCCTCCTTCTGGCGGGTGCGTCGCGCCTGCGTTGGGCGAAAGGCTGCAGCGAACGCCGTCGGCCGCGATAGGGACGAGGATTAATGGCGTTCTGGGACAGCAGTGCGATCGTGCCTCTCTGCTGCGCTCGATCAGCAAGCGTGCAGGGGCGCCGGCTTCTCGCCCGGCTGGGGCGAATCGTCGCCTGGTGGGGGACGACGGTCGAAGCCCGTAGCGCCTTCGCTCGAGTTGTGCGTGATCGCGAACTCAGTTCAGCGCAACGCGCTATAGCCATCACTCTGTTGGACCAGCTGCGCCGATCGTGGGATGAGATCCTGCCGACCGAGGCGGTTCGCGCGATCGCGGAGTTTTTGCCCGACGACTACGGTGTACGCGCTGGCGATGCCTGGCAGCTCGCGGCCGCGCTGGTATGGTGCAGTGAGCGGCCGCGTGGTCGGCCGTTTGTATGCCTAGACCAGCGTCTCGCGAAGGCGGCTTCCGCTATGGGCTTCATGGTTCATCCGAACTAACCAGTTCACCGAATTCCTGAGCGCGTCGCCGACCCCCCGGCATTAGCGCTAGACCGTAGAAAATCTCAGCTTCGCAGATGGTTGTCGTGAATAGACTGATCGAAGGTTGCGCCTTCATCCAGCGACTTACGGAATCTGCCGGTGCGGGACGCAGCGTTTCTGAGAGGACATTGCTGTCGAACGATCACTCTTCAAAGCGCGGCGGTTCGCGGAGAGGACTGCGCGCGGGGATATCCAGTTCCACTCCTCCAATGGAGTCTATTCGTCGGCGAATCGCTTCGAACAGGCTCGCCGGTCTACGGGTTTTCTCGGCGAGCGCGGCGCGTAGAATATCGCGCGCTTCCTCCTCCATCGATCGTCCATGCCGAGCGGCACGCAAGCGAAGCCGGTCCTTCACGTTCGACTCCAGATCCCGAATGGTGATGCTCGGCATGCAATCTATGCTTTCATTGCAATCATTGATTGACAAGAAGTCTGTGAGGCCAACCATCTTTCCACGGCAACGGCCCAGAGGGCCCTAGTGAACCTGAGGTCTACGGATAGACGAGGTCGCACGAGGTCGGGCGATTCTCAAAGTCCGTCAATTGGTTCGACTCGGCCGGATCCAAACTCGCCGGTCACGAGTGTCTGTGAGAAAGACCGCATTCGAGAGCGGCGCGGTCCCCGAGGCACATTGTGCTCGCAGTGGAAAGAGGAGGCCTGGCGGCGTCGTGAGTGCGGGGGAGTCCTGGTCAACGAAGAGCAACCGGCAATCGCCGGCGAGACCCTCGAATTCGACCTTTACTTTTGGGCCTCTCGGTCTCGCGTTGTCGATCCAGCCACCTAAGCCTCGCGGACGGCTCAAGCGGCCCCTTGCGCTGATATGAGACCTCATTCATACTAAGAAATATGAAAGTCGGCGAACGTGGTCAGGTAACAATTCCGAAAGAAATTCGCGAAGAATTCGGCCTGGGCCCCGAAACAGAGGTCGAGTTTCAGGTGATCGGTGGCTCCATCGTTCTGAAGAAAGCGCCCAAGAAGCTTAACCTCTCCAAATGGAAGGGCCGCTGCGGCGACACGTTTGCGAGGCTGGGTTACGCCTCGGTGGACAAGTTTATTGACGACGTGCGCGGACGATGATCACCGCGATCGATACTAACATCCTGCTCGACGTACTCGTGCCGAACGAAGATTTCTACGAGGCATCAGCCAACGCGCTGCAGGAAGCGGCGGGAGAGGGCTCTCTCGTAATCAGTGATATTGTTTACGCCGAACTTTGCATTCATTTCGAGATCCAACGCGAGTGCGATGCTTTCCTGGAAGCCACCGAAATCCGCGTGCAGGCGCTGACGCGGGAAGCCCATTTCCACGCTAGCCGTGCATGGCGGACTTATCGGCAGCAGGGTGGAAAGCGAACCCGGATTCTTGCGGACTTTTTGATCGGCGCTCACGCCCACAAGCAAGCAACGCGCCTGCTTTCACGGGATCGAGGCTTCTATCACAAACTGTTTCCGTCGCTTGACCTCTTCGATCCGAGCGGCGTTCGTTGAGAAGATTTGCGCTACCGAGGTAAAACTCGAACGTACACGTACCGCGGCAGCTTCCCCGCCCGCGCCTTCATCATTGCAATATGCTCGGCTGGTTCGCGCCGCGCCGTGGGCTCAGTTACTTTCGGTTGAGCAGCCCCTTTTTTCGCCGGTCTCCTATTGACCGCGCCGACGACTATCCGTACGCTGAAAATTGACCGATGACCGGTTAACGCGCGTCGGATTCCGCGACGCATTACCTCTTAGCCCCAGAACCATTCGTTCGGCCTCACCGCCCAACTGGAATCCGTTGGCTCTGAACATGGAGTTCGTTTGTCTTTTTCTGCCCTCGCTCTATCACCTGAAGTCCTGCGCTCGGTTCGCGACCGCGGACATCATCAACCAACCCCGATCCAGGCCGATGCAATTCCGGTAGCACTCGCAGGCCGCGACTTGGTCGCGAGTGCAGGCACCGGCAGCGGCAAGACCGCGGCGTTTCTGCTTCCATTGCTCAATCGCCTGCATGCCAATGGCGCGCGCGGGCTTGCCGCGATGATTCTTGCTCCCACCCGGGAACTGGCCGCTCAAATCGGCCGTGAGTTCTCACTGCTCGCACGCAATACCCGTTTTCGTGCCGCGGTCGTGGTCGGCGGTGAATCGATAAACCGCCAGGTCCGCGAATTGCGCACTGCCCAGGTAGTAATCGCGTGCCCGGGGCGCCTTATCGATCACCTCGAGCGTGGGGAGGTCAAACTCGATCGCATCGGGTTGGTCGTCATCGACGAGGCCGACCGGATGCTCGACATGGGCTTCCTGCCGCAATTGCGCCGCGTCCTGCGGATGGTCAAAGGGCCACATCAAACCCTGATGTTCTCCGCGACCATGGATGCGAGCGTGGAAGGGGTCGCTTCAGAGTTTTTGCGTGAGCCAGCCCGCGTCAATATCGGGAGAATCTCTACCCCGCCCGCGAGCATCCGCCAATCGATATATCCCGTGACCGCCGAAAACAAAGGTCCGCTGCTGCTCAAGCTGCTCGGCGGTGGCGAGGTCGACCGCGCCATCGTGTTCACCCGCACGAAAAGCCGCGCGGACCGCGCCGCGAAGCTTCTCACCCGCAACGGTATCAAGGCGGCCGCGATCCACGGCGATCGTTCGCAGAACCAGCGCAACGCGGCCCTGGCCGGATTTCATCGAGGCCATTTCACGGTGCTGGTGGCGACCGATGTGGCCGCGCGCGGGCTCGATGTTCCCGACGTCTCCCACGTCATCAACTTCGATCTTCCGGACAGTTCCGACAGTTACATCCACCGGATCGGCCGAACCGCCCGGATGGGCAAGTCTGGCGTGGCTCTGAGCTTTGCGATGCCCGGGGACGGGACGGCGCTGCGCGACATCGAGAGAACCCTGGGAATGAAGCTCGAGCGCACTCGGTTCGAGGGATTCGAAACACCAGACCTAGAGCACCCCAAGAGCTCCGCGGTAGCGAAACAGCGACCCGTTCACCATAGGCCCCTGCGCGGTCGCCCTCAGGGTCGCGGATTCTTCGCACGCAGGAAGCACGCAAGATGAGCAATCTCGCGGTTGAACGGACGGCGGAGCCAGAGGCGTCACTCCGCGGATGGGAGTGGCCATGGTGGCGTACCACTCGTCACGACTTCATCATTCTTCCCTGGTTCATTCTCATTCATATGACGGCCCTGGCC
>JAFAHS010000195.1 GCA_019237115.1 Deltaproteobacteria bacterium
TGAACCTTCTTCTGGATGAGTTCGTCGACGATAGCGCGGTTGTAGATGCGATGGATGGGGACGAGGCGGGATCCGTCGCGGTAGCAGAGGCGGGGGAGCTTGCCGGGGCGGTCATGGGGGACGACGTGAGCGATGTCGAGGACGCGGATGCCGAGCCGGTCGGCGGTGACGCGGAAGTCGGGGAGGGTCTTCTGGTGCTCGGGGTCGACTTCGGTGAGGACGACGTTCTCCGGGTGGTGTCCGTGGGTGATGACGCGGTGCATGAGCTTCCAGAAGCTGGCCTCGGTGTGTCCGTTGAGGAAGGTGTCGAGTCCAGGATCGAGGGCGAAGGCGGTGCGGTAGTTTTCGGCGAGGACAAACTGATAGGCGTAGACCGAAGGGAAGGCCTGCAGCTCGACGAGGCGCGGGGCGAGACGGCCGCCGGGCTCGCGGACGAGTCCGAAGTCGACGGTCATGAAGTGGGGATGGGGTGTTTCATCGGCCGCCCGCCAGGCTTCGGGGATGGCCTTGCGGGATTCAGCGAGGTACTCGGGATCGTCGACGAGCTGGTGGGTGAGGTCCGCGCCGATTGCGGCCATTTCGTTGAGTAAATCGCGTGGCAGGAAGACGGGAGTCTCAGCGACGCGGAAGCTGACGTGGGTGCGGACGCAGGCGTCGAGGTTGCGCAGGAATGCGCGGTAGGTTTCAGACCTGAAGCGCGAATTGAAATCCTGCCGGAGCGACGGAATCACGCGAATAGGGTATACCGCAAAATGCGGTTTCGGGTCATTTTGGAACTGAGGAGGCGTTGCCGGGTAACCACCCCGCGCGCAGTTGCGGGTGAGGTCCGGGGCAACTCCATGAGGAGAAAAGGCTTGCAATTTTGGGGAGGCGGGAAGGACGCACACGAAAGTTGCAGAGTTATTTTGGAGCCAACTTGAGTTTTTCTGTTACCTTTGTCCTCAGTAAAAACTTTGGTAATTTGGTTGCCGCCCCGGATGGGATAACCTTAAGCAAAGCTAGACGGATTTGATTTTATGGATGGTGCGCATGGAAATCCCTTCTCTGCCAATTCATCGTTTGGAGCCCGAGATTCGGGCGGGGGTCCGGTGCGCGCGGCGCTTTCCGATTTGCCTGCCAGTGCACGTAATGGCGGACGAAAGGGAATTTGAGGCGACGACGGATAACATTTCCGCGAACGGTGTTCTGCTGCGGATGAACGAGTTGCTGCCTCCGGGCACGCTGGTGGAATTTTTGATTCAGATACCGGAGGGAGCGATTGCTCCGAACGAGACGGCGGCTGTTCATTGCACGGGACGGGTCGTGCGTTCGTACCGGAAGCCGAAGACGACCTACGCCGCGGCGGTCATCGACGAATACAGTTTTCAATAAAGTGCCACGGCACAAAAAGAAGTGGTTATGGCCGACATGACTCAAGGAAGTGAAGAGGCAGTTTCCCGCGACCTTTCCCCCAGTGCGCAGGACAAGACAGCGATCCGCATCATTCTGGCGGATTCGCAGGCAATTTATCGCGTAGGAATGCGTAAAGTCTTCGGGCTTGAGGAGGACCTGCGCGTGGTCGCGCAGGTCGACCGCCTGGAGAACCTGCATACGGCGCTTGAGCGGCATCCGGCAGATGTTCTGATGCTCGAAAGTAACCTGATTGCGGGCATAACAAACGCCATTCCGGAGATCATGCGCGTCGCTCCGGAGATCAAAATCATCGTGCAAACGGCGGGGGCGGATGAAGCCAATACGGTCGAGCTTTACCGGCGCGGGGTGAGAGGCATTATCCCGCGCTCGATCTCGCCCGACCTTCTGGTCAAGTGCGTTCGCAAGATCGGGGCCGGAGAGACCTGGATCGACAACCAGAGCGTGAACTGGGTGATCGAGGCGTATCGCTCGCAGGCGACCGCGATTACGAATCCCAAGTCGCAGCCGCGGCTTTCGCCGAAGGAACTGTCGATCATCTCCTGCATCACGCAGGGCAAGCGCAACAAGGAGATTGCGTTCCAGCTGGGGACGACCGAGCAGGTGATCAAGAATTATCTGCGCAAGATCTACGACAAGCTCGGCGTGTCGGACCGCCTCGAGCTTGCTCTCTACTGCCTGCATCATCAGATTCACAAGCGCGCAAAGGAACTGGATCAGGCGGAAGCCGCCTCGCACAACGGAGCGGCGGAAAAGTCTGGCTCGCGGTAGGGCGAGTCAATCTCTGACAAGCGTCATCCTCTGATAATCTCTGGGTGAGTCGCCGCGGCGCGGCTTCGTCTTGCCTCATGTTGCGTCACTTCCGGAGCCTGAGCCCGCACCAGCGTCACGCCTTCGCGGCCTGTTTTCTCGGCTGGTCGCTCGATGCCTTCGATTTCTTCATCCTTGTCTTCTGTGTATCGGCGATCGCGCGCGACTTCGGCGCCAAGCCGTCGGCGGTCGCCGAGGCACTTTTTCTGACGCTGGCTTTTCGGCCCGTCGGGGCTCTCCTTTTCGGGGCTATCGCCGACCGGTATGGGCGGCGGCCTGCCCTGATGCTGAATATCGCGTGCTACTCATTTTTTGAACTGGCGTGCGCCTTCGCGACGTCTCTGCATGCGCTGCTGTGGTTGCGGGCGCTATTCGGAATCGCCATGGGCGGCGAGTGGGGTGTGGGCGCGGCGCTGGCGTTCGAGACGTTGCCGAAAGAGGGGCGTGGATTCTTTTCCGGGCTGCTGCAGGAGGGGTACGCGGTTGGATATCTCATGGCCGCCGCGGCGTATGCGCTACTGTTTCCCCTGTTCGCGCAGATGAGTTGGCACGGACATGTTGTGGATTGGCGCGGGATGTTCATCGTGGGCGCTGCGCCGGCGCTGCTGGTGTTTTACATCGGGTTGAAGGTAGAGGAGTCTCCGGTGTGGCGCGAGCGGGGTGGCGGAGGGAAGCGGCATCACGCGGGCGTGCTGGCGAAGTCGACGCTCGAGCATCTGCCGACGTTTCTGTTTCTTGTGATATTGATGACCTTCTTCACGGCTTTTTCGCATGGTACGCAGGACCTGTATCCGACATTTCTCGAAAGGGACCACGGTTTCTCGGCGGGCGTGACGGGGTCAGTGGGGATTGTCTACAACATCGGCGCGCTGCTCGGCGGTGTTTGCTTCGGGGCACTTTCGGAGCGATTCGGCCGCAAGCGTGCCATTATCACCGCGGTATTGCTGTCGCTTCCGGTGATTCCGTTCTACGCGCTTGCACACTCGTTATATGTGCTCGCCGCCGGAGCGTTCCTGATGCAGTTTATGGTGCAGGGCGCGTGGGGAGTGGTGCCAGCGTATCTCAGCGAGCTTTCGCCGGGGCCGGTGAGGGCGACTTTCCCCGGACTTGCTTATCAGCTTGGCAACCTGATCACGTCACGTAACTCGGTAATTCAAGCGCGGGCCGCGGAGAAGTTTGGTGGATTCGGCAAGGTGCTGGCGTTCACGGTGCTGATAGTAGCGTGCTGCCTGGCGCTCGTGACGTCGTTCGGAAGAGAGACGAGAGGGACAGAACTCAAGCCATAGGGACAGGAGAAAAAGGAGTTCAGATAGTTACTTTTATCAACGTCCGTCTGCCGACGACGACACATCCGCTGGGGGGTCAATAAGCGCAATGGCCTGAAGGCATGAATTGAGATTTGACTTAATCATGTTCCTATTGACATTCTGTAGGAAGAGAGGGAATATTCGTATCGTCATTCGATAGGGAGCTGTGGCTTGGGAGAAGGCAAGACGAATTTGCTGCAGGGGACGCTCGACCTGTTGATTTTGAAAGCCATCGGCGACACCGAATTTCATGGTTTGGGAATCTCCAGGCGGATCGAGCAGATTACGCACGGCACATTCCGCGTTAAGCCGGGATCATTGTTCCCCGCCCTCCACCGCATGGAAGAGGCCGGTTGGTTGACGTCGTTCTGGGGCGATTCAGAGAATAATCGGCGAGCCAAGTTCTACCGGCGAACGAAGGCCGGCGAGCGTCAGTTGCGCATCGAGACCCAAGAATGGACGACCATTACACGCGCAATTGCGAATGCATTGAAGGCGATGTAGGGGGGAGAACAATGAGCGGATGGTCGCGCATCTGGGCTGGGATTAGGAATGTCGCGTACAAACACAGGGCGGAAGCCGAGTTGGATGCGGAGGTGCGCGCCTGTGCGGAGCTATTAGCGGACGAAAAGATCGCGGACGGACTGCCACCGGCCGAGGCTCGCCGCAGGGCCTTGGTGGAGTTGGGTGGTGCGGAACAATTAAAGCAGGCGGTACGAGACGAGCGGGCAGGAGCCGGCGTCGAACGTTTATGGCAGGACATGCGGTTCGGATTGCGACAACTGCGCCGATCACCGGGTTTCGCAGTTACGGGCCTCTTGATCATTACGACAGGGCTTGGGGTAACAACGGCAATGTACAGTATTGTCGATGCCGTAATTTTGAAACCTTTGCCCTTTGCGGAGCCGGATCGGTTGGCAGCGGTC
>JAFAHS010000475.1 GCA_019237115.1 Deltaproteobacteria bacterium
GTAATTGCAGTCGTCGGGGCGGCGACCGCGGGATCCGAAATCGCGCGAATCCTCGCGGAGCGTGGCGCCCTCGTACTGGTCTTCGAGCAGAACCCGCGACCGTATGGAAAAATCGAAGACGGCTTGCCACGCTGGCACGTCAAGCAGCGCAAGGACGAGTACGAGGAGATCAACAAACGTCTGGACCACCCGAATATCGCGTACGTCCCGCTCACCCGGATGGGTCGGGAACTGGAGTTTGAAGAGCTGCGCTCCGGATGGGGCATCAGCGGGGTCGTTCTGACTCACGGCGCGTGGAGAGACCGCCCTTTTCCCGTCGAAGGCGCCGATCGGTTCGTGGATAAGGGCCTGGTTTATCAGAAGCCGCTCATCTACTGGTTCAATCACTATCCGGAACGCGCCTACGGCGGCCCGCGCTACGAGCTCAAGCCCGGTACCATAGTCGTCGGCGGCGGGTTGGCTTCGATAGACGTCGTAAAGGTCCTCCAAATCGAGATGGCGCTGGCGGGGTTGGCCGCGCGCGGAATCCGGGAGGACATGTTGCGCCTGGAGCGCGAGGGTCTGGAGCCGGTACTCGCCACTCACAAACTCAAATGGGCCGACCTCGGGGTCGAACCCTGCAAGTTGTTCTATCGCCGCCGCGTTATCGACATGCCGCTGTCCGACATCCCGCCCGACGCGCCCCCCAAACGTGCGGAATCACTGCGCATGGCGCGCAACAAGATCCTCGAGAAGGCGATGCGCAAGTACCTGTTCGAGTTCCAGGAATTGCGCGCGCCCAGCGGGCTTCTGCTCGAAGGCGAAAAGATGATCGGGGTGCGGTTTAACGGGACGGAAGTAGCCGATGGACGGGTAAAAATTCTCGACAGCCCGGTCGAGGCGGCGCGCGGACCGCTTACCATAAGTTCGATTGGTAGCATTCCGGAGCCGATTCCCGGAATTCCGCAGAAGGGCGAAGTCTATACTTACGTCAACGAGAAGATCGGGCTCCTGCTGGACGGCCCCACCGCGGTGTTCGCCGCGGGCAACGTGCTCACCGGGAAGGGCAACATCAAGGACTCTCTCGAGAGCGGAACCGAGGTCGGGACCCGCGTTGCCGAAGCATACCTGGGACTTAGCTCCGAAGAGCTTCCGCTCGCCCAGGGTGCGCGCAAGGCAGCGCGGGCCGAAGCCCAGAACATTGCAGTTGTGATGGAGGCGCGGCCGAAGCTGGCCAGGGGAGACGTCGGGGAAATCGTTCAGCGCCTGCGAGAGCGCCAGCAGGTGGTCGGCTACGGCGGAAACTACCGCGAGTGGATCGCGAAAGTTACCCCGGCAGATCTGCAGTAGGTCAAGGTTCTCCAGTTAACTTCTTCGTCGGCGCACGTCCGGGCGACGCTTGGCCTACGGGTTTTGCGTCGCGGCGCATCGCTCTGTAGGCTTACCTTTTTAAAGAGGCACGGTGTGGACGAGCTCAAGCGAACCGACCCGGAAATCTACGAGATAATCCGCCAGGAAGAGCGTTACGAACACGAGTCCGTGCGGCTCATTCCGTCCGAGAACTATGCTTCGAAGGCGGTGATGGAGGCCACCGGCTCGATTCTCACCAACAAGTACTCCGAGGGCTACGCGGGCCGCCGCTACTACGAGGGTCAACGTCACATCGACGAACTGGAGACCCTCGTGGTCCAGCGTGCCAAGGCATTGTTCAAAGCCGAACATGCCAACGTGCAACCGTACTCAGGCTCGCCGGCAAATCTTGCGGTTTACTTCGGGCTTTTGAAACCCGGCGAAACGATCATGGGTCTCGCGCTCCCCATGGGTGGGCATTTGACCCACGGCTGGAACGTCAGCATCACCGGCAGCTTCTGGCGTGCGGTGCAGTACGGAGTCGACCGCGAGACCCATCGCATCGACTTTGACGTGGTCCGCGAGCTGGCCAAAAAAGAGCGTCCGCGCATCATCGTGACCGGCGCGACCGCCTATCCGCGGATCATCGATTTCAGGGCGTTTGGCGAGATAGCCAAAGAAGTCGGCGCTTACCTGCTCGCCGATATTTCACACATCACCGGCTTGATCGTCGGGGGAATCCATCCCGACGCGGTTCCCTACGCCGATGTGGTTACCACCACCACCCACAAGACTCTGCGTGGGCCACGCGGAGCGATGATTCTCTGCCGCAAGGAGGTGGCGGATGCCATCGATCGCGCGGTGTTTCCTGGTTTGCAGGGCGGCCCGCACAACCACACCACCGCCGCCATTGGCGTTGCACTGAAAGAAGCCGCAACCCCGGAGTTCAAACAATACGCCGCCCAGATAGTCCGCAATGCGAAGGCACTGGCGGAGGAATTGCTGGCGCGCGGGTTCTCGCTGGTGTCGGGGGGTACCGACAACCATCTCATTCTGGTGGACCTGACCAACAAGAAGGTAAT
>JAFAHS010000497.1 GCA_019237115.1 Deltaproteobacteria bacterium
CCAACCGGTGCTCCGACTCCGGTCGGCAGCGCGGAGTGTGCCTCAGCGAGCTTTGCGGACCGGACCCGAGCCCCCTCTGATCGCCTGGGTTTGTCCAAACAGGGTCGCGGAGGAAACCCGCATCGCCGCACCGGTTGGGCAATTGTGCACGCATCCCATGAAGGGCAACCCGTTACAGAGGTCGCACTTGATCGGAAAGGCAACCGGAACCTGCGGCTCTGCCGCGACCTGACCTTGCGTCGCTGCGCTGACCGTCTCGTTGCGATCGTGTATTTGCGCAAACTCGACAACCGTCAGCCGCTCGGGTTCATCTTTGGCGTGGCCGGCAGAAATCCGCTCCCAGAGACCCGGCGCAGCGCAGTGAGAAGCAACCGGGTAGGGGCGATAGAAGGGCCGCCCAACCGCGGCGGCCTTTTTGGCCTGGGCGCGATCGAATTTGCCGGTCTCAATCATCGCGATGCTGTCGTAGGGGCAGGCGATCGCGCAGTTGCCGCACCCGATGCACATGTCGTACTGGAAATAAATTTCCCCTTCCGGTCTGCGTTCGACCGCACCGGTGGGACAGCTGTTCATGCATCTGGGGTCTTCGCAATGGCGGCACACCACCGGCACCAGGTACTTGCCAATTGTGACCCCGCTGCGGACCAGCCGGCTTTCACCGTGCAAAGCTTCGCAGGCCTTCACGCAGTTGTCGCACTTGACACACAGGTCCAGGTCCATCACCAGCAGCGCGGCGGCCTGCACGTAGCCCAATTGCCCGCTCCTTTCCAGAATCTCGGAAATTTCCGGGGTGATCAGCTTTTCCTGCCGATGACGCCGCTCGATCACGCTGCGCACGTGGGTTTCGACCTTGGGATAGCGTTGGCACAACTCCATGAATGCGGCGCGGTCGAGCCTGACCAGTTCACATCTGCCGGCGGTGAACACATTGGCGGACCGCACTCCGCCCCCGAGCAACGCCATCTCGCCGAAGAATTCTCCGGCGCGAAGGTACTCCAGAATACGATGGGAGCCGTCCGGGCGGTCGACCACTACCTGGACGGCGCCGTCGCTTACGATGTACAGCGCGTCGGCTTCCTCGCCCTGCTGGATCAGGGGAATCCCGCGGGTCTCGTGGCGCACGATTTCGCACGACCTGATAAGCTGCTCGATAAACTCCTGGGCAACACCCTTGAACAGCTCGAGTCCCTGGGCCAGCACGCGGACCGCGCGTTCCTGGTAGCGTTCGGTCACCATGCGCCGCGCCACCGGATTGCCCATCAGGAACGTGAGGCAGTGACGCGGAATGTAGAGCAAACTGGTATCGTCGGCCGCGGCCACTACGTCGGTCGTGCGTGGCTGACCGCGGATGGCGCCGAGCTCGCCAAAAAAGTTGCCTTCGGAAAGCGATGCGACTTTAAAGGTGTTTTTGTCAGCCTTACGCTCGTACAGGTCGACGGTTCCGCGCAGGATGAAACACAGGTCAAGCTGGTATTCACCCTTGCGGCAGACGAGTTCCCCGCTGGCAAACCCGCGCACACACATGAGCGCTTCGCGCTGGAAAGCCCAGATGAACGAGAGCCGCTCCTGTTCGGTAAACTCGCGAAAAGTTCAAAGCCTGCAAGCTGCTGCCACGGCTCCGTCGCCTCGATTGTGATGATGCCACGCGATTTCACGGTCGCCCCCGTAACTGCGCAAGCTAATGCTCGACCGGACGCTAGTCGGCAACCTCCGGCCCGCAACTACGCCGCGGTCGACTGGTTCCAGGCACCGCCGTGAACTGGCAGCAGAGAGAGCATGTCTATGGTGCGGCACTCCGCAACCGTGGAAGGACCTCCCGGTTGAAAAGTTGATCATGCAGCGTCAGATGAAAACAATCCACCCCGAGTTCGTGGAATTGCAGCATCCGGGTCAGGATAGTCTCGGGACTGCCGATGAGGCGGCTTGCGAACCCCTCGTTGGTGTCGAGCTGGGTTAGCCGATCGTGCGGAGAGGTCCACATTCCGCGAGCACCTCCGGTCCTGGCATTCCTGCGCTCGATCATCTCGCCGTCCACCTTGTCGAGCATCGCGGCCAGATCGCGCTCCGCCTCGGCATCGGTCTGGCGACACAGGGGAATGGAGTAGAGCGCGAATCTTACCCGGCGTCCCGCGCGCGCCGCGCGGGCCCGCACCTCGTCGATGATCG
Organism: Deltaproteobacteria bacterium; assembly: GCA_019237115.1. GTDB lineage: Bacteria > Desulfobacterota > Binatia > Binatales > Binataceae > JAFAHS01. The sequence goes on from JAFAHS010000497.1 coordinate 2,167, forward strand.
CGCGAATCTTTTGCGGTGGCCCGCCATTGAGAAACATCCAATCCGAGTGCGTGGACGCCATCTCGCACGCCACCGCGGACTGGCCGCCTTGCCACACTTCGAGCGCCGGGCTGACGGGACGGGGCTCCAGGCGCAGATTCGATACGCGGTAGAAGCGGCCCGCATAGTTAAGCGCGTCCTGTGACCAGGCACCGCGGAGCACCTCGATGAATTCCCGCGACCGCGCGTAGCGTTCGTCATGCTCAAGCAGGTCAGCGCCGTACATGCCGAATTCGGCTTCATGCCATCCGGTGGTGACGTTGATGGCCCAGCGCCCGCCCGACAAGCGGTCGAGCGACGCTCCCCATTTGGCGATGGGCGCCGGCAGAAAAAAGCCCGGATGTACCGCTGTGATCAGGCGAATGCGCCTGGTGAGCGCCGCATAGTATGCGGTCATCGCCAGGCAGTCGTAGGAAGAGCCTTCGATTTCCGCTCCGGTTCCCCACCAGCGCTGCGCGACCAGCAGGCAGTCGATTCCGAGCGCCTCGGCCTGCAACACCGGCTCCACCATCGACGCGCGCAAGCCGTCCCCACTGGCTTCGGGAATGAGCCGCCTCGACCCGCGCTGGCCCTGCCCCAGGAGCTGAGGCCCGCTCAGCACGGTTGGAGCCCAAGTGCAGGTCAGTATTTCACCCATGCTCGCTGGTGCCCTTGCTTTGCGTCATATCACGCCGCGGCACCGATCTGAACGAACTCCGCCGCTTCGCCCGGCCGTTTCACCTGGTGCGCAGCCAGCTCAAGGCGCCCGCCACGAGCGCATGCACCCCGGTTGAGAGGGTTGGCTCAATAAGTGGCGCGAACAGGGGCGAGTGATTGCTCGGAACTTCCGCCAGTCGGTTTTCCTCGGCCGCTTTGCGAAGAAATTCCGGGGACAGTCCGCCAATATACCAGAACACCGAAGGTGCGCCGGCTGCCGAGGCGAATTCGCCAAAATCTTCGCTGGCGTTTACCAACCCGATTTCGCTCACCCGCTCCTCGCCAAAATGCCGGGTCAGCGCAGCGACGGTTTTGCCGGTCGCCTCGGGGTCGTTGGCAAGAATTGGAAAACTGTTGAGCGGACGAAACTCGGGTTCGCGAAGCGCGCCGGAAGCCGCTGCCTCTGCGACAGCCATACGCCGCACCGCGTCCAGAACCCGTTGACGAACCGAGGACGCGAACGATCGGATGTTCAGCTTGATCGAAGCCTGGTCGGGAATGATGTTTTCCTTGGTACCGGCGTGCAGACTGCCGACCGTCACCACTACCTGGTCGCTGGGCGCAACCTCGCGAGCCACGATGGTTTGCAAGCGCATGACCAGCGAGGCCGCCATCACGATCGGATCGATGCTCGACTGGGGACGCGACCCGTGTGAGCCGCGGCCGAAGAGCTTGATCTCGAAGCTGTCCGCCGCCGACATGGTCACGCCCGAGCGCCAGGAGACCTCCCCTGCTGCGGCGGGTGTCACATGTTGGCCAAGCACCACATCGGGCCTGCCGAACCGAGTAAACAGCCCATCCCCAATCATCCCTTTCGCGCCCGAACCGATTTCCTCGGCCGGTTGAAAAACCATCATCAGGCGCCCTGCCCACCGATCGCGATTGCGCGCCAACAGTGCCGCGGCGCCGCACAGGCAAGTGACGTGCAGGTCGTGTCCGCACGCGTGCATGATCGGCACGGGCTCCCCGTCCCCGTCTACGCCCGACGCGACGCTCGCATAGGGGAGACCGGTCTGCTCGCGCACCGGCAGCGCATCCATATCGGCGCGCAGCATCACGGTGGGACCGACACCATTTTCCAGCAGCCCGACTACGCCGGTCTTGCCGATTCCGCTGGTGACCGCATATCCCTCGTTGCGCAGCTGGGCCGCCGCCTTCGACGCCGTCCGGGCCTCCTGCAGCGAGAGCTCGGGGTTGCGATGGAGGTCCTGGTAGAGCGCGGTCAGCTCGGATCGCAGTGCGTCAAGCCCGGCCACTATTTCTGTCAGCGCATCCATATGGGTCTCCAATTCCTTTCACTGCTGGAAAGTTGACGTGTGCGGGGCAATCCGAAGGAAGGAGCGAAATTTGGAGTGGTCAGAGACCGCACCGAAAAAATCAGCCGTCCCCGATAACCACCCAGGTCGGAGCGTGGTCGCTCGCCTTCTCCCACCCACGGATTTCGCGGTCGACGCCCGCGCTGACGAGGCGCGAGGCCGCCGCCGGGCTGAGCAGCAGGTGATCGATCCGCAATCCCGCGTCGCGACCGAAGTGATTGCGGAAGTAGTCCCAGAACGTATAGACGCGCTCGTCCGGGTGTAACTTGCGCAACGCATCGGTCCAACCCTGTGCGAGGAGCCGCGCAAAAGCCGCGCGCGTTTCCGGGCGGAAGAGCGCGTCATCGACCCAGCTTTCCGGTTTGTAGACATCTATTTCGCTCGGAATGACGTTGTAGTCGCCCGCCAGAACCACGGACCGGTTGGTCGCGAGCAGCGCCTGTGCGTGCGTGGTCAGGCGCTCGAGCCAGCGGAGCTTGTAGTCGAACTTGCTGCCCGGCGCGGGATTCCCGTTGGGCAGATAAAGGCAGCCGATCAGCACGTCTTTGACCAGCGCTTCGATGTAGCGGCTGTGGAGGTCGTCGGGATCGCCCGGCAGCGCGCGCCGATGTTCGATCGGATCGGCGCCGCGCGCGAGAATCGCGACCCCGTTAAAACTCTTTTGACCATGCCAGACCACCCCGTAACCCGCGTCGCGCACCGGCGCCTCGGGAAACTTGTCCTGCGGCGCTTTCAGTTCCTGAAGGCACACGACGTCCGGCTTGGATTCGGCAAGCCAGCGCAGCAGCGCGGGCAGTCGGGCACCGATACCGTTGACATTGAAGGTTGCGATCTTCACGGTTACCGAGACGGCCCTGGCCGCCTTTACCATTCCAGGTCCGCATCGTCAGCGTTGCCGAACTCAGGCCACACTAAGGCATCGTCCGCAGCGTCTGCAATGCGTTTTGCCGCATCGGCCCAGCCGGTGCGCGGGTGCCGTCTTGCTGGCGCCAGCACGATTCGATCGTCTTCAAGCGAACAGTCGAGTTCGTCTCCCGTCTCGATACCGATCCGGGCGAGGATCGGCTTGGGGATGATTACCCCAGAGCAATTGCCCATCCTTCGAACCACCGCCTTCACGGTCAATCCTTTGGCTCCGTAATAACAATATTATTACAAGGCGGACACGAGTTTCAGTGCGTCCGCACGCCGGATCCGTGTCGCATGTAAGGCGGACCGGAATCGATCTTCCTGGCAGTCTTGGGCGTTACGACATTGCTGGATGACAGCCCGCTGATGAGACCAGACCATGTCGGTTTGGTCTGCGGCGGTGTCACAGATGACGGTTAGCCTTGCGGCGAACACCCCCACGGATTTTTTCACACCTGCGCTCCAGGCAGCGGAGTTGAGTCGAACTTGCTCCCGTGCGCGGGAGGCCCGTTGGGCAGATAAAGCGGGCAGTCGGGCAGCGAAAGCGTTGACATTGAAGGTTGCGATCTTCATAGACTCAGGGTCTGCCGCACTCCTCTTACCTACTGCACGACCGTGGAGGCCAGAGCGAGGAGGTCAAACGTGATTCACCTACACTATTTCATTACCCGAAAGCCCGCTCTCAGTGAGGAGGAGTTTCATCGCTATTGGCGGGAGACACACGCGCCCATAGTCAAACGGATTCCGCAGCTCAAAGGTTACCTGCAGACCCATCGCATCCCATTTGCGAGCAACAACTCAAGCTACGACGGAGAGGCGGAGGTGTGGCTGGAGGACCTCGAGGCGCTCGCCGGTCTGCGCAAAGCCCCTGAATTCCTGGACGGCGCGGCCCGGGACGAGCCTAACTTCATCGACCACAAGCGGTCAGATTTCCTGGTCGCGCGCGATCACGTGATCATCGACGGACCGCGCACCCCCGGCCTGGTCAAGGCGGTGTGGCGCATGAGGCGCAAGCCCGGGGTGTCGCTCGGCGAGTTCCGGCGCCATTGGATCGAGATCCACGGCGTTATCGCGGCGAAGATCCCGGGCGTCCGCCGCTACGTGCAGTCCCACGTTATCGACGAAGCCTATTCGTACGCCGAGCCGCGCTGGGATGGAGTGGCGCAGCTGTGGTGGGACAGTCCGGCTGCTCTGAGCGACGCACTGAAGACCCCACAATTCAAGGAAGATATGCGCGATGGCGAGGAGTTCATCGACGGCGGCTCGATCTCGTTCTTTCTCGCCCAGGAGTACGTGGTGATTACGCCGATTTGAGACAGGCGGACGTTTGCGTGGGAGTTCTCGTCTCCTCGGGTTCCTGACGCAGCAAGTGGGGCTCTGGTCCGGCAGCATGAGCAACCAATTCAACCTTCTGGTCAATGGGCTACAAAACCAAATCACCGTCGATTGGGACGCCACTCCCCTACTCTACGTCCTTCGCGACGACCTGAAACTCAAGGGCGCGCGATTCGGCTGCGGCAGCGGTCAGTGCGGGGCCTGCACGGTGCTGGTCGATGGCCGCGCGGAACGTTCCTGCGAATTGCCGGTGTGGTCGGTGGAGGGAAAACCCGTCCTCACCATCGAAGGCCTCGGCAGCGCCGAGCGTATGCATCCGCTGCAACAGGCCTTCGTCGACTTCCAGGCGGGGCAGTGTGGCTACTGCCTGTCTGGAATCATCATGCGGGCCGCCGAGTTGATCGAACAGGATCACGAACCCTCGCGAAAAAAAATTATCGACGCGCTCGATCGGAACCTTTGCCGTTGCGGATCGCACACGCGCATCGTCAATGCGATCGAGAACGCGTGGAAGAAGATCTCGCAGGGGACAGGCAAGTGAACGAAGTTGAGCTTCCCTGGAGTCTTCGCCAGAACCCGCGCCTTGGTCAGTGGATTGACTTGAGTGAGCCGGGCATAGCCCGCGTATTCACCGCCAAGGTCGAACTCGGGCAGGGCATCCTCACCGCGCTTGCGCAGATCGCGGCCGAGGAACTGCGGCTGCCGATTGCGAAGGTCAGGGTCGTTTCCGGCGACACCCGCTACTCGCCGGACGAGAGCTATACCGCGGGGAGCATGTCGATCGAGATTGGCGGAAGCTCCCTGCGGATGGCGTGCGCAGAGGCTCGCGAAGCGCTCCTTCGCCAGGCGGTCGGTAAGCTCGACGTCGACCCAAGCAGGCTGAGCCTCGGTGAAGGTGCCATCCTGCTCGACGGCAAGCCTTCCGGTCTCGACTATTGGGCCCTTGCCGCGGGAGTCGACTGGGAACTTCCGGTGGTGGGTAGCGCTTCGCTTACCGACCCTGGCGATGCCAGCTACCTCGGTCAGAATATCGCCCGGCTCGATCTCCCGGCCAAGCTGCTCGGGGGTGCGTTTGTTCAGGACCTCGAGCTGCCGCGGATGCTGCACGGCCGCGTGCTGCGCCCCCCTTCTCCGGATTCACATCTCGCCCAGGTGGACCTGCCGGTCGTGCAGCGGCTGCCCGGAATAGTGAAGGTCTGGCGCAATCGCGACTTGGTCGGAATCTGCTGCGAGCGCGAATACCAGGCCGTCAAAGCGCTGGAAGCGCTTCGCGCCGGCGCCCGCTGGAGCGAAGACGAGCGGCTCCCTGCCGGCGAGGATTGGAAAGAGTGGCTGCTTAAGCAGCGATCGCTCGACTCGCAGAGCGAAATCGGAGAGCCGGTGACCGCGCAGCGGGATCTGATCCGTTGCTCGGCATGGTACTCCAAGCCGCCCCTTGCCCATGCGTCGATTGGCCCGTCCTGCGCGATCGCGCATTTCAGCGGGGGCGAGCTGTCGGTCTGGACCCAATCGCAGGGCGTCTTTCCGCTGCGCGCTGCCCTGGCCCGCGCGCTGGGACTCGATCCCGATCGGGTTACCGTCATCCACGTTCAAGGCGCCGGCTGCTACGGGCACAATGGTGCCGACGACGTCGCGCTCGATGCTGCGCTGCTCGCGTTGCAAGTCCCGTCACGGCCGGTGCGGGTTCAATGGATGCGCGACGACGAGTTTGCATGGGCACCGGTTGGCTCGCCGATGGCGATCCGGATCAAGGGCGCGGTTAGTGCGGCAGGAAAGATGGTCGACTGGTCGACCGAGATTTGGAGCGGGCCGCATGGGCGGCGCCCCAACCGCTTCGGGATCGAGTTGCTGGCGGCCACTCAGATTGACCCGCCGATTCCTTTTCCGAGTGTGCATGAGGATCTGAATCGTTTCGCGGGCGGTGCGCGAAACAGCGAACCTGCCTACGATCTGGCGCACCGCAAAATCGTACTTCACAGCATCCCCGACCTGCCGTTTCGCACCTCTGCTCTCCGCACGCTGGGCGGCTTCGCCAATGTCTTCGCCGCTGAGTCATTCGTGGATGAGCTCGCCGAAGCCGCGAAAGTTGACCCGGTTCGGTTGCGGTTGCAAAACCTTTCCGACCCGCGCGCCCGAACCGTAATCGAAACGGCCGCGCGTATGGCGCGATGGGACGAGCACGCCGCGCGGGGAGGCGGCCGCGCGGCGGGAATCGCCTTCAGCCGCTACAAGACGACGGCGGCCTATGTCGGGGTGATCGCCCAGGTCGAGGTGAGCGAGCAGGTACGGGTGACCCGGGTCGATTGCGCGGTTGATGCGGGGCTGGCGATCAACCCTGACGGCGTGATCAATCAGATTGAAGGCGGAATCGTACAGTCAATCAGCTGGACCCTGAAAGAGCGGATTGCCTTCGGAGCCAGCGGCACCACCGCGCGGACCTGGGAGGACTATCCGATTCTGGGTTTTGACGAAGTGCCCGAAATTAACATCGAACTTATTCGCCAGCCGAAGCTTCCTCCGCTCGGGGTTGGCGAAGCGGCCCAGGGTCCGGTCGGCGCGGCGATCGCCAACGCCGTCGCGCATGCGCTGGACTGGCGCGTCCGTGATCTCCCGATCACCCGCGAGCGGATTATCGACGCTCTGAAGCGATGAAGTCGCTGGCCACCTACATCAACGCACACGCCCATATCGAAGACGTGGAAAAGCTCGTGCGCGGACAGGCCGGATGGAGCCGCGAGGTCGAAAATGGCAGTGAGCGTTATTGGCGCTGCGTCGCTGTCGCGCGGTTTGCGGAGTCGTCGTTCGCTCACCTCGAGGGCACGGCCCAATGCTGTGGGCAAACGCGAACTCTCGATCAGGATTTGCGCAAACGGATCCAATGTGTCACATTAGTCAAGTATGTGTCACCAGCTTCCGGGGCCTCCATGAAAACTCTGAATATCCGCGAAGTGAGATCTGCACTTTCGCACCTTGAGGAGCTCGTGGGGAAAGAGGGTGAGGTGGTAGTAACGCGCCGAGGAAAACCGGTAGCGAGAATTCTCCCGGCGCACGCGCGCCGTACAATTCCCTCCCGAGGCGCGTTACGCTCTTCGATGCCAAGGTTGAATGTCCCGAGCGAAGTGCTGATCCGCCAGGATCGAGAATCAGGCTGACCCGGGCAGTCTACATCGATACCAGCGCACTGGCTAAGCGGTATCAGCGCGAGGCTGGTGCAGATGAGTTCGACCGGTTCCTGGGCCGCCTCACCTCGGCATCAATCAGCCGGCTGACCGTGGTCGAATTTTGCTGCCTTCTGGCGCGCCGTCGTCGCAACCGCGAACTTGATGCCGGCGCGCAACGACGTGCGACCGCGGCCTTGGAGGATGATATCAGGCGCGGCTTTCTTGAGGTGCATCCATTGGAAGATCAGCATGCGCTCGATGCTCGTGATCTCCTGATCAGGCTTCGGGCGATCCCCTTGAGAACGCTCGACGCATTCCACCTTGCGATCGCACTTGCCATCGAGGCGGGTACGGTTGCGACTGCGGACCACACGTTCTCGGCGGCGGCAGCGGCCCTCCATTTAAAGGTTGAGTGGTTTGGCAGTTGAGGTGAGTCTTCTGACAGCGAACTATGCCTATTGCTACGCATGTTTGACGATGCGGTTGCGACTCTTGGGATTCGCGCCCAATTTGTGGCTACCAACTACGATCCGATCGTCATTGGAATCGCGCTCCGAACCTGCGCCCGGTCACCAACCAGTAGTCCTGCCGGAGTTCCCCGTCCGCGAGAGTGAAGCTTCGATAGCGCTGGTCTGAGTTTTCGTCGGACCTCGCTCGCCACGACCCAGGTGTTTGATGAACCCGTGAGATCGGCCACCACTCACCATTGGAATATGATTCCAATCTGACTTGCGGCGAACGACACGCTGGCGGTGAAAGCGCCGCAGCCGGTCTCATCGTGAACCGCCGCCATCGGTACTTCGGTCCATTGAGCGGAATACAGTCCTGCGGCATTCCAGCTTCCGGAAAGCCGAACATTGCTTAACAAGTGGCGCTTCACGCCGCTGTGAAAAATGAAATTGACCTGAAGCTGGGACATGTGCGGTCCTCCCTTGCACTCTCTGTCGAACCGCTAGTGACGCCTGCCTTTGAAGAAACGGGTTCCGCGTGGAGCGGAGCGACACCGTGCCCCGACCGAGATTGCCCGCATGCCAGTCGCTGTGATGTTGAGAACCCGGTCCGTATCCCGCCAGATACTTCGATAAGATTCCGTAAGGATGAAACCCGTGCGAAATTTGCGGCGAGCTTGACACGTACCATGAGGAACGATACTGAGAATCACTTTCAGCATTATGTTACGAAAGCCCCTTTTCCGCCGTTGGCTGGTGGCCACAGGCCTGCTGGCGATATCCATTTTTTTAAGAAGCTATGCGCGCGGTATGCGAGACACCGGCTACTATCTGCCGAGCAGGGAAGATTCGCGAATCGTGACAGTCACGAAATCGGGTTCTGCCTCGGCCGGCTTCACGGTCATTACGCAAGCGGTCGCAGAGAGGGAAATCGAGAACAACAGCGCCAAGACCTGCCAGGTCTATGCGTTTGTCCCTTCCTTCATCGCGGTGCGCCGGAATGAGCCGACGCAAATCAGTTTTCGCAACTATCAGGCGGATGACGACCACGACTTCATGCTGGTCGGCCCGGATTCCACCAAGGTGCTGATGTTCGTACCGCTGCCGAAACTTCGCGAGACCTCCTACGTGTTCACCTTTCACAAGGACGGTCTCTTTCGCATCTACTGCACGATGCATCAGCCAAACATGAGCGGCCAGATCCTGGTTCTCCCTCCCGCTGGCGTGTCAGCGGGCGCACCCCGCGTTGAGGGTTCTGCGGCTACGCCGATTGCACCGAGCGAAACCTTTGAGACCGCAGCGAAGGCAGCGACAGTCGAGCCAAGACTGCCCGATTGCGTGGTGCGCGCACGGCGGCTGGAAGAGGAGTTGGGGGATGCTCTGCGCAAGAAGGACTGGGATGCGGCTGCCAAGTTGCTCTCGCCGTCTTTCCAGTCGGCCGGTGCGGAAGGGGTTCACAACCGGGCGGCGGAACTCGCGTTACTCAAAAATCTCGACGTTACCCCACACACCGTCGGGTGGAAGATAACCTACAGCGGCGATGTCGCGATTCTTACCTTCGAGAGCTATTACTTTGAACACGACCCCTCGGGCGCGCCGCGGCGGAAGGCCTCGCGCATTCTGAGCGTATGGCGGATGACCAACGCAGGCTGGCAGCAGATCGCACGCGCAGAGATTCCGCTGGTCGAGACCGTACCGAAATAGTCGCTTGAACAGAATTTCGAGGCCCGCGGGTTGGTGGCGTTCGTACAGCACGGGCGGCATCGCGCCGTAGTCGTCGCACGGCGGCTAAAGCCTGGCCGAAGGGTTCAAGCCTTCAGTCAAGAAACTCCACGGTCATTGTGACTGGAGTCGTGGCAAAACGGCCACGCACCCGGGATGTGCCAGTCGCACTTGGGCGGCGTCCGGCGAAACCATCAACGGAACTGATTTTAGTGCTTGCGAGACTTGAGTTCCTTGCGGAACGCGCGGTACGCGGCCATCACCTGGTCCTCGGAGGCGGAGCCGGGATGGATGTCCCTGGGTACGCGTCCGGCTGCGAAGTAGAGGAGGTCGGCCTCGATGTCGAGGTGCCGGGCGAATTGCTCGATCAGATGACCGCGTGGCGGTTTACGCAGGTTGTGTTCCAGATCATTGAGATAAGGCGCCGAAATGGGCCGCCCGTCCTCGACCTTTATGCGCGCCGCCACTTCGCGCTGGGTCAGCTTGAGCCGTTTGCGTCCTTCCGCGATAAGCTCGCCGAATGTCTTCATGCCGCGCCCGGCCGCCCCCCGCACCGGGTGCGTTTCTAGCTACCATATCTGCAGGCATGTGTCAGCGCGTAGCTTTCAATCACACAGCTCGAACTCCCGGGCATGATCGGCGAAGCACTCCGGCTCGGCTCCCGCAGTGTGCCCGCGCGATCCCGAGGTCCCCGGAATCGCGCCCATCCGGTCCGAACGCAGCCGATTGCATGTCGTTTGGGCGACGACTTCATGCGGTCCAGCCTGGCTGCGAGAGCAATTCAGAAGGTTTCGAGGGGAAGACTTCGCGTCGTGGTCGGCGCGCTTGACAGGTTTGGCCCAGGAAGATAATGAGAATCACGCTCATTTTCATTTCATGGAGTAATTTTGCTTGGCCCCCATTTCCGATTTCCCGGTCGCCTGTACATTCGGAAGCGGTGGGCCTGGTTGCCGGTCGAAACGATCCGCCGGCAGGGGTGCATCGCCGGCAGGGTCTTCGAAGTTCCGCGCGCTGTTTTGGCTGGTCGCGGTAGCGAGCTTGCTTGGCCCCCTGTCCCCCTGTCTGGGCGCTTCCTGGCAGGTTTCCGGAACCGTTACTGACGCGCTCGGGCGTCCGCTTGCCGAGGTGAGTGTCGCACTTCACGACGCCCATGACCGGAGCGTGGTTGAAGGCGTCACTGACCAACGCGGGCAATTCCAATTGACACCCCCCAAGTCGGGCACTTACGTACTGATAGCCGCGAAACGGGCCTTCAAGTCCGCGAACAAAGTCGTCACGTCTCCATCGGTCACGGGAAAGCCAATCTCAATCACTCTTGCGGGAGAGAACGCGTTGACCTTGCAGGTTCAGGCCGCGCAGATACGCGCGCCCAATGGCGTGTCCACAACGGGTGCCAGCCGCTACACCATGACGGCCCAGGACATTGCCAATCTGCCGCGCGGCGACAACGCCACCATCACCGACGTACTGTTGCAGATGCCCGGCGTCGCACTTGACCAGAACCAACAAATTCACATCCGCAACACCGAGGGCCCCCAGTTTCAGTACCAGATCAACGGCGTGATGGTTCCGCTGGACATCAACACCAACCCGCCCTTCATCTCGATGATCAACCCGATGTTCGTCAAGCAACTCAGTCTGCTGGATGGCATCCTGCCCTCGCGCTACAGCTACGCGACCGGCGGCGTAGTGAACATCCAGACCAAGGACGGGTGCGAGCAGCCCGGCGGCAGCGCCAGCATGTATGGGGGACAGCGTAATACGGTTCAGCCAGTATGGCGGCTGCCACGGCGACTTCAGCTACTACGTCGACGGTCTCTATAGCCAGAGCAATACGGCCTTCAGTTCGGCAACTCCGGGACCTGATGCGATTCACGACCACACGAATCAGGGTCAGGGGTTTGGGTTTTTTACCTACGAGCCAACCTCGACCGCTCGCCTGAGCCTCATTACCTCATTGGCGGTAAGCGACAACCAGTTGCCCAATCGGGCGGGACTTACGCCGGAGTTTGAGCTTACGGGCGTGAAGAACTATCCATCGGCGGACATCAATTCCTACCTGAACTTCCGCGACTATCTGGGCATTCTCGCACTGAACGGAGCACCCACCTCGCAGCTTACCTACCAGCTGGCGTATTCGGCTCACTACATCTCGCAGAAGTTCAACCCCGATAACGTCGGAGAACTCCTCTACGAGGGAGTGGCGTCGACCGCATTCCACAGCGACCTCGACAACACCCTCGAAGGCGATGTGACCTACAATCTCGGTGCGCATACACTGGGTACGGGGTTCTACCTCGGCGAATATGGAGTCGAGGCGGACGATGACTCGCTGGTTTTCCAGGTGGACTCTGCCGGCAAGCAAGTGGGCCCGCCCTTCGTTCCGGTGCGGGTAATCAACAACGCCAACGAGATCAATCTGCTGGCCGGAATCTATGTGGAAGATACCTGGCGCATAAACGAGAAGTGCCGCGTCAATTTCGGGCTGCGCTGGGATCGGTTGAGCGGATTCACCAACCACAATCAGGTCGATCCGAGCATCAACTTTACCTACCTGCCCTGGACCGAAACGACCCTGCACGGGGGCTTCGCGCGCTACATGCAGGTCCCAAGCTTCCAGGGAATTTCACCAGGCGCCCCGGCGGCTTTCGCAGGCACCACCGGCGAGGCCGGGACAGGCGACGTTAACCCGGAAACCGAAGACGACTACGAATGGGACGTCGGGGCGGTGCAACAGCTTTTGAAGGGCCTCACCATCTCCGAGGACGCCTTTTACGAATACACGCATCGCTATCTCGACACCGGCCAGTTCGGAGTCGTGCCGATTTTCGCTCCCTTCAACTACAAGCACGGCTATATCTGGGGCACCGAAACCGCCCTCACCTACCACATGAAAAATCTGGCGTTTCACGCCAGCACTACCATCGGCAGAAATATGCAGAAGGGAGTCGCGACCGGACAATTCAACTTCGACCCCGAGGAGCTCGGCTACATCAACCGCCACTACATCGTGCTCGACCACCAGCCGCTGTATGGCGCGTCGGGTGGCGCCACCTACAACTGGCAACCGTACTCATTCAGCATCAACACTCTCTACAGCAGCGGATTGCGGGCAGGCTTTGCGGACCTGGAGTCACTGCCAAACGTGGTCCAGATCGATCTGAGCGGGCAGCGAAAGTTCCAGTTGCCTGGAATCGGAGACGTGATAGATCGAGTCACGCTGCTCGACATCGTTGATCGCGCCAACCTGATAAGGCCCCCCGAAGGTATCGGCATCTTTCAATCCGCATACGGCCCCAGGATAACGGTTTACGACACTCTGACCGTTCCGCTCCCTGCGCTTGGACATTAGTCCTCGCGCTGCGGGTCGTCGTTCCTCTGCGTTGACCCGGATGGTGAACCGCGAAGCTGACCTCAGACGAAGGTCGGACGTTAGTACGTGGGTCGCTCAATGACTCCTTTGGCCAGACCAGCCATCCAGTGAGTTCGCCCTCTCGCACGAACGGTCCGGGCGTAAGTCCTCGGGCGGACGAGACCAGATGCGGAAAATGCCCAAAATCGCGATGAGAACCCCCCGTCCGTCTTGTCGCACGGTATGTCTTGGAACCTTGGCCATACCCGACCTAATGTCTCACCGTCCGTCCTTTAGCATGGAAAACCGAATTTAGGGTCCTCGAGCATTGCCAAATTGGGCATTTCTACTGTAATTTGCGGCGGGGGCGATGACCGTAGGGAGGGATTACATGGCATCGCGGTGTTGGAATTCATGCTTCGGCTTGGCACTTGGTGTCGCAGTCAGTGTGCTGCTTGCGGCCTGCGATCCATGTCCCAAATGCACTATGAAAAAGACAACGCCAACTCCAACTCTAACTCCAACAGCGAAGCCTACGGCTACCCCGACCGCTCCACCTCCTCCTACCGTTACCCCAAGTCACACGCCGACACCGACGATCACGGCGACTGCCACGCCCACCGCGACTCCCACCCCAGCTCCGAACGCCTGCCTGCCCTCGAGTTCCATTGCGGTGCTTGTGCAGGGCACGAATGCCACTGCTTATGTCCCCCTCGGCAATTGGGAAGATTCAACGACCGGGATCAACGTGGTGCCCATCGAGAGCAAGAGCGGACTTGGAACCGGCGGAAGTCCGGCCCTCGTTGCCACAGCGCACGCAGCCAACTCCTGCTCCTCGAACTCCGCGACGGGTCAAACGGTCTGTGTCGCCAATAACACCGACGTGTATCTGATCAACGGAACGACTCTGGCCAGTACACTCACCAGCGGAGCTAACAGCACGATGAGTTTTTCTGGCGGTGACTGCCAAAATTGCGGGGTGGTGGTGGATTCCACTCTCAATAAAGCTCTGATTACGATCGGCTTGGAGACTGGCGGTCCGGGTGGCTACCAGTTCCTGGACTTGGGGGGCACCCCCGCATTTGAGGCACCAATTCCAGCCGGGGGAGAAACCTCAGAGGATGTCTCGATCGATCCGGTGCGCCATCTGATACTCTCGCCCAACGAACAGTCAAACTACCAGCTGGTCAACATCGGTGTTTCGCCTGCAACCCTGTTCAATAACACTTCCCTCGAGTCCACCTCTTTTCCAACTTTTGACTCCGCGGCCGAGGACTGTACGACTGGCATCGCGCTGTCGACCGATGAAGGCACCGGGAATCTTTTCATTACCGATTTGACCCAGGCTACCTTTACCCCCGCCGCCGCTCCGAGCCCGGGCGCGACCCCGAGCCCCGGCACCTGGAGCGCTCCGGGCCAACTGCAGAGCTTTCCCGAATTCGCAGATTTTTCGGCCGGCACCTGCGGGATTGCGGTCGCCCCGGGAACTCACCTCGCGATAGTGACAGGTGAGTTCGGGGGCAACGTTGAAGGCGTCATTCAGCTTCCGTCTACCTCCGGAAGCGGGACCCCGGCGGTGGTCGACTGGGTTTCATTCACCGTCCCCAGCGACCCGACTGGTGTAGTGTGGGACGAAGGGTTCGACCCCCATACCGTTACGGCATACGTCAGTCCCAACACCTCGAAGGCGCTCGGGATACTGGGGAATAGTAGCAATACGTTTGTAGCGATCGTCGATATGGCCGGCCTGCTTAGTGCGCCGCGCACCGGGCACGTGGTTAATAATCCACTTCCCGCCGGTCTGGTGACATTTGTCCCGCAGTGAGCTTCGCGGCAAGGTAAGCGACTGCGCTCGATCCTCGACTGCCGATTGGCAGGAACTGCGCTGATGCGGTTCTCGGTTGTATCGATCCCACCGGGCAGCTGGTCAAATCCGCCGGCTGGCGCCACACGAGGAGTGGTTGCTATAGTGCACTCACTGCCAGAAAGGAGGCGCGAAAAGTGGAAGTTCGAAGACCCAAGACAGATCGCTGCGAAGCGCGCCTCCCGGTCGGATAGTTTCTCGTAGCCAACCGGTTCCCCGAACACAATTTCTGACCACGAGGCGCCTGCTCGTGGTTTTCTTTTGCCCGCTGCGCATCGTCGCGCTGCGGTGCGACCCGAATGCATGCGGCCATTCGCGTCGCACGCCAATTCGTCCGCTGACTGGAGGCGCACTCATGGCTGTCCCCAAACTCAACTCTGTCACGCGGCAATCAACCACCTACTCGATGAGGACATCATGTTTGGACCCGAACAAAAACGATTGGGCGAGGCACGCGATCGACGTTTCGAGATTGAGGCGTCGCTCGAGCCGCTGTTCGCCGATGGAATGATAACCGAGGTGCTGGGACTGGTCCGCAAGGGCAAGGAAGCGAACGTGTATTGCTGCCGTGGCTCGCGCTGGTCGGGACGTGAGTATGTGGCGGTCAAGGTCTATCGGTCGCTCGAGCAGCGCGGATTTCGCAATGACGCCGACTATCAGCCGGGACGCGACCGGGGATTAAAGGGCCAAGCTAGGCGTGCGCTTGCCAACAAGTCGCGGCAGGGGCGGCTGGTGCAGGCCGGGATGTGGACTCACGCCGAGTTCGAAACGCTCCAGCTGCTGCATGCCGCCGGCGCCAATGTACCCGAACCGATTTCCTGCTCCGGCGACACGATCCTGATGGAATTTATCGGTGATGGCCCGGAAGCCGCGCCGATGCTGGCGCGTGTCGCGCTGAGCGCAGATGAGGCGCGCAACTGCCTGCGGCAAATCCTCGACAACGTCACGCTCTGGTTGAGGTGCGACCGCATTCACGGCGACCTATCCGTGTACAACGTCTTGTATCGCGATGGCGGCATCGTGGTGATCGATTTTCCGCAAGCCGTCGACCCGCGCTTTAACCACAACGCGCGGCATCTGCTCGAACGTGACCTGGAAAATGTCTGTGGCCACTTCGCGCGTGCGGGACTCCACCCCGACGCGCGGCGAATCGCCAACGAAATGTGGCACCGCTATCACCTGAGCAGGCTTTGAGCCGAGAGGGGGGAGCATTGCCGCTCTCCCCTCCCGCTGAAGTGCTGGTCCGAGATCCTGTGGTCGTCTATGTCGCGACCTGTTGGGAGTGGTCAACCGTTTACCCCTCTCGCGCTCACTTCAAACCTCACTCTGGTTGCGGGCCGGAGGTCGGGTCGGCCCGAACCAAAGCTTCCGCGGTGGGCTCGCCGTCACGGTCAAGGTCTGACAGTGGCGTCCGGGAGATCACAGCCGGGCGGCTTCAACGGCTGCCCCGAGAAATGCGCCTGCAGATCCAGGTCGAGCTTGACCCGGCCTCGGGCACACCCCTGATGAAGTTTGCTCACGACCTCCTTCAGATTGTTGCGCACACTGGTGTAGTCGGCCGAAGTAAAGAGAAGTTCCTGGAGGAAAAAATCGCGAGTGGTGGGCGAGTCCGCGGTTGCATCGAACTGCAGCAGGCGCCGGTAGGTGTCAGGGTCGATATGAGCAACCCGATCGATCAGGCCGGCCTGTCGCGCAACATTGGTTTTCGAGACGCCGCAGTCGTTGTCCTTCAAGAGCAGCGTTTTAACCTGCACCGCACCCAGGTGCGCGACCTGTTCGGGGGTAAGTTTGCGGCTCGATTTCAGCTTTGGACTTCCGTCCGGGTTGGGGTCCGCGGTATCTCGATAATAGTAGGTATTTTGGTAGTGAACGTTGCCGAAACGGTCCTGCTGATTCATCAGGGTATCGATGACGATCAGATCTGAAGCGTCGCGGAGTTGCACCATTCTCTGTACGTTCTGAACGGTGAAGGTCCGCCCGATCAGTCCACTGACATCATCGGTCCGCGCGAGCAACGCCACGGTCGGGTTCCGGTCGCGAAAGTTTATTGCGCGACCTACGTTGTTAGCCCCGCCATTGAAGAACTCCGTGTAAAAGCTCTCACCCCTTGGATTGACACTGAGTGCGCCGTACGACTGGGTGAAGTCGTCACTCAGCAACAGATCGCGGCGGCTCGCTTGGGATCCGGCGGTTAGCTGTGCCATCAAAGCCGCCCAGGTTTGATGAATGAGAGTACCGGGGCTGGTTTCGGCGAGCGCGATGTGGCCCAGAGCGATATGGTTCAGTCGATCGTAGGTTCTAAGCACCGCGGGTGGAACGTCCGCAATCCCGCCGAGCATCCGCGACAGGTGATAGTATCCAAGAATTGAAGGCGTGTAGCTGCAACTGGTGCTCAATTTGTACTTGGCGATTTTCTTGGCACCGGCGCTTTTACACCTGGCGCCGGCTACCTGCGCCGGGCTCAGACCCGGCGGCAGTGAGTAGAGATCCAGGCCCGGATTTGTGCTGTTGGTTTTCGGGCATACCGCGGCGTTTAGGTTTTCATCGATGCCGCAGAGGTCGCTCTCTTCCTTGAAATCGTGGTCAGTATACCGCCCGTTGGCGACGTGCCTTGGTATTACACACCGTTCCGGGTTTCGTCCGGGGACCGGTACCTGCACCATCTTTTCACCGCGCGGGACGTTGGTAGCAAGGGTGGCGTGCGAAAGAACCGGGTGGGCAAGAGGAAGGGTGAGGATCAAGAGTTGGAGGAGCCCGGGGGATTTGGCGAGCCTGGGGGATTTGGACAGGTGCCTTCTGAACGATCCGCGCGCCTCAAAATTGGCGGTTGTGCAAGGTACTGCCGTATACGACACCTCCGATCCCCGCAAAAGACCCGCGTTCCTGGATTCGGAGCGAGACCGATGGCCCCCGCCCTTCGGCGCCTTCGATCAGGCGCGAACCGAAGCCGTTGTGGCGGTACTCCCGGCGAGCATCAACGCGGTCACTTTTTCCAAAAATCCGATTGAGTACCGTTTTTGATCCGGTTTGCCATAGGGGCACCCGCGGGGGAATTTCCAGTGCTCGTTTACCCAGAATGTGCAGGGACCGTCGGTACGCGTCAAAAATCTAGGGCTCCCCGTCCTGGACTCGGTGTAGGTAAGCTCTTTTCCGTACGTATTTTTAAGTACCGCAGTCATCATCGCGTGCGGATCGTAGAGATCCGGCATCAGCGCCCTCTCTGCGGCTGGGTATTTCCGTTTCAGTTCACTCAGGAACCCTGCAGCATCCCGCTCCATGCCCGTCGCCACCAAGCTTCCGGGATTTTTTTGAAAATTGATTCGCGAATCCTTCTGGAGGAGCTCCGCCGCGCGTGGATACTGCTGTACAAAAGCCTCAAAATTCGCCGGAGTCATGCGAAATTGAGGCAGAAAGTTCTCGCTGTACGAAAAATGCGGTGTGATAACCAGTCTCGTCGAGAGCGCATGGTGCTCCGCACCGATCGTGGTCGAAAATTCCAGGCGACACTCTTGCTGAGTAGTCATTCGCAGCAGGGTAAACGGTCCATCCTCGGGAAGGGTTGGCAGGGTGGCCTTCGACCGAATCAGATGGCCGAAGGATTGCCGGAACATGTCCCAGGAGGCCTGCCCGACCAGAAACACGATCGCCGGGCGCGTTTGCACCAGTTGCTTCAGAGCCCAGGCGTTCTTGTGGACGCAGTTGGAAATAATCGTGTGCATGCTCTGAGTGGTTCCGCCGAGCCATTGCGGCCCCCACCTGGTGCGACGCGCACGCAACCATGTCCAACTGTCCCACGTCTTCACCGATTTTCAGCTGGGCTCTGGCATGGCCCTTTTCCTTCAGGAATGCCTCAAAGGCGGAGAGAACCGGCACCATCTGCAAGTAGTAACCGATGGGTTGCTCGTAAACTTCTGTTTTCTTACCACCTGGAACCTGCAACCGGGCGGCCAGAAGGTCGTCTTTTTTGAACCTGGTGTTCGCGTCGACCAGCACTACGTAGCGGGGCTGGCCGATCGTGCCCGGGAGGTGAAGCGCGGTCGGTACCGAGTCACCATCGTATCGCACCAGGATTTCATAGGACGGGTCGTCGCTGGTACGGGATGACCGCAGCAACAGACCCGCCTTGGCTCGGAGGGTGCCCTGCGGAAGCAGGAACGGTTCGATGAACTTCAGATCGAAATGTTCCTGGTACACCGATCGGTACCGGTAGTAGTAAGCGTACTTCGTCCACGAGTCGGTGTTGTTCGCGCTCGAAAAGCTCGAAAAGCTCGGATAGCACCTGGAGGCGCCCGTGTTTCCCGAGGCAAAGGCCGTGAGCTTGGGGTTGATCCCGATCGTCATGATGGGCGCTTTGCGGCAGCCGTCCATGACTTCGGCGTCCGGGAATGCCGGTGGGCGTGTCGTCCCTTGAAGCCAGACAAACGAACTCAGGCTTCCTTCGGGTTCCTTCTCGGCGGGCGTGTTCGATGTGAAGTCGTACGCAGGATAGGGTCCGTAAGGCTGCGGTGAACCCTCAGGCCAAAAAAACTCGCACGTCCCGCACGTTCGAACGCCAAACACAAGTTCGATCTCGAGAGGATCCCGGGTTGGTCTGGGATTCTTTTGCCGAGGTGGATCGTACTGCATAGTTGGCTCCCTCGCGGCGCGACCGCTCAACCGAACGAGAGATAGGCTCATTTTCGGGGTTTTTCAAAGACGGCGCCCTGTTCTCCCTGTCGATAGGTTCTCCGAGGGACGGTTCGATACGGACGGGGAAAATGAGGTAACGGTCTTTCAATAAAACCGTCGGGCTTGCACTCGCAGCTGAGGTTGTCCGAATATGGGCGCTGTTCAAGCAACCTCCAAGGAGACAATTGCCATGCCGGCTGAACAATTCCTTGCCGACGGCCCTCGTGAAGTTGGTTTGAATCCGGACAAAGTTCAGGCGCTTTTCGATCGCGCGGAGCGTGACGTCAAAGAGGGAGTGCTACCTGCGTGCCAGGTTGCGATTGCGCGCAAGGGCAAGATTGCGGCGATGAAAACCTTCGGTCACGCGGTACAGGGCGGCATCGACAAGCCAGCCACCGACCAAACCGTGTTCGTTGCGATGTCGGCGACCAAGGCGATCACCTCGTCGGCGCTGTGGCTTCTCGTCCAGGAGGGAAAAATCGGCATCTCTGATCCGATCGTCAAATACGTTCCCGAATATGGTACCAACGGCAAGCAGACGACCACGGTCGAGCACCTGTTGATCCACACGGCGGGCATCCCGACCGCGCCCGGTTCGTTCAAGGATTGGGGCGATCACAAACGACGACTGGAGCGATTCGCCCAATGGAAGCCGGTGAATCCCCCGGGAGAGAGGTTCTTCTATCATATCCATGCCAACTACTGGCCGATCGCGGAGGCCATCGAACGCATCACCCGCCAGCGCCTGGGCGATTTCGTACGCGAGAGGATCGCACAGCCGCTTCGCCTGCCCGATCTGCGCATCGGATTGCCGCGCTCGATCCAGGACCGGATGGCCGACGTGAAATGGGTGGGTGAACCGGCGAAAGACGAAGAGTACCAGAAGCTCGGCATCACCCCGCCGCGCGCGGGCCTCGGATCGATCACGGAAGACGCAGTCCTGGAGATGAACGATCCTCAGATGCGCGAGACGGATTTTCCGGCCGGTGGCCTGATGACCACGGCGGGCGATATCGCTCTTTTCTACCAGGCGCTGCTCAACGATGGGAAAGCCTGCGACGGCACCCGCATCTGGCAGTCGGAGATGCTGCGGGAGGCGCGGCGAATCCGCAGCGGCGAGATGATCGATCCCGCCCGGGGCATCACGGCGAACCGCGCGCTGGGCATCGTCATCGCCGGCGCTGACGGCAAAGCCAACCTGCGCGGCTTCGGGCGCACCAACTCGCCCGAAGCATTCGGGCATCCGGGTTTCGGCGGACAAATCGGGTGGGCTGATCCGGCGACCGGAATTTCGTTCAGCTATTTGACCAACGGGTACGATCGCAACGATCTGCGCGAGGGACGCAGAGGCGTGGCCGTCTGCAGCCTGGCAGGGGCGTGCGTTGAGTAGTTGAGCTCGCAACGCTGACCCCGGCAAGATTTAAAAACACCGTTTGCTGTCCGACCGCGTCAGTGGTCGCGCAAATGGCTCTGCGATCGCTGCAGCGAGCGACTCAACCGCCCGCATTGATAGCGCGGACCAAGTCCATCACCCTACCGAGCGTGGTGAGTTTCTCAGGAAGGTCACGGCCCAGCGTTGCGACCCGCAGCCGCGTGACGCCCGCATTCTTATAGGCCCGTAAGCGTTCCCGCACCATCTCGCTGTTGCCCAGCAGATTCGCCTGGACAACCATTTCCGATGGCACCTTCGCAATGGCTTCCGAACGCTTCCCGGCAATCCAGAGACGCTGCACTTCACGGCCAGCCGCCTCCCAACCGCCCCGTTTGAACGCGTCGTTGTAGAAATTCGTCGTCGCGGAACCCATTGCGCCAAGCGTAAAGGCCATCGCCGGCTTCAAAGGCTCCACCAGTGCGTCGAGATCATCCCCGAAGGCAACGGTGCCGCCGACCTCGATCTCGATGTCGGCCAAGCTGCGTCCAGCACCTTCGGCGCCCCGGCGCAGATAGTCAAGATGCGCCGCGCCGTGTTCAGGCGTGAACGAGGTGCCGAGCCAACCGTCTGCCACGGCACCGGTATATTCCAACGCCTTTGGTTTGAGGGTGGCCAGGTAGATCGGGATGTTGGAGTTGCCGGGTTGCGACAAGCGGAGGGCCTTACCCTGTCCGCCCGGCAGGGGAAGTTCGTGATGTTTGCCGTGAAACACGATCTTTTCGCCGGCGAATGCCAGTTTGATGATCTCCACTGTTTCCTTAAGTCTGGTCAGCGGAGCTTTGAATGGCTGGCCTTGGAGCCCTTCGACAACCTGCGGACCGCTCGTCCCCAGTCCCAGGATGAAGCGATCATTGCTGATCGCGGCCATCGTCAGCGCTGTCATCGCGGTCATTGCAGGCACCCGCGCGCTGATCTGCATGATGCCGGTGCCAAGCCGGATGCGATTTGTTCGTGCGGCGAGATAGGCGAGCGGCGCGATCGCGTCCTGGCCCCACGCCTCCGCAGTCCAGACTGCATCTACGCCGAGCTTTTCCGCTTCGACCACGAATTCGACCTGTTCGTCGAAGTCGCGTCTTTGGCCAGACGCCGCGCCGCCGATCCCGATGCTTACTTTCATCCTGATTCCCTCCTCGCACGAGTCATTGTCGAGAAAAAGCCAACCAAACGAAAGTTGACGTGAACATAGTAATCACCAGCCAGCGGCGTCGACCCCACTCAGCTGGAGAGCGTGCCGCCGATCTCGTTGACCTCCCTCTCGAACTCCGGTAGCTGCGGCGCGCGATTCAGGCTTGAGTCGGCGCGCGGGTCAAACCACGTAATTTAGTTGCTCGAGGTCTATTGCCTGGTATGATAAATCGTAATACTAAACATGAGTACCAGCAAAGTCGCCATTACCATTGACCGACGGCTCCTTGAGCGGCTCGACGCGCTGGTCAAGAAGAAGGCTTTCCCAAATCGCAGTAAAGCTATCCAGTTGGCTGTCCAGGAACAGATCGCCCGTTTGGATCGCTCGCGGCTGGCCCGCGAGTGCGCGAAGCTCGATTCCAACGCAGAACAGGCGATGGCTGACAAAGGTCTCGCGCGAGACCGCGATCAATGGCCCGAATACTGAGGGGAGAGATTCGCTGGGCAGGCCTCGACCCGGTTAGGGGTCATGAGCACCCGGGCGCAAGGCCGGTTCTAGTCCTCAGTCACGACGTATTCAACGAACGCTCCGGCACCATCATTGCCGTCGCTCTTACCAGTCAACCGCAGCGCGCCGGCTTCCCACTGACCTTGGAGCTTGATGTCCGAGGTTTGCCAAAGAAATCCTGGGTAAAGATCAGCCAAATACGCACGCTCTCGGTTGAGCGCATTGGCGCCCGGTTGGCTCGTGCTATGCCGGAAATACTCGACCAGGTCGTCGAAGGGCTGAATGAGATTATCGGTTGAATCAGACGGGCGCTCACCGGACTGTCTCCACGAATCAAGAGTACGTTGTGTAAAGACAGAGGAGCGGAGCATTTAAGCCGCGAAGATTCGCGCGATGTTGCGTGCCCGCGCGGAGGGACACTGTGACCGTCGGGGAATATAGCCATGGGTGAAAAGCTTTGGACTTCTGTCGCCCGCTCCAGGCGGGGTGTCAACAGAAACCGGAATTGTCGCCATGATTGCGGGCGGCCCGGGCCATCGGGTGACCGCAAATGATCTCTCCAAACCGATGCGGGAAGTGGCGTTGTGCCGGAGCTCGTCGTCGCGAACTGTCCCAAACCGTCCCCACGGAGAGCATTCGGTCGAAATTGAATCAGATCGACTGTCTAGGCTGGCGGAGAGGGGGGGATTTGAACCCCCGGTTCCCTTTCGAGAACACACGCTCTCCAGGCGTGCGCCTTAAACCGGGCTCGGCCACCTCTCCGCAATGAACCGCCAGTATGCCATCGCAGGAAAGCCCCACGCCACACGCGCGTCCAATGCTCCTTACTCGGGAGTTGGTTCATCGGGTTTCCGGGGCCGCGGCTTCCGGATCAAAGGCGCGTAGGAAGCGCGAGAAAACCCCCGGCAGCGCGGTCTGCAATCCTGCCGCCGGAGCGGGTGCCCGGTCGATCGCACACTGGCAGTCGGACGACCGCTGACTCCCCTCACATTGGAGCAACGATCACGCGCGCTGCCTGGGAGCCGGCGAAAACTACCGTCTCGCGCGCTCCCGGGCGATCACTTTGGAGCCAGAATGGCTATTTCTGAAAACCGGCCGTGTGCTTTGGCCAAGTCCGGCCGAGAAGAGCCGTGCGGAATTAGCGGTCTTCAGTATCCGGAGTGCGGACTTTGAACAGTTCCTCGATCTGAGAGCGATTGAAGCGCCAATCACTCCCGACTCTGAAGGCCGGCAGTTCGCCACGCCTGATGAGCTTGTAGACGGTGGACCGATTTACTCTTAGAAAGGCGGCCACCTCTGCCACTGTCAGCACTTCATTCATGGGCACTTTGGAACCGTGGCGGAGAGTGGGTGACAGCAATAAGCCGTTGCCGCGCGATGCGTCTCCGCGGACTTCCGTCCGACGCACTCGACTGTTCATTCCGAAACTCACTGCTGCCCCCTACGGAAAGAGTGGTTGAGCGTCTCGAAGCGTCTTTTGCTCACGCCGTTTGGTTAGCCACCCTCCCGTTCTCCGTTTGGGAGCCTAGCAGCACTTCGCAACGCGCAAGCATTATTTTGACCCTGCGATCGCCCCAACTGGTGAATGTTGGCGTAGCTGAACGCTCGTTTCAGGTGATATTGGCCCATGGTAAAAGGTCCTTCGACACAGGCGGAGAGTCCTTACATGACTGTCCAGGAAGTCGCTGAGTATCTCCGCATCCACGCGATGACGGTGCACAGATTGCTGAATACCGGAAAGCTACCCGGATTCAGGACGGGCGCGAAAGGAAACTGGCGCATCCCGCGCCAGGCGATCATCGAGCTTGGTAACGGCTCGCTGCGCAAGCCAATCGAATAGTCGACACGAACAGGTGACAGCGACTGCGCTCACCGCCGCTACCTCTTTGGGGAAAGTTTGGAACTATCTCGCAACTGTCCGGGCAGCGCGAGTGATCGACCGGCTGGAAGTCGGGGAAGGCTCTCGAAGCTTGCAAATCAGCCCAGACCGTGGGGTTGGGTCGGAGCGTGGTGCCTTTCCATGAGGAGAGCCCTGGGTGATGCGAGCGTTGCCCTGGCACCTCTGTCTTTGCTCTTGGCGCGACGGACTTGGGCCTCATTCGATGCTCACGGCAAGCGATCGCCCCAAGGACTCCTGGTCGCCCAGCCGCAGCCCGAGACCCGCGCACGATTCGCGGTGGAATTGGCGGTGGACAGCGCCTTATTTGGACAGTTCGAGCTGCAGCTCGTGACGTACCGCCGAGGCCTCGAACTCAAGTTGATCCACCAGGGCCGCGGCTTCGCGCAACTCGCCGGCTGCGCTCAGCCGCTCGATTTTCTCGCACAGCGAACCGATTTCCACCGCGCCCAGATTAATGCTGCATCCCTTTAGCGCATGCGCTCGATCCCGGAGACGCGCGGTGTCGCTTGCAGCCAGAGCTTCGCGGATGTGCTCCAGTAACTGAACCTGATCAGCGAAGTAGAGATCGACTATCTCGGCCAGCGCTTTTTTTCCGCCGTATTCGCGAATTTTCTCGATGAATTTGTGGTCCAGCATCACAGCGCCGGAGGAGCCGATCCCATCCTGCTCGAACCTTTTTAGTCTTTGTCCCGAATCTGTCAACTCCGATCAACACGCCGTTCTCGAGAGATTCAATTCGCCGACCACCGAGCTTTCGGTTACGCTGCGGCTCCCACCGCAAAGGACGAAAGTCCGCGACTGGCCGGTCGTGCCGCCACCGTAAACTGGCTTGGGCGGCTTGCAACGGCTGCCTCGACCCTGGGGACAAACTTGGACTTGCGAGGGTCCATGTCGAAGTCCCAATTCTTGAGCAGCACATACTGCTTGCCGCGTCGGGCGAGCAGGCCCGCGTCGACCAGCTCCGCGATCATGCGACTCACCATCGGTCGCGAACAGCCGATCATTTCAGCAAGGTGCTCGTGGCCGAGCTCGGGGATCAGAATGGTTCCCTCGGAATCCGTCACCCCCGCGCGTTTTCCGAGATCGCCGAGTACCAGCTTGAGCCGGTCAAGCAGGGGGAGATTCAGGAGGCTTGCGAAAAACCGCAGGTTCTCGGACCAGAAGGTGTTCAGCGCGGTCAGCATTGACACGAGCTGGTCGGGGGGAAGCTTCGAGAGCATGCGCAGGATTTGATCGCGGCTGAACAGCGACACGGTGCATTTAGTGGCAACCTGGGCCTCGAACATCCGGGCATGCCGGCCGTTGTGGTCGAGGTAGTCGGGATAGCCGATAATCTCGCCTGGTCCGGCCAAGCGAACCAAGGTGCGATTGCCATCGCCGACCGGGCAATAGATACTCACGTAGCCGGTGAGGATGCATGCCATCATGCCGTCGGTATTTCCTTCGCAAAACAGCATCGCGCCCTTCTCGAAGGAAACCGCCATCTGGCCCTCGATGAGCTCATCTATCGTCTCCGCCGGCAGATTAAGTCCGCTCAGGTTGTTTCGAAGCGTTCTGAAAGCCTGCTCGTAACGGTTGCGTGGTTGCTGAATCACTGATTTCATCTTTGTTCAACTTCCTATTGGAAGTCCCATCCTTTTTGGAGAATCTTGTCCTTTTTTCGCCAAATCTAGCCTAATAGGCTGTTCTCTTGACAACTTTTAGCATACAGCAACTCCCGTGCCGTGTGCCTTTCAACTGTGGATTCCTATTTCATTGGCTTTTTTTGACCATCAACAGGGAACCGATCAAAAAATATATGGAGGCTGCTCCATACCTATGGAGATACTGCCATAATTGAGGAGTGAAATTCCGTCGGCCGAGCACGCTGCAGCCGTAGCCGTGCCGGCGACACCTGGCCCAATGCCCACCGCGCGCAAAATACTTTTGGTCGATGACGTAGCCTCGAACCTCCGGATTCTGGGACTGACACTGGAGCGTGCAAATCTCGAGGTGGTCGAAGCGCGCAGCGGCTCCCAAGCGATCTCGATTTGCACGGCAGAGCCTCCCTCACTGGTCCTACTTGATCTACGGATGCCCGAAATGGACGGGATTGAGACGCTGCGCCGGCTTAAGACCGTCGCCCCCAATCTCCCGGTCGTCATGATCACGGTCGACACCGACGTCGCCGCGGCGGTAGAGGCGACCAAGCTCGGCGCCTACGATTTTCTGTTGCGTCCGGTGGACGAGGAGCGGCTGCTTCTCACCATCAAGCATGCGCTTGAACGATCCTCGCTGCACGATCAGGTCGAGAATCTTCGTCACATCGTTGGACAGGGCGGCTATCTGTCCAAACTCGTGCTTCCCAGTTCGTCGATGCGCGCGATCGTCGAGCAAATCGCCAACGTCGCCAGGGCGAACCTGACCGTCCTGATTCAGGGCCGGACCGGCACCGGCAAAGAGGTGGTCGCGCGCGCAATTCACCAGGAAAGCTCGCGCGCGGGCAAGCCGTTCGTCGCGGTCGACTGCGGGGCGATTCCCGAGACCCTGGTTGAATCGGAATTGTTCGGTTTCGAAAAGGGCGCTTTTAGCGGCGCCGATCGGCACAAAGAGGGTTACTTCCAGGTGGCACACGGCGGCACGCTGTTCCTCGACGAGGCGGGCAATCTCTCGCTCACTGCGCAGGCCAAACTGCTGCGCGTCATTCAGGAGCGCCAGGTCACGCCGATTGGAACCTCGCGCGCGATTCCGGTTGACGTGCGGATCATCGCGGCCACCAATGCCGAGCTCGAAGCTAAAGTGGAGACCGGCGCGTTCCGCGAAGACCTCTACTATCGGCTCGCCGAGTTCACCGTCCAGTTGCAGCCGCTCAAAGATCGTCCCGAGGACATTCCCGCGCTGGCGCGCCTGTTCGTGGATGAAGCCAGCCTCGAACTGCATCGCTCGATTTCGGGTATCGAAGAAGATGCGATGGGTCTGTTGCAGGGTTACGCGTGGCCGGGAAACGTAAGAGAGCTGCGCAACATTATGCGCCGCGCGGTGCTGCAGGCTCAGCAGGTCATGATCCGGGAGGAAGATGTTCGAACCCTGCTCGCAAAGGCAGCGGATTCCGGTCCGATCGAACCACTGCCGGCGCGTGCCACCGTGACCAACCACAGCGCCGGACGGTCACTCAAGGAAATCGCCAGCGGGGCGGTCGAGGCCGCCGAACGCGAGGCGATTGCCGGAGCGCTGCAAGCTGCCGGCGGCAACAAATCCGCCGCCGCACGAAGCCTGCAGATTGACTACAAGACGCTGTTTGCAAAGCTCCGGCGGTACCAGCTGTGAGAAACCTGTCCGAGCTGCGCGTGCCGATCGGGTTACGCCGCGAATTTCGCGACGGAGAACGCGATCAAACCTATCCGCTGTGGGTCTCGCCCGCGTTTCGCGGCCCTCGGATGACGCGGATCGGGCTCGTGCTGATCGCTGCGGTGGCCTTGCTTGGTCTCCTGCTCAGCTGGTTGGCCCACCTGTTGAGCATCTGGGCATTGCTTTTCTTCCTGGGCGAATTGTTGGTCGCGCTCCTCACCCTCTCCGTGTCCTTTACGGAGTGGTTCGTCAGCAACTGGGAAGCGTTCGCGCTGGGCAACGCTTTCGCGGTGATTCTCGGGATTACTCTGGTCGGCACCGTGCTGGGCACGCTGGCGGGCGGCATACTCGGCCTGCTTCTGCTCGAGGTCGGCTCTTCCGCGTTCCTGCCGTGGTCTCCGCACCGCCAGCTCTGGTTGAACGCTGCTACCATCGCCGGTCTCGCCGTGTTCACGGTGGTGTGGCCGCGCGCCGATCCGGTCTTGCCGTTGTACTGGCTGACTATCCTGGCGGGTGCGGTAATCAGCCAGGTGGCGTGCACGACCCTGTATCAATATCGAAGCGAGCTCGAACGTCACATCCAGACCGTGCTGCGGGGCCGCAAGGCGCTGGCGGCCGAGGTCAGGGAGCACCAAAACGCGATCGCCGAGCTGAAACAGACGCAGACCGAGCTGGTGCAGAGAAGTGAAGAAGCGCTCGCCGCGGCGCGGGCGAAGTCGGAATTCCTCTCGACCATGTCGCACGAGATTCGTACGCCGCTCAACTCGGTTCTCGGTATGGCGGAGCTGCTGGGCGATGCCGAGCTCAAGGCCGACGAGCGGCGCTACCTTGAAATAATCCGGCACAGCGGAGCGATGCTGCTCGAGCTGATCAACTCGATTCTCGACCTTGCGCGACTGGAATCCGGGCGGCTCGAAATTGAGCCCAGGGAATTCGCGCTGTGCAGAACGATCGAAGAAGTGCTGGAAGCGTTCACCTTCGCGGTGCGCGAAAAGTCACTCGAACTGGTCACTCAGTTTGCTCCCGGGTTGCCCGAGCGAGTGATTGGCGATTCCCTGCGGCTTCGACAGGTGCTCATGAACCTGGTTGGCAACGCGGTCAAGTTCACCGCGCAGGGACGCATCACCGTCGCCGTGGAACAGGTTCCGGGTTTCCAGTCGCAGCGGTTCCGTTTTTCGGTTGCCGACACCGGAACTGGAATACCGCCCGACAAACGCGCCCTGATCTTCGAGCCCTTCACCCAGGCCGACTCGTCGAATACGCGGGAATATGGGGGAACCGGGTTGGGCCTGGCGATCGTCGCGCGCCTGGTCAAGGAAATGGGAGGGGAAATCACCGTCGCCAGCGAGGTTGGCAAGGGCAGCACCTTCGTCTTCACGGTTCACCTGGAAGCCGCCTCCTCCCGTCATGAGCCGGTGTCGAGACCCGAGCCGCAGGAGCATCCACGCCTGGAGCGTCAATTGCGCTTGCTGATAGCCGACGACGTGGCGGTAAACCGGGTGCTGATCCGGGCCATGCTGCGGCATTTGCCCTTCGAGATCGACGAGGTTGAGAGCGGGAGTCAGGCGATTGAAAAGGTGATCGCGTCCAAATACGACGCGGTACTAATGGACATGCAGATGCCCGCGCAGGACGGATACGAAGCTACCAGCGCCATCCGCAAGTGGGAACGCGAGCACGGCGCGAATCATGTGCCCATAATTGCCCTCACCGCCTCTGCACTCGATACCGATGTGGAGCGCGCCCGCAACGCCGGTTGCGATGCTCACCTGAGCAAGCCGTTCAGGCGCGAAGATCTGCTAAGAGCGCTCGACTATCATCTTGCGTCATAGGCGAGTCCGGTAGACATAAAGAGTTACTCTGGATCTGGCCCCGCCGCGATGATTCACGGGCCGAAACCAGCCTCATGCGAGCTGCGCTCGCCCTTTGGGTCAAGTGCCGACCGCGGGGCCAAAGAGAAAGCGAAGTTTCTAGTGTCCTGGAGCCCTGGGCGAGACGCGTCCCCTCCTGGCAGCAGCTCCCGATTTCGCGTCGTCTGTTTCTGCGATCGAGGCCAAACCCCTGCGGGGCTCGGATCTCGTTGACGAAATGAGCGTCCGGAAACCTGTCGCCGGGTGCTGGGAGCTCGCTCGCACCCCATTGCGCAATTAAATCGATACCCTTGACGCCGCAGGGAAGATAGGCGGTCAACTTTTTCGCGACCAGGCCAAATTTCGACCTATCCTAGCTAAAGTGGCGCGAGACCTATGAGAGAAATCCTCTTGTGAAAGGTCAACCGTGCGCCCGCAACCGGGTGTGGTCCGGCTCAAAGTCCTGGAAACCAACCGGCTTGGGCACGAACCGCGCCGAGAATGTTCATGGAAGAGGCTCGTGGTCGCCGTAACATGGATCGCTTTGAGAACGAACTAGTTTTACCCATCGCATCGGGAAGGTCCCACGGCATCCGCAACGGACGTGCCGCGTCAAAGGACCAGCCGTTTATCGATCTTCGCAGTGACACCGTGACTCTGCCGACCGCCGAAATGCGCGAGGCCATCGCACGCGCCGAGCTCGGCGACGACTTCTATGGAGAAGATCCCACGGTCAACCAGCTTCAGGACATGGCTGCGAAGATGACGGGCAAGGCGGCGGCGCTGCTGGTGACCAGCGGCACCATGGCCAACCTGATAGCTCTGATGGTGCATTGTCCACGCGGGCGCAAAGCGATTGTGGGTTCCAAGGCGCACGCCTACCTGTGGGAGGCCGGAGGCGGAGCGGCGGTGGGCGGGGTGGTGATGACGCCGGTTGCGAATCTTGAGAACGGCGCGCTGGACTTGACCCAACTGGAAGATGAACTGGCTACTCCGCCGGACGCGCATTTCGCGCAGCCCTCCCTGGTCGCGACGGAAAACACTCATAACCTTTGTGGTGGGGTGGCGGTGACAACTTCGCACATGGCCGAGGTCGCGGCGATGGCGGGAAAATGTGGGGTCCCGGTGCATCTGGATGGCGCGCGGATTTTCAACGCCGCCATCGCTCTGGAAAGCGACGTGCGAACCCTGGCCAACTACGCGGATTCGGTGACCTTCTGCCTGTCCAAGGGGCTGGGCTGCCCGGTCGGGTCGCT
>JAFAHS010000442.1 GCA_019237115.1 Deltaproteobacteria bacterium
AGCCAGCGGTAACTTGTTGGTCGAGGGCGAGAGCGGAACCGGCAAGGAGCTGGTTGCGCGTGCAATCCACGACTTGGGACCACGGCGCGACAAGCCGTTCGTCGCGCTGAACTGCGCAGCATTGCCGAAGGACCTTATCGAGAGCGAATTGTTCGGTTACAAACGGGGTGCATTCAGCGGCGCGACGAACGATCATCCGGGATTGTTCCGCGCGGCCGAAGGCGGGACGTTGTTTCTCGATGAAATCACGGAGATGGACCCGTCGACTCAAAGCAAGCTCCTGCGCGCAATCCAGGAGCGTGCGATCCGGCCAATAGGTTCGGTCCATGAGCAACCGATCAATGTGCGCATTATCGCGTCGACCAATCGCGATCCGCACGCAGCAGTCGTCGACGGTCAATTACGGCGGGACCTTTACTATCGTCTGCAGGCCTCGATGCTTCACGTGCCGACCCTGCGCGAACGACCTGAAGACATCCCCATGCTGGTGGCGCATTTCATCGAAATGTTTCGCGAGCGGATCGGGCGCAACGTGCTGGGAATCGAGCAGGACGCGCTCCAGGCGATAATGAACCATTCCTGGCCGGGTAATGTCAGGGAACTCGCGAACGCGATTGAAGGCGCTTTTACTTTCACCCGAGCATCGCAGATTCGTCTCCAGGACCTGCCCCGCACGATAGGCGCGACCGAACCGGTATGCCTGCCGGTGGCGGCCGGGTTCCCGAAGTCAGCGCCGCACCGGGTTCCATCGTTCGCAGAGGTCGAACGGGACCTCGTCATGAGTGCGCTAGAACACACCGGCGGCAACAAGGTGGCAGCGGCGACCTTGTTGGGAATTTCGCGCAAGAAACTCTACGCGAAGATCGCGAAGTACCAGCTCGCTTTCGAACACGGCAAATTGAGCTTGAGCGGATCAGCGAAATGACACTCAAGTTGCAGAAAATACTCAGCCCCATCCAGTTCAACGATCAGAACAGTCTGGACGCACTGGATTTGGCGCAACAATTTGCGTCGAAAAATGAATCCGAGATTGTGCTTTTGCATGTAATTCCCCGGAGCATGGTGAAGCCAGACCTTCCCGGGTATCAGGATCTGTTTGCGGATAACCAGCGCAAAGTAGCTGATGAGCTCGAGAGAATAGCCACTCACCATCTCGCTGGCTGTCCGCATCAGGTGGTGGTGAAGTCTGGGGATCCTGCGGAAACGATAGTCCGCGTTGCTCAAGAGTTGGGAGCCGATCTGATCGTAATGGCGACGCACGGTCGTCGGGGACTGAGCCACCTGGTAATGGGAAGTGTTGCGGAAAGAGTGTTGCGCGAGGCGCCTTGTTTGGTTCTGACCAAGAGACCAGGGGCGCCTGCAAAATAGTACTGCCGGCGAGAATGGTGGGCCGCCGCAGCGTGTGCTTTCGACCTTGAAGTTCCAGCCCTGAGCCCGCCATACGGTCTTCCGCGGATTCGAAAAATCGTCTGATAACAATGACTTTAGGTTTCTAGTCCTGGTTGCCTATCGGCGTCGCCATGAACAACTCGCGCCACCATCGTAGAGTCTCTTCGCGATGACCAGGCCTGCTCTTTCCAGTTCGCCTCTGTGGCGGGATGCTCGTCAAAGTACGCCTACGCGGCGGTTTGCCTTGGCCTTGGTCGGCATCGCGCTAGTCGTTTGGTTGGGGACGATTGGTTACATCGCGATAGAAGGGATGACTTTCGTCGATGCTCTCTACATGTCGGTTATTACCGTCTCGACGGTGGGCTTTGGCGAGGTCACCCCACTAAGCCCGGGCGGCCGGCTGTTCACGATCGTTCTCATCGTTACCGGCGTGGGCACCGTTATCTATTTGCTGACGGTGGCCGCGGAGCTGGTCTTGGAAGGAACTCTGCGCGATTTTTTCGGGAGAAGTGCGATGGACAAGAGAATTCACGATTTGACCGAACACGTCATCATCTGCGGATTCGGGCGATTGGGAAAGGCGGTGGTCGGGGAGCTGCAACCGTACAACGTGCCAATGGTGGTTATCGAGTCCGACGCGTCAAAGGAAAACGAGCTCATCGCGATGAACCTGATGTACGTGATCGGTTCAGCTTTGGAAGAATCGGTGATGGAGAAAGTTTCAATCGGTTCAGCCCGGGCGGTCGTGGCCGCAACTGCGTCCGACTCCGATAACGTCTATATCGTCCTCTCCGTCCGCGAAAAGAGACCAGACATCTTCATTTATGCGCGCGGCGATTCCGAGGCAGGACTGCGGCGGCTGCGATTGGCGGGGGCGACGCAGACACTCTCCGCATATCAGTGGGGTGGGATGCGGATCGCGGCGAGCATCTTGAGGCCCTCGGTAGTCGATTTTCTGGAACTCACGACTCCGGGGCGTCAATCGGAAATCGATCTTGAAGAGATCAAAGTTGGTCCCAATAGTCCGGCCAACGGTAAAACCGTATCCGAAATTGAACGCCAAAACGATCGGGTCAGGGTTGTCGCGCTTAAGCGTGGAGAGGAACCTATTTCAATGATCCCAAATCCTGATTCCCCCATCGCGGCAGGTGATTTGCTTGTTGTGATCGGCGAGGGCAAGAGCCTTCAGAATCTGTCGGGGCTGTAGGGGTCGACACGCCTCGATCTAGAGCGGCAGGATGTCCAAGTCTTCAAGTAACACCGCCGCCAACTCAGCTCCTCTTTATTTTCGGGCAGGCGCCCCTGCTGCGCGAATGTTGGCGGTGTTGATGCTGCTGAGGTCCATTGCACTGGTTCCCGTGACCGCTGCGGAAACCGCTTGCTCCGAAGTTGCGCTTGAAAGACCCGATCACTCGGCTCATCTCCCGGTCGAGTTGTGCATTCCAGCCGGGAACGGCCCCTTTGCGGCCGTCGTCGATCTACGGCCTCGTATCTGCGAAGGCCCCATCGGTATTCCGCCCTCGTGGGAGCAATCCACGCTGCCGGCTTGGGGCTATGCGGTCCTCGTTATTGATAGCTTTGCTATGCGTCGGCTGGCACCCGGGGCCTGTGACGATCTCAATTCACTGACTACCAGACAGATGGTCGGGGATGCGTATGCAGGATTGGAGTTTCTCACGCGCGATTCACGGATTGACCGCAAGCGAGTTGCCCTGCTGGGCTTCGTAAGCGGTCTGGCCACCGCGACGCTGCTTGCCGACACTGCAGAGGCGCGGGAGGTCTTCGCGCCGAAGGACGCCGCGCTCTTTCGCGCATTCTTCGCATTCTCTCCCTACTGCAACCTGGAATTTACCGGCGCGCCGCCGAGACTCTACGCACCGGCACGAATCTTTGTAGGTGAAAAAGATGACCTGGAGCCTGCGAGTCGGTGCGTGGACTTGGTGGGGTTCCTTAAGGCAGGCGGCGCAGACCTGCAGGTTGCCGTCTATCCCGATGCTGAAGCTGGATTCGACACCATCCCGCCCGATACCAACTATCCCCTGCCCGATCGAACCGCTCTCCACCCGGGCGGCACTACGGTCAGCACCCATCCGCAGTACAGTCCCTGGACGCGCAATTTTGCGAACTGCACCATCAGGCTCAAGAGCATCTTTGACATCGTCGATGCTGGAGAGGTCGCTGGATGCGCGCGCAGAGGAGCCCATGCTCAGGGGAACGCCGAGACGGCCGACCAGGCTCGCCGCGATCTCAAGGCGCAACTCGAACTTCTCGTGGGCGAGTAGGCCTGCACGTGGCCGTCAGCGCCCAATGACACGCAGACGGTTCCCGGGAATGGCAGTCTCGAATTCGACTCCGCTGGGAATGGCAAGTTCTTATCCGGCACGATGTCCGAAAGTGTCGCGGACGATACGCACAGATTCGGCGAGCGGCTCTCTGTAGGTTTCGAATGGTAAACGCGACCATCATCTCAGCTCTCCGACTCCGGCACCACGAACATTTCCTGGAAGCTCAATTCCGGCAACGACAGCCAGAGCGGTGCGTTTCTCACAAACCTGCTTAACTCGGCTTTAGCGAGAGCGTGCGCGACTATGAAAAATTAACTACCAGCACCTTTTTTTTTCTCTCCGAGAATCGAAGCCCGAGATGGATCGGCGCGAGCGCGATTGGAATCTCGTCGGTTGTGTCGACCAGCGCGCTGACTAGAACGCGAAAGAAGGCCTCACTCTCGTACTAGATCGAGTTCTCCATCCAGAAATTTCGCCAGCCGCTGTGCCTCACCCTCCGCTGCGTCCCATACCTGGCGTGTCATTCTCACGAACGGCCTGATCTTGACCGAAAGCCTTCGCCCGTTTCGCTGGTAGGACCAGACCCCGTCAATCCGCCCATCAACCATCAGCACCGGCGAAATCCAGCCCTGCGGACGAAAGATGTCCTTGCGATGCCCACCGGAAAGAAGGTTATGCACATGGGGGGACGCCGCTATCACGTACTGATCAAATGCCGGAAGAAGCCGCACCGCCCCGGATGGTTCTGCCGCCACAAGTTCAGCAACGTCCTTGGTCAGAACCCACGCCTTCGCCCCGGCGAGACTGATCTCGGTGACCGCCGCTCCCAGCGATCTTAACGTCTCGTCCACGTGTGCAAGCGGCGCACCGCTCCATCGCGAATAGTCGACTCGGGTCGCCGGACCATACGCCGCCAGGAACCGGCGGGTCAGGTCGATCCACCCCCCGCGCGACTCCGGTCGCGGTGCCCGCCGCAGCCACACATCGGGTCGCGCGAAGCGCACGTTAGCGCCCATGCTGGGACCGAAGCAGAGCTGCCCATGAAACGCAGCCGGTTTCAGCATCCAACCCCACCCTTGTCGCAGGATGTCCCCAAGCTCGGAGGTCCCCACGACTCGCGCGACCGCGTCGGCGAGCTGGTCACGGGTGAGAAGCCGGCGTCCCAGCGCACGCCCGATTGCCGCCACGATCACATCGAGTTCCTGGGGAGCGAGTCCGCAACGCTGAAACCATCCCGGCTTGGTGTGGTGGGCATAAGCACCGAGCGCCCTTTGCCAGCGTACATAATCGTCGGCGTGCAGAACGTGGAGCGTGCCGCGCATGGCCCAGGTTTTGACCAGGCGTCGACGCTTCCACAACGCATCGCGCACGTCGGCAGGCGTGAGGCCCTCGATTCGCGCGCACATCGCCAGTCCTACCGAGGACATTACCTGCGCCTGCATCCCGCAGAGGGCGGCCACCACCTCGAGCATCGCTGTTTTGGGTGCTCGTCGATGCAGATGGTGTCGCCGGGTGCGAAATGCCATCACACGCACCCAATCGACTCGTGGCATAGTCGGTTTCATTGTCGGCCGCCACATCGTCGGGCGGTGCGGCTTACGCTGATTTCAGTGTGATCTAACAGAAGAAGGAAGGACACAGGTGCGACGCGGCCGGTGCCTACCCCTAAGCGAGGACCGCTCGAACAAACTGCAGATCACGAAAGCCGGCCGGCCCGCTCTCGAGCGGGTTCAGCCCGGCCGCGCGTAGCTGCGGAATCAGCCGGAGCAGGTTGAATCGAGCATGATTGTGCATTCGACCCACGCGGGTTCGGCGTTCAGCCGCGGCGCCGCTGAAATCGAGCGCGAGAAACCGGCCGCCCGGCTTCAGAACGCGGCGTACCTCGCCAAGGCATTTGAGCCGCGCGTCTTCCGACAGGTGATGGAGCATCACCGTGCTCAGGACCACGTCAAAGGTGCCTGCCGCGTAGGGCAGATTCTCGACGTCCGCGGTTGCAAACGTAACCTCGGAGCCAACGTTTCGCGCCTTCTTGCAGGCGCGCGCGATCATCTGCGGCGATGCGTCTATTCCGGTCACGCTGGCCGCCGATCCCACCCGACGCTTGGCGGCGATCGCCAGCGTGCCGGTACCACAGCCTATGTCCAAAACCGATTCACCCGGCGCGATCAACGCAAGATCGAGCGTCTTCTCGCGAAACACCCGATCGCGCCCGAGCGTCAGCAACCATACCAGGAGATCATAGCTCCGCGCCCAGTGGATCAGCTTGCTGCTGGTGACGGGAGTTTCGCTTTCCTGCGGGTGAATCCATCCGAGCAGGAATCCGACCAGTGAGGCACCGCCCAGGGCAAACGCAATCAACACCAGCACCATGTGAATTGCGACCACGAGCGCCACCGCGCCGGCGCCAAACAGCAGCCACCTTTTTCCGAGCAGGTAGACCGCGAGTGCGGTTGCCCAGACAATTACCGCCAGGAGCAGGATCAGATAGCGATGGCGAATCATGCGGAACTTTCTTCAGCCGTGCGAATCCCCACGTGCACGGCACGGATTTCGGGAAGATGGCTCATCACTTCGAGCTCGAAGCGCCGGGCCAACTCGATTCCCTCGCCGACTGACAGGCACGAATCGATCGCGATGTCGGCCTCGGCATACAACCGATGCCCGATCCATCGGGCTCGCACCTGACGCAGGTCGCGAATTCCCGGCACCTGCCTCCCTGAGCGGCGAATCTCATCGACCAGGCCGGGCTCGACCCCATCGAGCATCCGAGTAAAAACCGCCACCCCCGATTTGCCTACAATCACGAGGATAAGGGCCGAGATCGCAAGCCCGATGACTGGATCGGCCATGGGATAGCCAAGCTTGATAGCGCCGGCACTCGCCGCAACCGCAAGGCTGGCCAGACCATCGACGCGGGCATGCTGTCCGTCGGCAACCAGGGCGGCGCTGTGAATCTCCTTTCCCGCATGCGTCCTGATCAGCGCTGCCAACTCGTTGGCAAGAAATCCGATCAGGGCCGCCACCACCAGCACGCCCGGCGAGCCCACCGGATGCGGGTGGAATAATCGGCGCACCGCTTCATAGGCTGCTGCAATCGCACTCAGCAGAATCACCAGAACGACCGCCACGCCCGCGAGATCCTCGACCCGTCCAAGGCCGTAAGTGAAACGCCCGGTTGGCCTTCGCTTCATCAGCAGGAAGGCGATTCCCAAGGGAATCGCGGTCATCGCGTCGGCCGCGTTGTGGATCGCGTCTGCGAGCAACGCGACGCTGCCGGAAACCATCAGGAGCGCCACTTGCAAGGCGCTGCCGATCGCCAGCACCAGGAACGACCATTTGAGCGCAGCGAGTCCGCATGTCGTGGTCGTCAATTGCAGATCGATGACCCCATGAAGGTGCGTGTGGCTGCCGTGATGCCCCGCCGAAAGCCCGCCGTGGGGTTGGTGAATCGCCCGCTCCATGCTGGTCTCGCTCACAAATACTTCGCGATTTCCTTGAACTCCGAAAGCGAGTCACGCGCTTCGCGCGGCATCACGCCGGCGGCCTCTTCCAGGCAGTTGTCGATATGATCCTGAACGTAGATGCGCTTG
>JAFAHS010000100.1 GCA_019237115.1 Deltaproteobacteria bacterium
AAACACCGAGCTGTACGCGGGACCATCGAGCGAGCTGTCATAACCCGCATCGATAAGCGCCCAAGCCTTCTTTTCCTCCTCGACCTTGCACTTGATGAACTCCTCGACATCGGGATGGTCGGCGTTGAGCACCACCATCTTGGCCGCGCGCCGGGTCTTGCCGCCCGACTTGATTACGCCCGCCGACGCGTCCGCGGCTTTCATGAACGACAGCGGACCCGACGCGGTCCCACCCGAAGAAAGCTTCTCCTTGCACGAGCGCACGGCGGAGAGATTCACACCCGACCCGGAGCCGCCTTTGAAAATCATTCCCTCGTTGCGGTACCAGCCGAGAATCGAATCCATGTTGTCGTCGACCTTGAGGATGAAGCACGCGGAGCATTGCGGCTTGGGGTCGATTCCAACGTTGAAGTAGACCGGACTGTTGAACGATGCCTTCTGGTTCAGAAGCAAGTGAGTCAATTCGGCGCGGAAGCTTTCGCGCTCTTCCACCGCGCCGAAGTAACCCTGCCGATCGCCCCATCCCGTGACCGTTTCAACCACCCGGCCGATGAGCTGGCGCACCGAGCGCTCGCGCTCCATCGAGGAGGGATGCCGCTTCCGATCCTCGACGCCGATCGGCCCGCGAAAGTATTTGGATACGACCACATTGGCCGCGGTCTGCGACCACGCGCGCGGTACCTCCACCTCCCCTTGTTCGAACACCACGCGCCCGTCTTCGCCGGTGATGACTGCGGTGCGTAGCTCCCAGTCGACTTCGTTCATCGGGTCGCGACCGGGAGTGGTGAAGAACCGCTCGAGCCCGACGGCCCGTTGCTGATTTCCCGGCCTGCGATCTGCGTTTTTCAGTGCCACGTTGTCCAAGTCCGGTGCTCCCCCAGCCATCGCCCCACCTCCCCTGGATTTTCGTCCGCGCTACCTCAAGCCCTGCCCTCTTAAGTGCCTACCGACCTGTTGTTGATATCCCACAGGAAAGGCAACTTATCGTCCCAAGGGCGCCAATATGCTCGCAGGTCGTAGGGGATGTCAAGGCTCTGGACCCAATATATAGTGTTCATTACCCTGTTCACAACCCATATATTATGCTGTGGACAGTTTTTCGACAAGTCTTCGCCATCGAAAATTGACTTCACCAGATGGCCACTTATGATTAGCTCGGCTCATACGAACCCGGACCGGGAATCGCGCGAACGCATGCCTGGACACCGTCGTTTCGCGGCTTCGTTCATGGCCAGAAAGATCCGCGCTATCGTGAGCACCCGATGCCAGCGAAGATTTCGAAACCCCCGGTGAAGATGAGCGAGGCTTTGCAGCCGCTTCTTGATCGCTTCGACACCGAAGGACAGTTCGGAATCGTGCGGCTAACTCGGCTGTGGCCGGAGATCGTCGGCGAGACGATCGCGCGCCGCACCCAGGTGTCGTCGCTCAAGTTTCATACGGCTGTGGTTAAAGTGTCGGGCGCGATGTGGATTCAAGAACTCAACTTGATGAAGCCGCAGATCCTGGCGCGGCTGCACGAGAAGATCGACCCCGACGTCGTACGCGATTTGCGTTTTGTCCAGGGCCGCCTCTCGCGCCGCGAGCATTCAAAGCTGCACATGGTGCCACGCGCGACGCGTCGCGCAATCGAACTGCCGGAAATGACGGATCCGGAATTGAAGCGCGCATTTCAGCGACTGATAGAGGCCTGGGGCCGCGCCCCCAGGTGAGGGAATCAGCGAGCCACCGAACCCCCGAGACGAAGCACGCGAGCACCCGGACCCGAACTCGGATTCGGGAGCAGCTGTTCCGACCCTGGTGTCCCGGTGCCTTTGGTGTGAGGGGTCCGATCCCTGTCTCGCGGCTTGTGGATGGCGTCGCGATCGGGCATAGCGCTATTCTCTTTTCTTTGTGACAAGATTTCGGGACGGACATTTCTGCCAACACGGGGGCAGTCAGCACGATGGCTCAAGAGATCAAAAGCAAGGCGCTCGATCTGGCGCTGAGCCAGATCGAAAAGCAGTTCGGCAAGGGCTCGATCATGAAGCTCGGCGAGCAGTCGATCGAGGAGAATATAGCCGTCGTGCCGACCGGCTCGCTTGGTCTGGACATCGCGCTGGGGGTCGGGGGCCTGCCGCGTGGACGGGTGGTCGAAATTTACGGCCCTGAATCGTCCGGCAAGACCACGCTGGCGCTGGAATGTATCGCCGAAGCGCAGAAGACCGGCGGCATCGGCGCGTTCATCGACGCGGAGCACGCGCTCGACGCGTCTTACGCACGCAAACTGGGGGTTAAAGTCGAAGACCTGCTGATCTCACAGCCCGACAACGGCGAGCAGGCGCTCGAGATCGCGGAAACCCTGGTGCAATCGGGTGCGATCGACATCCTGGTGATCGACTCGGTCGCCGCCCTGGTCCCGCGGGCGGAAATCGAGGGCGAGATGGGTGAACCGCAGATGGGTCTGCAGGCGCGCCTGATGTCACAGGCGCTGCGCAAGCTGACCTCGGTCATCGCGCGCTCCCGCACCATCGTGGTGTTCATCAATCAGATTCGCATGAAGATCGGCGTGATGTTCGGTAATCCGGAAACCACCACCGGTGGCAACGCGCTCAAGTTCTATTCGTCGGTACGGATCGATATTCGTCGGATCGGCACGATCAAGACCGCAAACGACGTCATCGGTTCGCGCACCAAGGTCAAAGTCGTAAAGAACAAGGTCGCGCCGCCGTTCCGCGAAGCGGAATTCGATATCCTCTACGGCTCCGGAATTTCCAAGGAAGGCGAACTGGTCGATCTCGGTTCTGAACTGGGTGTAATCGAAAAACTGGGCGCCTGGTATTCCTACGAAGGGGAACGCATCGGGCAGGGTCGCGAAAATGCGCGCGACCTGCTGAAGGCAAATCCAAAGCTCGCCGATGAGGTCGAGCAGAAAATTCGCGCCAAACTGCAGACGCGAGCGGCTGCGCCCCCCGCGGCCTCCAACGGGGAAAAAGACGCCCCCGTCACCGTGCCCCCCGCAGCGAAAAAGAAGGGCTGAGAGCCGAACCGTCCCACAGACGTCCGGCAGGGTTGTGGCGGGGGTCCTCCATCCTCTCTCCAATCTGCCTGCTTCCCCTGCCTCGTGGCGGGGGGTTCCTTCCCCGCTCCGCGCAGACGGTGGGCAGCTTTGCCGCGCTTGGATAGAATGGTCGGTCGATGCGCTGGACAACCGCCAACATACGGCAGTCGTTCCTCGACTTCTTCAAAGAACGCGGCCACGCAATAGTTCCCTCGTTCCCGATGGTCCCGAAGGGCGACCCGACCCTGCTGTTCGTCAACGCAGGGATGGCGCCGATGAAGGACTACTTTCTCGGCATCCGCACTCCGCCCAGCCGGCGCGTAGTCGATTGCCAGAAGTGTCTGCGCATCTCCGGCAAGCACAATGACCTCGAAGCGGTCGGTCGCGACAGCTACCATCACACCTTTTTCGAGATGCTCGGCAACTGGTCGTTCGGGGATTACTACAAGGCCGAGGCGATCGCGTGGCACTGGGAGCTGATCACCAAGCTTTGGGGGGTCGATCCCGGGCTCCTTTATGCAACCGTCCACAAAGATGATCAGGAGTCAGAACAAATCTGGGTCAAGCTGGGGGTCCTGCCCAGGGAGCGCATCATGCGCTTCGGTGACAAGGACAATTTCTGGGAAATGGGCGAGACCGGACCGTGCGGCCCCAATTCCGAAATCGATATCGACCGCGGGGAGCGGGCGTGCGACGGTAGCGGGCATCGCCCGCTGCGCTGCGGGGTCAACGTGGATGGATGCGAGCGCTTCGTCGAACTCGGGAATCTGGTGTTCATCCAGTACAACCGCGACGCCTCGGGAAAGCTCACGCCGTTGCCGCACAAGCACGTCGATACGGGTACCGGGCTGGAGCGGATAGCCGCGGCGTTGCAGAGCCTCGAACGGAGCGACGGAAAAGTCCTCGGCAACTACGATATCGATCTGTTCCAGACGATCATCAAAAAAATTGACAGCGCGGCGGGCGAGCTGGGCGATGGCGGCCACTACGGGCAGAACCCGGCGGTGGACATCTCCTTCCGCGCGATCGCAGACCACGCACGGACCATGGCCTTCCTGGTCGCCGAGGGCATCAATCCCGGCAACACCGATCGCGAATACGTCCTGCGCCGCATCATCCGGCGCGCCGCACGGCACGGCCGCTATCTGGGGATCCATCGGCCGTTCCTGGCGACCGTGAATGACGGGGTAGTCGCGGCGATGGGTGACGCTTACCCGGAGCTTCGCCAGCGGGCAGGCGAAATCGCCCAGGTGATCACTGCCGAGGAAACTCGCTTCGGTGAAACTCTGGACCGGGGTCTGGAACTGATCGACGAGGAGAAGGCGCGGCTTAGGCAGGCTGGTGCACGGACCCTCTCCGGCGCGATCGCATTCAAGCTCTACGATACCTACGGCTTCCCCCTCGATCTCACCCAGGACGTCCTGCGCAACGATGGAATCGAGGTGGACCTGGCGGAGTTCGATCTTCTGATGGAGGGGCAACGCGAGCGCGCACGCGCGGCGCGCAAGGACGAGTCCGCGGCACCCGAGATTCAGATCGCCGCCGGGACCTCCTCGCGTTTCACCGGCTATCATCGCTACGCGGGGGAATCCGAAATTCTAGCCGCGGGGACGCAGGACGGCGGCTCGGTCGGGATCGTCGTTGCAGAAACTCCCTTCTATCCGGAAGGCGGCGGCCAGGTCGGGGACCGCGGGGTAATCGAGACCCAATCGGGTGCGCTCGCGGAAATCAGCGAGACACGCAAATCCGATGGCTCGATCGTCCATATCGGGCGGATCCTTAAGGGCGATGCCGCGGACTTTCGGCGGGGTGCGCATGTCAGCCTGAGGGTGGATCGAATCCGGCGTGACGCGGCGATGCTGAATCATTCGGCGACTCACATCCTTCACTACGCGCTGCGCGATATCCTCAGCACACAGGTACATCAGGCGGGCTCGCTGGTTACTCCGGAACGGCTCAGGTTCGATTTCAGCCATCAGGGTCCGGTCGACGCCAACGCGCTTTCCAGCATCGAAGAGGAAATCAACGCACGCATCCGGGAGAACGCCGAAGTGACGGTCGAGGAGATGCCCTACGACGACGCCCTCAAGGCGGGCGCGCTGGCGTTCTTCGGCGACAAATACGGCGACCTGGTGCGGGTGGTGCGAATGGGCGATTTTTCCGTCGAGCTGTGCGGTGGCACCCACGTGACGCGGACCGGAGATGTAGGGTTCTTCAAGCTCCACGGCGAATCCGGCGTAGCGGCCGGGGTCCGCCGCATCGAGGCGGCAACCGGCCAGGGTGCGATCGATGCGGTCCGCGAGCATGAGAAGCTGCTCGGGCAAATCGGCGCGAAGCTCGGCACCAACGATGCCGCCGCGCTCGAACGCCTGGAGAAAGTTCTTGCGCGCGAGAAGGAACTGGAAAAGAGATTACGCGCCCTCGAGCAGAAGCTGGCGAGCGGCGGCGGTTCCGATGGCAGCGCCGCGGAGTTGGTCCGCGAGGTAAAAGGAATCAAGGTGGTGACCCGCCGCGCGGACGGAATCGATCCGCGAGCGCTGCGCGAGCTGGCTGATCGGCTGCGACAGAAATACTCCTCGGCAGTGGTCGTGCTCGGCTCCGATCAGGGCGAGGGCAAGGTCGCCTTGCTGGTCGCGGTCACCGCGGACCTGACGAATCGCATCAAGGCCGGCGATATCATCAAGCAGATCGCACCGATCGTCGGCGGCACCGGCGGTGGGCGTCCCGACCTGGCGCAGGCGGGAGGCCGTGACGCCGAGCAGCTCGACGCGGCGCTGGCGAAAGTCGCAAGCCTGGTAGCCTAGAACGAATTTTTTCTTCAGGGGACACCACGCAAGCCGAAACCTCCGGGTCGCAATCCACGGTCCGGGCTGGTGCCGCCCGGTGACCGGGCGTAGTGCGGAGATTCGACCCTGCCTTGCGCTTTCAAAGTCCAGCCGGTTTCGCATACGATGATTCGAGGCAACCCGAGGTATCGACGGCCATCAGCTCTTCACACAGCCAGGCAGTTTCCGAGCGACCCGGCGAAGACGCGCTGGAACTCCACTTCGACGATTCCCGCCTGATAACTGATCTGCTCGGTCAGCACGACGCGCACATCCGCACCCTGGAGCAGGCGCTTGGCGTCCGGATCGACGTCAACGGTACGGCGATGCGCATCGCGGGGCCTCACGCTGAACAGGCACTGGCAGGCAAGGTCCTCGGCGAGCTCTACGAACTGCTGAAGCGCGGCTATCCGGTTTTTCCCAGCGACGTCGA
Organism: Deltaproteobacteria bacterium; assembly: GCA_019237115.1. GTDB lineage: Bacteria > Desulfobacterota > Binatia > Binatales > Binataceae > JAFAHS01. Next base: position 6,296 of record JAFAHS010000100.1, read on the forward strand.
ATACTCGATCCGTATTCTGCGCGGTGATCGCAACGCCGAACTGAAGGACATCTTTCTCGACACCATCTATGTCTCCGCGCACAAGCGGGTTATCTCGCCCAAGAGCATCAATCAGAAGCTCTACATCGATGCGATCCGCTCGCACGACATTGTGTTCGGGATCGGACCCGCCGGCACCGGCAAGACCTATCTCGCGATGGCCATGGCGTTGGCCGCGCTGATGAAAAACCAGGTTACGCGCATGGTCCTGTGTCGGCCCGCGGTCGAGGCCGGCGAGAAGCTGGGGTTCCTCCCCGGCGACCTGGCGGAGAAGGTCAATCCCTACCTGCGCCCGCTCTACGATGCGCTCCACGACATGGTCGATTTCGATCGGGCGCGGCGGATGCTCGAACGCGGCACCATCGAGGTCGCGCCGCTCGCCTTCATGCGCGGGCGCACCCTCAACGACTCCTTCATCATTCTCGACGAAGCACAGAACACCACCTCGGAGCAGATGAAGATGTTTCTGACCCGGCTCGGGTACAACTCCAAGGCGGTGATAACCGGCGACATAACCCAGATCGATCTGCCGAGCGGCAAGCTCTCCGGACTCAAGGAAGCGCGCACCGTGCTGGCGAACACCGAGGGCATCAAGTTCATCTATTTCACCGATCGCGACGTGGTGCGCCATCGCCTCGTGTCCGCGGTAATTGCCGCCTATGAATCCTTTCAGCGCGAAGGCCCCGCACTCCCGGCGGGCAGCGGAAATTCCTGAGGACCGTTCCTGGTGACGGTCGCGCTTCGTGTCGCATGCGCCCGTGCTCGCGGCTATGCTCGGGCGCTGCGCGCCGATGCCCACCGCCTGCTCTCGGCGCTCGGCCTCGGGCGCACCGAGCTTTCGGTTATCATGGTTGACGATCCGACCATCCAGGGACTCAATCGGGAGTTTCGCGCTACCGACTCGCCGACCGATGTGCTGTCGTTCTCGCAGATCGAGGAAGTTGGCGCTCCCGCGTCCAATCTTCACCAGCTGGTCGACCTCCCCGGCACCATGCTGGGCGACGTTGTCATCTCGATCGACACGGCACTTCGCCAGGCATCGCAGTACCGAGTGTCGCCAGCCGAGCGGCTGCGAACCCTCCTCGTCCACGGGACGCTGCACCTGATTGGCTACGACCACGAACGATCGCGCGTCGAGGCGCGCCGGATGTTCGCGCGCGAGCGCGAACTCATACAAGCGGTCTCGCGACGGAGCACGGACCGCCGCAAGGTGGGTAAAGCTGCCACGCGGCGTTCCGGAAAGCGAACCGCGCGGTGAGCGAGCGACGATGGTCCCCTGCCGCACCTGCCGCGGTCCCGGGTCATTTCGTCCGCGCGGCGAACGGCCGATCAACCAGCGACCAGCAGACGTCAACCTACTCGCGACCAGTTCTCCGCCGTGCATGCAGGACGGCGCCGGGTGCGCATCCGGCAGTCGGTAGTTTTCGACACCTCGGCTCGGCAGATCGTGGTCCTCGAGGAATCGCTGGCCATACGAATCCTTCGGAATCGCCCTCGACAGGCGCTATGCTTTCAACAGGCGGACTCGGTCTGTCATCCAGCCGTGCAGCACGAGGCCGTCGCTCTCGTCCGAGCGTGAGCGCATGGTAAGAATGAAGCCTGATGGAAATCCTCCGCTCGACTCGATCTTCGAGCGCGAACTTGACTGGGGTGGTGGTCCGCAGCGTCAATCCGAGCTCTGCATCGCCTCGGTATGGGAGTGCCGCCGTGCGAACGGAGTTTTTGCCTCCCGCTACGGACCTCAGCCGGAGGTAATCGCGCTCCGCAAGCCGCTCGGAACCGGGAAATGAACCTGTCCAGCTCCTTGACCCGCGCCGCGTTGTGCGTCGCCAGCGGACTGGCGCTGGCACTGGCGTTTCCCAAGATTGACCTGAGCCTGTTCGCCTGGGTGGCATTCATTCCACTCTTCTATGCCATCGAGGGCGAGGGGCTCGGGCACGTCCTGGGATGGGCCTGGCTGGCGGGGTTCTCCTTTTTTGTCGGGTCGATGTACTGGATCGCGATTCCGCTGCACAATTTCGCAGACGTGCGGATGGCGTTCGCGATCCTGGCGATGCTGGTGCTCGCCGCCGTGCTCGCCGTCTATAGCGCGATCGCGATTTGGGCGGGCGCATTCTGCGCACGTCGGCTCAGGATACCGATGGTGGTGACGATGCCGGTCTCGTGGGCTGCGGTCGAATGGGTCCGCACCTATTTTCCGATCGGGTTTCCGTGGAATCTGGTTGGGTACGCCGCCTACAGCTACCTGACCATCATCCAGTTCGCCGAAATCACCGGGGTCTACGGAATCTCGGCGCTGATCGTCTTCTTCAACGCCGTCGCCTACGTGGTGTTCTTCCGGCGTGGCAGTTCGCGCCTTCAGGCGGTGAGCCTGAGTGCGCTAACCGTGGTCATGCTCCTGGTGTTCGGGTTCGGCATCTATCGACTGCAGCAACTCAAGAGCGCACCCTGGCGGGGCTCGTTTCGGGTCGCGATGGTACAAGGAAATATTCCCCAGAGCCTCAAGTGGGATCCGAACTTTCTGCCGCAGAGTTTCAAGGTCTACCAGGACGAATCAATCGCTGCGGCCAAACGTGGCGTCGACCTGATCGTATGGCCGGAAGCGGCGGCCGCATTTTATTTTCAGCCCGACGATCGCTATCCGGCCACCCTGGCCGATGAGGCAGCGTACCGCGACGCGCTGCTCCAACTCGCCCGTGCGATCAGAGTTCCGATCTTGTTCGGGGCCCCGGCACTGGCGGTACGTGACGGGCAATACGGGTTCTTCAACCGCGCCGACCTGATTTCGGCACAGGGCGTGCTGGTCGCGCACTACGACAAGATCAACCTCGTGCCCTTCGGCGAGTACGTTCCTGCGCGCAGGTTTCTCGGTTCAATGGTTAATCGCGTGGTCGAGGGAATGGGCGACATGATTCCCGGTACCGCGCAAACCCTGTTTTCCGAGGACGGCGCCAGGTTGGGGGTGCTGATCTGCTACGAGAGCGTCTTTCCCAATCTCACGCGTCTGGAGGTGAACAAGGGGGCCGACGTGCTGGTGAACATCACCAACGATGCCTGGTATGGCGAGAGCTCCGCGCCCTACCAGGCCCTGGCGATGGCGGCGATGCGCTCGGTGGAGACCAAGACCCCGATGATTCGCACCGCCAACACCGGGGTCAGCGCGATTATCAGGCCGAGTGGAGAAATCACCGACCGGACTCCGCTGTTCAAGCGCGGCACCGAGATCGAAGACGTGTCGTGGCGCCCGGTCCGCACAATATACACGGTAGTCGGTGATGTGTTTTCGCAAATCTGCTTCGTGCTGACGATACTGGCAGTGCTGGCCGCCTGGTTGCGCCCGCGCAAGCCCGGTCGGCTGGAAACGGTGGTCGAACAAATTCTCGCCGCCAACGGCGCGGGCTCACGACGCGAAGCTTCCTGAGGCTGCGGGCGGTTGCATATTGGTAAGGTGCGTCCCCCTGCTCCGGTCCTGGCGCCTTCCTCAACCGTGCTTCCCTGCTCGCTGCAGTTGCGCCGGAAGGACCCTTCCCGGACCGCCGGCAGCAGTTAAGTCGTCGCGCAAGTTGTGCCACAATGTGCTTCATGCTCAGCGATATGCGACAAGAACTAAGCGATCTCGAACAGCGCACCGACCAGCTCGGGAGGCGTCTTTGACGTTCCCAGCCTGACCGCCCGCCAGGACCAGCTTCTCCAACAATCAAGCAAACCCGAGTTCTGGGACCGGCCGGAAGCTGCGCAAGCCGTGCTCAAGGAGCAGGATCGCGTGCGAGCACAGCTGGCAGGCTTCGATCGGCTTAAGAAAACGCTCGAGGAGTCGCGCGTGTTTCTCGAAATGGCCCTCGAGGAAGGCGCGGAGGACTCCGAGGCTGCCCAAGAGACAGAAGCTGCCCTAAACACCGCGCGCGAGGAGCTGGAGCGCCAGGAGCTGCAGGTGATGCTGGGCGGTGAGTACGATCGCCTCGGCGCGATCGTCTCGATTCATCCGGGGGCCGGCGGGATGGAGGCCCAGGATTGGGCCGAGATGCTGCTTCGGCTGTACCTGCGATGGGCGGAGCGACGACGCTTCAAAACCGACCTCGCCGACTTGCAACCCGGGGAAGGTGCCGGGATCAAAAGCGCCACGTTCGAAGTGGATGGAGACTACGCATACGGCTATCTGAAAGCTGAAGCCGGCATCCATCGCCTGGTCCGTATCTCGCCCTACGACGCCAATGCGCGTCGGCATACCTCGTTTGCCTCGGTGTTCGTGTTCCCGGCGATTGACGACAAGGTCGAGGTGGTGATCAATCCCGCGGACCTGCGCGTGGATACCTTTCGCGCCTCCGGTGCGGGCGGGCAACACGTCAACAAAACCGACTCGGCGGTGCGGATGACGCATATCCCCACCGGGATCGTGGTGAGCTGTCAGAACGAACGCTCACAGCACAAGAATCGCGCGATGGCAATGAAGATCCTTCGTTCGCGGTTGTTCGAGCTCGAGCAACGCAAGAAAAAGGAAGAGCTGGAAAAATTCAGCAAGGACAAAAAAGACATCGCGTGGGGCAGCCAGATTCGTTCCTACGTGCTGCAACCCTACCAGCTCGTGAAAGACCATCGCACCGGTATCGAGATCGGCAACACCGAGTCGGTGCTCGACGGCGCGATCGATCCATTTATTGAAGCTTTCTTGATGGGCGTTCGCAAAGGCGACGCTGACAGGGAACTGGAATAAGAGGTAGCGCTGGTGTTGGCCCGCCTGGTCCCTTGAGGCCGGCCTGCTCCCGGCACTACAGCCGAGCCAGAGTTCCACTACGAAAACCAAGGAGCCGTCGATGATCGACGTATATTTCTGGCCCACCCCCAACGGATACAAGGTGACGGTGATGCTCGAGGAACTCGGGCTCAAGTACAACCTCATTCCGGTAAATATCGGCAGGGGCGATCAGTTCAAGCCGGAGTTCCTGAAGATCAGTCCCAACAACCGCATGCCGGCGATCATCGACCAGGAAGGTCCCGGTGGAAAGCCGTTTGCGATTTTTGAGTCGGGGGCGATCCTCATGTACCTGGCCGAAAAGTACGGCAAGTTGATGCCAACCGAAACACGCGGCAAGTACGAAGTGGTCGAGTGGCTGATGTTTCAGATGGCGAGCGTCGGTCCCATGCTTGGGCAGGCGCACCACTTCCGCCTCTACGCACCCGAAAAACTGCAGTATGCGATCGATCGCTACACCAACGAAGCGCGCCGCATTTACAACGTGATCGACAAACGTCTGGGCGAGGCGGCTTATCTGGCGGGAGAGTACTCGATCGCGGACATCGCAGTGTACCCGTGGCTGGTGCCGCACAACCTGCAGGGGCAGAATCTCGACGACACCCCCAATCTCAAGCGATGGTATGAAGAGCTGCGCAACCGCCCCGCCGTGCAGCGCGGTTTCGCGGTCATGGCCGATGAAGTCGCGAAGACGCGCGAGGCCGCCGCGGCTCGCCAACGGCCGCACGACCAGGAGTCGTGGAACAATCTGTTCGGCAACCGGCAGTTCGAAAAGAGGTAGGACAGGTCCCCGGAAATGCAAGCTTGACGAGTCCGATCGCCGCTGAGCGGGCGAAGCTACGCCGCCCGCGCCCCGTCCAGCCGCCTGAGCCGCGCGTATGGCGCTTCCATTGCGGGCACCCGGAAATGGTGGCGCCGGGCCGTACGCACCACCGCACCGGCCAGCCCTTCACACTCATGCCGCTTGCCCCGGCTTCGCTTAAGCCCCAAGCCGCGCCTCAAGGTAACAGCCCAACGCCCCCTCACCCAAATCTTCGTCGAAGTTTTCGGCTGTGGCGGCAGCGAAATCCTGGCGCGACTGGGTCACCGACGGCCGCAGCGCGTTCCGGAGCGTGGTGCGATGTGTTTAACTGGCCTTCCGATTCCTATGCAGTCCGAATCCGACGGCCGAGGGTCTTCCACGATTGGCTCTGGCTTCGAAGTCTTGCTTGCGCTGGCGACCCTGACCCTGTGGCCAATCCTCGATGAGCGCGCGGTTGGAAGTCCTGCGCAGCGCGCGCGAGCGCTGGTTTTCACGCCCATCATCGGCTTCTTCGCAGGCGTGGTGCTGGGTCTGATCGATCACGCACTGAGGATGAGATTTACGGTGGGAACGCGCTCGTGGGCAGTGGTCATCGCCGCGGCGCTTGCGATGTTGTTTCTGCAGTGGCGCGGAATCGCGGACCTCTTCGAAGCATTGCGCGCCGGCGTTCGGCCCGCTTCGACCGGACTGGCACGGATCGGCCCTGGTGGCGTGGCCGTCGCGATGACGGCCTTCGCACTTGAGGTACTGATGCTCTCCAGAATCAGAGAGCCGGCCAGCCGGACTGCAGCGCTGGTGATGTCCTCGATGCTCGCGCGCTGGTCAATCGTCCCGGTCGCCTATGGTCTAAAGGCCCGAGAGCGATGGGGACTGGGCCTGCCATTCGAAGGTGGTATCGAGTTTCGTGAATTTGCGATATCGAGCGTAATTGCTCTCGGCTTGACGCTCGCACTCTATGCGGACGTCGGACTGGTCGTAACGGTGGTGGTCGCGCTGGTGACTCTTGGACTGCGGTTCCTCTTCAGCCGGCGGTTCGGGGGCGTTCCGGGTTTCGCGTTGGCGGGCGCGAGCGCGATCATCGAACTCGCTGTGATCATGACCGTTGCCACGCTGGCTACCTAGTTCGCGCGGCCGGCCAACCTGGGCCAGATTCGAGCGGATTACCCGAGGCCGCCTCTCTCAACTGGAGAACCGGTTCGACATTGCGCGAGGTTTAAAAGAGGCTGCTACGGCTGGCAGCGGGACCGGCACGCAGTGCTTTGGCTACTATCCGTCGCGACGCAGGGCGTCCCTCCAGTGCCGGTTCACCTCCGCGCGCAACTCCTCCAGCGTTCCTGGGTTGTCGATCACGACCTTCGCATGACGTATGCGTTCCGAGTCCGGGAGTTGAGCGCGGATGCGCGCTTCGATCTGTTCGGGCTTCATTCCGCGGTCGCGCTCGACGCGGGCGATCACGCAATCGCGTGGTGCGGTGACGAGCCAAATCTCGTCGAACAATGCCATCCAGTTTGCCTCGATGAGAATTGCCGCCTCGACCACGATAGGGAGCTTTTCGCCCTTGGCGCGCATCTCGGTCGTCAGCTCACGGATACGGTCCATGGTGCGGGGCCACACGATCGAGGTCAGTTTCTTCAACTGGGCGGGATCTGCGAACACCAGGGGTCCGAGTTTGGTCCGATCGATGGTCCCATCGGGGGCGACGATTCCCTCACCGAACGCAGCCACGACCTCGCGATAGGCGCTCGCCCCTGGCGCGTAAGTTGACTGCGCCACTTTGTCCGCGTCGAGAACCTGCCCACCCAGCTCCGCGAGCATCTTCGCGACCGCGCTCTTGCCCGAACCAATTCCGCCCGTGAGCCCAATTGTCAGCATCGATACCTACCCTTGAGCAACTAATCGAAAACCCGGGACTTGCGCAACGAAACCCGGGGACGATCGTCGGGCGGCACCCTTTTTGGGGATGCTTGACTGACCCGCCTTCCACTCGGGACAATTCATCGGTGATGGCGGCGGGGGCCGCCGCGCGGCCACTCGATTGAGCAATTCTCAATATACCTGGCTGGAAACCGCCTCGCGGCGGTTCGAAGAACAGACCCGAACACATAGCTACATTTTCGCGCCGTGGCGCGTGGTGGTTAACTCGGTCGAGAACTTTTTTGAGAATGACGACCTGCTGCGCGCCTCCGCGCTTACCTACACCTCGACGTTATCGATCGTTCCGATCCTGGCGCTGGCCTTTTCCGTGCTAAAGGGTCTGGGCGAAGCGGATCAGGTTCGCCCGCTGGTAGCGCGCTATCTCGCACTGGGCTCGCAATCCACCTCGGATCAGCTCATGGGTTTCGTCGAGAACGTGAATGCCACTGCGCTCGGCGCGGTGGGCGCCGCGTTTCTGCTGGGCACCGTGATCTCCACGCTCGGGAACATCGAACAGGCGTTCAATGGAATTTTCCATGTGCCGCGCAGCCGGAGCTACCTGCGTCGGTTTTCCGACTATTTGAGTGTTCTCTTCACCGTGCCGCTGTTGGCCGCAGCAGCTCTCGCCTTTACCGCGATGGTGGAGGTGCGGGTGTCGTTGTTTCCGATCATCGCCCATCTCATTCCTTATCTCTTCGTTTGGGCAGGGTTCTTCTTTCTGTACGTTTTTTTCCCCTACACGAAGGTCCGCTACACTCCCGCCCTGCTCGGATCGGGGGTTGCCGCGGTCCTCTTCCAGCTTGCGCAATGGGGGTATGTCAGGTTCCAGGTCGGGATGGCCAACTATCGCGCGATCTACGGCGCACTGGCGACGCTGCCGATTTTTCTCCTCTGGACCTACATCGCGTGGGCGGTGATTCTGTTTGGCGCCGAAATAACCGCTGCCGCGCAGCGAGGTGGAAACATTCCGCTCCTTCGTCCAGCCTCTCCCGATTTCCCCTGCGCCGCTACCTTGCACATCCTGGTAATGCTCGCGCGTCAGCAACTCCTGCGTGGCCGGGGCGCCACCATGTTGGAACTCGCGCACGGACTCGGCGTTTCGGTGGCGGCAATCGATCCGATTATCGTCCGGCTAAAGGACGATGGGCTGGTGGTCGAGAGTTCCGAGGAACATCACGGCGGACACGGTGGCCCGCTTCACCTGGTGCGCGCCCCGGCTTCGATAACCCTGTCTGAGGTAGTTCGCACGCTTCTGGAACAAGATGCGGCGGATGCAGGAGAGTCGCGCGTCGCGGAGCTGTTGCGTCTCATTAGAAAGGCGCAGGTGGAAGCAGTTGGTCAGATCACCCTCGCCGATCTGGTCTCCGACCAGAGCTCGCCAGCCCAGGTCGCGTCGGCTGCCCGCAGCCAGCTGAATCCGGCCAGCTGAGGCGCCGGCAGCGCAGGTCAGCACCGATTCCTTTCGGATCCCGGCTCGCTTATCATCGGCGGACCTTGATGAAGGGAACAAGCGCGTGCCTGAGAGCGGCGATCTGTCGGTCAACGGAATAAGGATTCGCTACTACGACTGGGGCGGTCGCAGTGATCCCATCGTCGTACTCCATGCAACCGGTTTCCACGGCCGCGTGTATCGCCCGATTGTGGAGGCGCTCACGAAAATCGGACACGTATGGAGCTACGACCAGCGTGGACACGGCGACAGCGACACGCCCGATGGACTGGACAACTACAACTGGGCGTTGACCAGGGAGGACTTGGGCGGGTTCATCACGGCTAAGGGCTGGAACGGTGTGCGCGCATTCGGCCATTCGGCGGGTGCGACCGCGATAGGTTCGCTGGCCTACGAGCGCCCCGAATTGATTTCGCGCGCAGTGCTTGCCGAGCCCGTCATCTTCGAGTCGCCCGACGCACCGGAACTTGGATGGCGCAATCCTTTCGTCGAACGAACCCTCCGACGCCGCCCGATTTTCGACAGCGTCGATTCAATGTTCGCGAATTTCGCCGGCAAACCACCCTACGAAACCTGGGACCGAGGAATGCTGCGTGACTATTGCGAGTTCGGTACGCGGGAAACCGGCGACGGCAAGCGCGAGCTTAAGTGCCCCCCAAAAGTGGAAGCGCGCTTGTATGAAACGGCGCGCGACTTCGACGGCTTAAGCAGAATCCTCGCTGCCAAAGCCCCGCTGCTCATCATGTTTGGCACCCGCAGCGACTCTCTGGGCGCCACCTTATCGCCCCGGGTTGCGCGCGAGCGCAAAGCCGGCCGAGTCATCGACGTGCCCGACGCCGGCCATTTCCTGCCGATGGAAAAGCCCGCTCTGGTATCGCAGCTCGCGATTGAGTTCCTGAAATAGGACGCCTCCGGCAGGTCAGCATGACCCTGCAACCTTCCGGGAGCAGCAGGGACGCGGCAGGGTACCCTTCTTGGGTGGACGTCTCGGTGGCAAGAGACCTCAGGTCAGACCCGCTCCAACAGGGTTCGCGCCTCCTCGGTGTACTCACCCGCGTGCTCTTCGAGCGCGAGCGGCGGTTCGATCGTTACCTCGACACCTCCGTTAGCGCGCGCTTCGATCATCACCGACGAGGCCGGCAGCTCCATGCGCGGATGGACGAAGCGCATGCGCTTGGGTTCCAGCCGGTGCGCGCGCAGGGTCGAGATCAGCTCGGCGCTGCGCGCTGCGGCGAAGATGATCGCTACTTTTCCACCGTTGCGCACGAAGCGGCGCGCTGCGGTGGTGAATTCGGCCAGCGATGCGCCGGTGTCGCCGCGGGCCTGGCGCCGGCTTCGATTCGGGCTTTGGCGTCCGGTGCCACGCGCGTGAAATGGCGGGTTGCAGACCACCAGGTCGAAGCTCGCCTGCTTGACCCCCGCAATTTCCGCGGCGCGAATGTCGGCACACACGCAGTGGAGATTCGCAAACCCGTTGTCGCGCGCGTTGCGCACCGCCAGTTGTGCCATGCGCGGCTGAATCTCGAGTGCAATGATTTCGCGCGGCCGCGCGGTCGCTCCGATAACCATCGAGATCACGCCGCAGCCTCCGCCCAGTTCCAGCACCCGATCGCGACCGCGTGCGCTCGCGAACCGCGCGAGCAGGATCGCGTCGACCGAAAACCGATAGCCGTCTCGTGGCTGGACGACGGTGAGCGCGCCACCTAGGATCGTGTCGAGAGTCTCGTCGCTCCGGATCGTCATTCGTGAACCCTTCAGAAAAGGGCCAGCGCTATGCGCGCATCTTTCGCAAAGCCGGAATCTTTCTCGGCAAAGGCAACATAGCGCGCGCCGTGGATGTCCTGAAGGAAGGGCAGTCGCTGGCCGAGCAGCTCGGCGACAGTTCGATGGCGCGGAGGTTTGCGGCGGAAATCGTGGCCGCCGCGAAGACCCCTACGCCGCGCTAGGCGCGGCCCTGGGTTCGCAAAGCTTTTCCCTTCACTGGCGCCAGTTGACGTCGGCCAAATCGTACTTAGCTTTGGTCACGTGGGAAGCGTGGCAAGGGGACAAAACCTGAGAAACCCCGGGCCTTGTGAACCCGTAAATTTGGAATTCGTCCGGCGCTGATGCCGGCAGGAGGATTTGGATGGAACTGAGGTTTAGTAACGGATATACGCCGAATGGATGGCTTTATCGGCCATGGAATCGACTTTGGGAAGAGCTAGAGAACAGCCCCCAGAGTCTGGCGCCGCGGGCCGATGTCACTGAGGACAACGAAGGGTATCACTTCAGCTTTGAGATGCCTGGACTGAAGAGCGACTCGGTCGACGTGCACATCGATGATCAGTCCCTTGTGGTGGAAGCGGAACGCCCGCGGCCGGAGCGACCGGAAGGTGTTTCGATCCATGTCGCGGAGCGCGGTTATGGCAAGCTCCGCCGCTCGTTCACACTTCCTGAGGATGCCGCGCAGGACAATATTCGTGCTGCTTACAAGGATGGCGTGCTGGAAGTGACGGTACCCAAGCGCCCCGAGGCGAAGCCGGTAAAGATCAAAGTCGAGCTGAACTGACCAGGTTGTAGTTCGAGGCGGCTTATCGCTAAGCCAGAAAACAGGGCCGGCACCGCGAGGTGTCGGCCCGTGTCGTTTCAGGGCATCGAGACCCAGCGCGCTGAGGAGAACCTATGGGTTACATACTGCTGCTGATAATCGCTGCGATCGTCGTGTGGGCCATCGCCGCGTACAATTCGCTGGTCCGGCTGAGGAACGAGATCGATGGTTCGTGGCGGCAAATCGACGTGCAGCTCAAGCGCCGCCACGATCTGATTCCCAACCTGGTCGAAGCCGTCAAGGGCTACATGCAATACGAGCGCGACACCCTGAACCAGGTGGTCGAGGCCCGCGCCAAGGCAGTCAACGCTTCCGATCAGGGAGCGCGGATCGCCGCTGAGAATCAGCTCAGTTCCGGGATCGGACGGCTGCTCGCGGTAATGGAAAATTACCCGCAGTTGAAAGCCGACGAAAACGTGCTGCGCTTGCAGGAAGAATTGACCACCACCGAGAATCAGATCGCGTTTGCGCGCCAGGCCTACAATGACGTGGTGCTTTCGCTCAACACCCGAATCCAGACCTTTCCTTCCAACCTGATCGCCGGCAATTTCGGTTTTCACTCGGCCGAATATTTCAAGGCCGCGCCCGAAGATCAGGCGGTGCCCAAGGTCGACCTCGCGATGGGCGCGCGCACACAGCAGTGACCCGCCGCCGCGGGCCCGCAACGGACTGACGAAACATGACTGCGGTGAGTGACTTCCGCTCGCTTGAAGCGACAAATCGTCGCGAGACCGCGGTACTGGTCGTGGCGATGATCGCCGTCCTCGCCGCGCTCGGATTCGGTCTGGACCTGTGGGCCGGCTCGATTCGAATCACCGGCGGCAGTCTCAGCGGCTTTCCGCTGCTCACGATCTTCGCTCTGATCTTTGGAGGAGTGCAGGCGGTTATTTCTTTTTATGGCGGCGCCCGACTGGTGTTGCTTTCGGTTCACGCGCGTCCGCTTACACCCGACACGATTCAACACCAGAGAATCCTCGATACCATCAACGAGATGGCGATCGCGGCACGGATGCCGCCCCCGCGCGCTTACCTGATGGATGACCCCGCGCCTAACGCGTTTGCGACCGGACGTGACCCGGCCCACTCGGTAATCTGCGTGACTCAGGGGCTGGTCGATACCATGGATCGCGAGGAGTTGCAGGGGGTCATCGGGCACGAGATGTCGCACATCCGCGACTACGACATCCGTACCATGATGATGGTCGCGGTGATGGTCGGTGGGATCGCGATGCTCAGCGATTTCTTCTTCCGCATGATGTTCTACTCGGGCGCGGGCGGACGACGCTCAAACGATGACAAAAATAATGGTGGTGGCGCGATCATCTTAATTTATATAGCGACTTTCATCCTGGCCGCTGTCGCTCCAATCATCGCGCAGCTCGTCGCAATGGCTATTTCGCGTCAGCGCGAATATCTGGCCGATGCATACTCGGTCGAATTCACCCGCAATCCGCACGCTCTGCTGCGCGCGCTGGAGCAAATCGCCAAATCGGAATCTCCCCTGAAGGCTGCGACTTCCGGTACCGGCCACCTCTTCATCGTGAATCCACGCGAGGGCGTGCGAGAAGATCGGGAGAGGTTTTTCGATAACCTGCTCTCCACCCACCCGCCCCTCACCAAGCGAATCGCGCGCCTGCGGGCGATGTTAGGCGCGCCCGGTCAGGCGACGGCAGTTCCACAATCCTGAAACGGTCGGTTCTGCACGGCGCGCGACCCGTCTCCAAGTTCAGTTCCACGCACCGTAGCCCTCTCCCCTGACATTTTGCTCTATATTTCGGGTCGTCCGTAAGTCCGGAACGCCCGGTCCTTCATCAACCGGAAGCCACTGCGACTAAAATCTTACGTCGATCCACGAGACAAGCATCGGGTGTACTGAGAAAAGTGGCTGAGAATGGACATCTGGAAGTGGGCGAGCCCGGTAAAAGGTGGTGGGCGGACCGTTCCAGGACTTGAGAGCACCGTCGCAGGAGCGAAGTCGCTGCAAAGGCAAGGTCCGGGTGCTGATCTCGTTTTTGGACGCGCCTGCACGCTGGACCTCGATCTCCTCAGGCGGAGAACTCCTGACGCGGGTTTCTCCAGCGGAAATTCCCGTCTCATTCCTCCTCGAGTGCACGGCGAATTTGCTGTAGCTCCTCGCGTCGCTTCTTGCCGACTTCCGGATACTGCAACTTCAAGCCCTCCAGCGTCTTGATGATGATGCCGGCGACCGCGATGCGCGAGAACGGCTTGTCATCGGCGGGAATGATGTACCAGGGTGCCCATTTGGTGCTGGTGTGATTGAAACAATCCTCGAATGCCTCGCGGTAGTCCTTCCAGAATCCGCGCTCCTTGACATCGCTGGGTGAGAACTTCCAGTTCTTTTCGGGGCGATCGATGCGGGCGAGAAAGCGCTCTTTTTGCTCTTTGCGGGAAAGGTTCAGAAAGAATTTGAGTATTAGTATGCCGTTTTGAAACAGGTATTTCTCGAAATTGTTGATCTCCTCGAAGCGCCGCTTCCAGACGTTCTTGTCTTTCCACTGCTCCGGTATCTTCTGCCCATCGAGAATCTCCGAGTGAACCCGGGTGATCAGGACTTCCTCGTAGTAAGAGCGATTGAATATTCCGATTTTGCCCCGCTCCGGCAGTCGGAGCATGCAGCGCCATAGATAGTCGTGGCGGAGCTCCTCGGACGAGGGTTGCTTGAATGAATACACTTCGCAGCCCTGCGGATTCACTCCCGACATCACGTGCTTGATGGTGCCGTCTTTGCCAGCGGCATCCTGCGCCTGGAGGACGATCAGGAGCGCATACTCACTTTGCGCATAAAGCCGATCCTGGTACTCGGCCAGCAGCTCCACGCTCTCTTCGAGCAGCTGCTTCATTTGCTTCTTATTGTATCGCGACGGCATGAACCCGGGATCGTAGTCCTTGCTCAGTGAGATCTTTTTTCCCGGCGGAACCGCCAGCAGGTCTTTCAGTTCCTCGACACGTTTCAACGAAGCCTCAAGATCGATGGCCATAAGCGACTCTCCCCTCCGGTAAGCGCGAAACCCACAAAATGCGGCCCTCAGCCTGCGTTATTTCGCACCCATTGTCCAAGGGGCAAAGTATCCGCGAGAGGAATCGATCCCGCGCTGCTGGGCTCGCTATTTTCTTCCCTTGCGCCACATAAAGACGGCGATATAGTTGGCCCCGAAACCGGAGCCCCCGACTGGTGGGGTCCTTTCGGAAAGGAGTTCTTATGGCCGAATTTACGATGACGATAAACGGCAAGGCGGTCGCCGGATCGAAGACCGTCGGGGTAATCAACCCCGCCACTGGCAAGACCTTCGCGCAGGTGCCCGACTGCAGCAAGGCCGAGCTTGACCAGGCGATGGACTCAGCACAGAAAGCCTTTACCAGCTGGAGCAAGGACATCAACCTGCGCCGCAAAGTGCTCGGCGAATGTTCTGCCGCGTTGATGAATCCGCCCGAGGGACTGGCGCGGACCCTCACTCAGGAGCAGGGCAAGCCGCTCGACAAGGCCGGCCAGGAAGTCATGGGGACCGCCTTTTGGGCGCAATACACTTCCACGCTCGAGCTTCCGGTCGAGGTGGTACAGGACAACGCGCAAAGCCATATCGAAGTACGCCGCAAGCCGCTCGGCGTGGTCGCGGCGATCACTCCGTGGAACTACCCGATCATGCTGGCGATGTGGAAGATTGCGCCAGCTCTGCTGGCCGGCAACACGGTGGTACTGAAGCCGTCGCCATTCACGCCGATCACGACGCTCATGCTGGGTGAGATTCTCCGCGACATCATTCCGCCCGGTGTACTTAACGTGGTCTCCGGCGGCGACGAACTCGGTGCGATGATGACCTCGCATAAAGTGCCGCGGAAAATCTCGTTCACCGGTTCGGTTGAGACCGGAAAGAAGGTGGCGGCAGCTGCGGCGCCAGATTTGAAGCGCGTGACGCTCGAGCTTGGCGGTAACGACGCGGCGATTGTACTGCCCGATGTCAATCCCAAAGAAGTCGCGCAGAAAATTTTCTGGGGCGCGTTCGAGAATTCCGGCCAGATCTGCAGTGCGATCAAGCGGGTTTACGTTCACGAGAAAGTGTATTCAACGGTTCTCGAGACACTGGGCGAAATCGCGCAGGGCGTGAAGGTCGGTAACGGCCTCGATGCGGGAACCCAGCTTGGCCCTCTGAACAACAAGCCCCAATTCGAACGCGTAACCGAGCTGGTGGAAGACGCGAAGAAACACGGCGCCAAAATCGTCACCGGTGGCAAGCGCCTCGGCAACGAAGGCTACTTCTACGCTCCTACCATCGTCAGCGAAATCTCAGACGGTGTACGACTGGTCGACGAAGAGCAGTTCGGCCCGGCGTTGCCGGTCATGCCATACAAGGACGTCGACGAAGCGGTGCGGCGCGCTAACTCGACCACCTATGGATTGAGCGGCTCGGTATGGGGGACTGATTCGGACCAGGCCGCCGAGGTTGCCAAGCAACTCGAATGTGGTTCCGCGTGGGTAAACCAACATTTGGCGATCGCACCCAACCTCCCCTTCGGCGGTGCCAAGTGGTCAGGCATCGGCGTGGAAAACGGACCGTGGGGTCTGCTCGGTTTCACCGAAATCCAGGTGGTAAACGTCGCAAAACAATAGTTAGGTTTTTCCGGCCTTGGCGGGCTGCCGGAGCTGTTCGGCAGCCCGCTTCTTTTGGACTGCAACGCCTTCGCACCCACTCCCACGGTGAGCCCGCCGAGCTGGCAAGAAGGTACCTCGCGTCACTTCAGGCGAGGCCCATGGCAGAGCCGAGGGATCTCACTTACCAACGCACACTACCGGTCATCGAAGCGCTGCCATCCTGAAGGGCTACGGGGCCGCTTGATCGTCTTCGTAGGTCGGACTAGACGCATTCTCATGGGCAAGATCAGAGCGTGGAGACCGGAATTGCTTGCAGTTGCCGTTCTCATCCTTTCCCTGGCTGCCTGCGCACCACAACCGCCGCCACCCCAAGCGCAGGAGCAGCCGACGCCCTGGCGTACTCCTGGAGCGCCACTACCGCCTCCGGGTGCTCGTTTCGCGCCGGCGCCCCCGCCAGGCGGTGGGCCATAGGGCGTCAGGCTTCTGCAAACTGCTCCTCCGGTCTGACTTCCCCGACCTCGATGGGCGGCGGCCTCAGGGCTGCTGTACGCAGCAGCTCTGAATCTCCGACTGCGCCTGGTCGTCATCGACGGGGTTCAACTCCGGTCGCCCTACCAGCAATCCCCAACCCATGCGCTCACGGACGTAGTAGACGTGTGGGTCGGCATCTATATCCAGCAGATCAGCGGTTTCGGTACTTGCGCTGCAAGTTACCCGGCCCGCCGGGACGACGAACGCATGATAGCCGCCGGGTTCGATTACCGCGGATTCGTTTCCGCAATGGACGGTCGGATGCATCAGAGACCCGAAGAAGCTGTAGGGGCGGTATACATAGATGGTCGCGGCATTGGATGGCGCATTCGCACGTTCATAAGGCTTGCCCTGAGCCGCGCATCCCGCAGTCAGCAAGGCCAGGCCCAGCAACGCCATCCTGGCGCTGCACCGCCTATTCGGTTTGACCAGCTGCCGCCGCCAGACGCGCCGAATCTGCATAGAGCTCCCGATCGATTTTTTCGCGCACCGCAACCCGCACGGCGTCGTCCAGCTCCCGGTGCGTCGGCTGTGCGTACATG
>JAFAHS010000124.1 GCA_019237115.1 Deltaproteobacteria bacterium
GCGTTTGTAAACGTGAACCTTGCCGCCCAAGACCGTGTGGTGTTCTGTCATGGAAGGATGCCCTCCGCATTCATGCAAAAGTAGCCAAATGTGAAAGGATTGTGCAAGTTGGTCGAGCGACTTTTATGACGAAAAGGCATTTATTTCCAAGATTTATTTGTAATTTGCTTCAAATATTTTACGATTTTAAGTCCTCTGTGTCTACCGCTTTCACCACCCCGGCGTCCTGGTGGGGTTTGTCTATGTCTAAGCACAAACGAGGAGGTCGTCGAAGACCGCCGTTCCTGACAGAAAAAGTTTCCGGAATTTTAGCCGGGGGGCGTCAAAACCCCCCAGGGTTATAAAATGTGCCCAGCGTGTCGCTTGGGGTTCGGTCCCGCGCGGCTGGTGCCTGCCTCCCCCGCGATGAGCCGGGATTTCCTTGGACTAACGGACAGCCCGGAGCCGACGATGCTTCGAGGCGTGGATCGAGACTAGGCGATCCAGGATCAGGTCGGCTACCCCGTCTTTGCTGAGCTTCGGATGAGAAAGCGCGACGCCGTCCGGGGTAATAAGCGTGACGATGTTGGTGTCGACGCCGAAGCCGGCGCCCTCCTGGGTAACGTCGTTGGCTACGATCAGGTCGAGGCCCTTGCGCTTCAGTTTGTCGCGAGCGTTGGCTTCCAGGTCGTTGGTCTCAGCCGCAAAGCCGATCATCACGCGCGATCCCCGCTTGGCGGCCAGCCGCGGGAGCTCATCAGCGATCGACACCATTTTCAGATCGAGGCCGCGCGAATTCTTTTTCAACTTGTTCGAAGCCGGATTTGCGGGGCGAAAATCGGCGATTGCCGCCGCCATCACCAGCGCAGTGCACCACGGGAAATTTTGCGAGGTCACGCCGAGCATCTCGGCCGCGCTGACGGTGTCGAAGCGCTCGACGGCGCGCGGGGTCGGCAGCGATGAGGGTCCCGCGACCATCCTGACCTCAGCACCGCGAGCCACGGCGGCACGGGCGATCGCAAAGCCCATTTTTCCAGACGACCGATTGGAGACGAACCGCACCGGATCGATCGCTTCCTGGGTGGGGCCAGCGGTCACCAGGATGCGCTGACCCTCGAGATCGCGAGGTGCGAGCATTCGCTCGAGTTCCTCGACTATGATGGATGGGTCTTCGAGCCGTCCCTTGCCTTCGTAGCCGCACGCGAGGTCGCCCTCCCCCGGTTCGAAGATTGAGATGCCGCGTGACCTGAGAGTGGCGAGATTTCCCTGCACGGTCGGGTGCGCATACATGTGCACGTTCATCGCGGGCGCGAAAGCGACCTTCGCCCGCGTGGCCAGCAGCACGGTTGTTACGAGGTCGTCTGCAATACCGACGGCGGCTTTGGCAATCAGGTCGGCGGTGGCCGGCGCTATCAGGATGAGGTCCGCGGCATCGGCAAGGCGGATGTGGCCGATCTGCGATTCTTCGGTGAGCGAGAAGGTGTCGGTCGCTACCGGATTCTGCGAGAGAGTTTGCAAGGTGAGCGGGGTGATGAACTCCCGGGCGTTGGGAGTCATCATCACGCGGACCTTGGCGCCGCGCTGGACCAGAAGGCGCGTGATTTCGGCAGCCTTGTAGGCTGCGATACCGCCGCCCACGCCGAGCACGACGGTTTTGTCAGTAAGCCGTGACACGCTGGTGGAATTGTATTCGGCGCAGAGTGAATTCGCCATCGGTGCGTTCGGAAATTGAGCCCGCCGATTCCATAAAAAGCCGGGCCTCAGGGCCGCCAAGGACGCGCGGGGACGCTCGGATTAGAATGCTTTCCAGCTTGATTCCGGAGTTCGCCGGTAGATTCCTTTGCTCCGTTCCAGCATCCGGTAGCCCACCAATTCGCGGCGCAAGGTTGCGGCGTCGGGGTGATGCCGTTTGAGAACGGCATTGACCTCCGCTTCGCTGTAGCGCGAGTCGAGTGCGAAACGGCGGGCGAGCCATTTGAGCACCACCCATCGCTTCTTGCGCGGGTCGGGAATTTTGGTAAGCCGTTCGTCTTCAATGAAGTTGCGCAGGATTTCGCGCTCCCATACCTGCCCATCGGCTTCGTATGGGACCCGGGACAAATCTGCGGAGAAGACCGACTGGTTGATACGCCGCAGCGCATCGCGGTCGAGCCGATACCAGTGCGTGTTGCCATCGATGCGCATGGCCACCAGACCCGCATCTTTCAAGATCGCAAGATGATGCGAGACGGTCGGTTCCTTGAGGGCGAGCAGGACCGCCAGTTCTTGCACATTGCGCTCGCGATCGGCGACGAGGCCAACCAGCTTGAGGCGGCTTTCGTTGCCCAGCGCTTTGAAATGCCTGAGGAGAGCAGTGGTGTCGCGGTCCGTCACTTGCCTGTCACGGTACCTAATTAGATGCGTATCTAATTAGATATCCAGGAAGAAAGCAAGTCACTGTGAACATTTGGACACGGCCTCTTTACAATCTCCAGGTTAGAAAGGGGCTGGCCGCCGGGAAGTGCAATGCGATCTTCAAACCGCAATCCGGATTCGTTCGAGGACCTTTGTAGAGCCGAAGCTCTGCTTCCGTGCGATCGGCGAAATAAGAATCATCCTTTCTTGAAGCGGGAGGGAAAATCGGCTCCGAAGGTCTGCTCGGGATGCATTCTGCGCGCGCGTTCCAGCAGAACTTCCTCGCTCTCGGGAATATTCGGGTCGGGAATACAGCAGTCTACCGGGCAGACCGCCGCGCACTGTTCCTGGTCGAAGAAGCCAACGCACTCGGTGCATTTCTGGGGAGCTATATAGTAGATGTCTTCCTTGATCGCGGGATTGCTCGCCCCGTCGAGCTCCCACGGTGCGCCTCCCTCATAGATGGCGGTGTTCGGGCACTCGGGTTCGCACGCGCCGCAATTGATGCACTCTTCGGTAATCAGCGTCGACATATTCCAACTGTTCTCCGGACCTAACGCGGGCCGCAGCCTGCGCGGCCAGGGTCGGCGTCTTGCTTCGATTTGAATCGGAAGAATATCGGCGCAGTCCGAGGCGAGCAAGTATCTGCCGGCTCCTACGCGGGCATAGCGGCGACGACGCGTTTGGCGAGTTCCTTAAACGCGATGCTGGAGGGGTGCGACGGGTCTTTGATCACCAGTGGCATACCTTCATCGCCGGCCCGCCGCAGTTCGGTTTGAATTGGTATACGTGCCAGCAGATCCACATGTTCCTGAATGGCCATCGCCTCGCCGCCACCGTGTCCGAAGAGCTCGTCACGCTCGCCGCAGTCTGGACAGACGAAGTAACTCATGTTTTCGACGACGCCGAGCAGGGGACAATGCACCTGCCGGAACATTCGCACCGCACGAAAGGCATCGAGGAGCGCCACTTCCTGTGGCGTGGTTACGATAACAACCCCATCCACCGCCACCTGCTGAGCGAGGGTTAGTTGCGCATCACCGGTCCCCGGGGGCAGATCGACCACCAGAAAGTCCTGGGTACCCCAGAGCGCGTCTTTGAGGAACTGGCGCACTGCACCCATCACCATCGGTCCGCGCCAGATAACCGGCGCGTGCTCGCCCAGGAAGAAACCGATCGAGACCAGCTTAACTCCATATTTTTCGATGGGGTAAAAATTCTGCCCGCCCGCGGACTTGGGACGCTCATCGCCGATACCAAACATCATCGGGACCGAAGGACCGTAGATATCGGCATCGAGGAGCCCGACACTGAGACCGAGTTGGGCGAGCGCGCAGGCAAGGTTGGCCGCGACGGTGGATTTGCCTACCCCGCCCTTTCCGCTCGCGACCGCGATGATGTACCTGGTGCCTTCGAGGTGAACCCGGCCGGTTTTCTCGCCGAGTTCCGCTTCGAGCTTGCGGACCCGGAGTTCCACGCTCTTAATTCCAAGACCGTGAGTCAGAGCCTGGTGGATTCCATCGGCGATGCGCTGCATCACTTCATCGCGCTCGCTGGCCTGGCGTACGAGGATCGAGACGCCGCCGTCGGGTTTGGGCGTGACTTCCTCGATCACACCGAGAGCGACGAGGTCAGTGGAATAGCCCGGATAGTTTATCTGCGCGAGCGCTTCGAAGACCGATTCGGCTGATATTTGGCGAGCCACCTGGACAGTTTCGCAGAAGCACTAGCAAGGCGAAAGGTGCATACCTGATTAGGGCGCGGGCGGCTTGCGGATTGGGCAGGTTCCGCGGGTGGACTCGGCCTCCGACCGCCGCCTTCGCCATCTCCCGAGCGGAGCTCTACAGATTGAAGGCGCGGGCGGCGTTGTCCCAGAGGATTTTCCGCTTGCTGGCGTCGGGAATCTTTTGATCGATCATGGCGCCGATCCCCCATGGGAAGGTCCCGTCGGGGTGCGGATAGTCTGTGTCCCACAGGAAATTGTCGTCACCGACCAGCTCGACCGCCGCCTTCATGGTCGGTTCGTCGCCCCGAAAGGCAACGAAGAAGTTGGATTTGAAATATTCCGTGGGCCGGCGCTTTAGGTACTCGTGCTCGGCGTTACCGCTGTAGTTCCAGTGCTGCTCCATCCGCTGAAGCCAGTACGGCACCCACCCCGCGTCCGCTTCCACCTGAACCACTCGCAGTTTTGGATATTTCTCGAGCACTCCGTACCAGATAAGCCCGGCCATCGCGGCCATCGCCTCGAACGGGTGTGAGAGGATATGACCGCTCACATGGGTATCCATGCGATCACCAAACGATTCGACCGAGGCCGAGGCGGAGTCGTGGGTCGAAATCGGCAGCCCGAGTTTTTCGACTTCGCCCCATAGCGGAAGGTAATCCTGATGGAAGATGGTGCGGCCGCGCACCGGGTTGGGTCGCACGTAAAAGCTGACCGCGCCGTTTTTCGCGGAGCGATGTGCTTCCTCGACGGACAGATCGGGATCCTGCATCGGCAGTATCGCGGCCCAGCGCAAGCGCTTGGGGTCGCGCGAGCAAAAATCCGCACTCCAATCATTGTAGGCGCGGCAGCAAGCCGCCAAGAGCTTCGGGTCCCGGAACTCGCGGCCCATCATCTGTCCGGCCGCCGTTGGATAGATGATCTGGACGTCGACTCCCTGTTCGTCCATATCCTGGATCCGGCTTTCCGCGCTGAATCCGGTCTTGGCAGCCCGCTCGAAACGCTTCATCGCCTTGCGGACCGACTCCAGAAAGGCGGGAGCGGCCATCGGGTATTTGCCCTTTTCCCGCGTAAACGGCTCGCCCTCGACCAGGAAGGTGCGCCGCCCCGACTCGGGTGCCTTTCCCATCTTCGGCGCCTGTAACTTGTAGCCCTCGTCAATGTATTTCTCGAAGACGTAGTCGGGCTCCATCAGGTGGGTGTCAGTGTCGACGATCTTGAATCCGTTGCGCATGACCCTGCTCCCGAAATCACTGAGCGCACGGCTTATCCGTGCGGCAAAATTAACGCTTTGACTCCCTTGCGTTCGCGCAACAGCTCGAACGCGTCGATGCCGCGCGCCAACTCGTAACGATGCGTCACCATCGGCATCAGATCAATGGTCCCGGAGGCCACCAGCGCGATCGCCCGACGCCAGGTTTCCGGCGTGCGGACTCGCGAATTTATCCATTTCACGCCGTGGAAAAACAGCGCGCGCAGCTCGCTCGAGGCGATGTCGCGCGCGGGCCATCCGACCCCGATAAGCTCGCCACCGCGTTTGAGCAGTTCCCGCGGTGAATCGATCTCGCCGCAAGCATCGAACAATGCGTCTGCACCCTCGGAGGGAAGGTGATCGCGCACCCGCCGAGTCCACCCTTCCTCCTGCGCGGTCACGGTCGTGAACCCCAACTCGCGGGCGAGCGCGAGGCGACCGCTGTCTGAGGGAAGGCCCGTGATGACGATGGAGCTTACGCCGAGCGCGCGTGCGGCGATCGCGATCGAAAAGCCGATCGGACCCGGGCCCTCGATCACCGCACTGTCGCCCGCCTTAAGCGATGATTGCTCGACTGCATGGAGACCAGTGCCGAAGGGCTCAAGCAGGGAGGCAAGCTCAAAGCTCATCGAGGGCGGCACTTTGTGACTGTTGCCGACCGGCGCGATCGTGTATTCGGCCAGGGCTCCTGAAAGAGTGGTCGGCGACGAGCAGAGATGGAAGCGGCCGGCGCGACACGGACCGCATCTTCCACAGTTGCCGAACGGGTCGAGCGCAACGCGATCGCCGGGCTTGAAGTTGGAAACCCCGGGGCCAACCTCGGCTATTTCGCCCCCGGGTTCGTGTCCCATCACGAATGGCAGGCGGCTGACCATCCGATCGGCGCCGAGTTCCCATTGATAGAGATGAAGGTCGGACCCGCAGATTCCGCAAGCACCGACTTTCACTAGGAGTTCGCCTTCGCCGGGACGCGGGGTCGGAAGGTCCACCAGTTCTGCACCGAAGCCGTTCTTGGTCTTCGCTAGAGCTTTCATTCTGGATTCCGCTGCCTCTTCAATACGACTTGGTGGCGTCCCACGTCAAAGCGGCTGGCGACCTGCGGTCACGGTTTCAGCAACGGTGGTTTGCGATGATCGCGTGGATGCGCACCGCTCCATCCGGGGACAGCTCAAGAAAGACGGCGGGAATCGTTCGCCCGTGTTTAGCAGGCTCGCCCACGTTTCACGGACACCTTCCCCAGGCGACCTCCCTGCCCTTGTTATTCTCATTCCGAAACGACTGCTGTGCCAGTGATCTTTCCCAAGAGCGACAGAACCGCCGAGGCTTTTCGGCTGCGGAGCTTTTTCCAGTCGCGGCCTGCCGTACCTTGGGAGAGATCGGTCAGGAAGGCCCACTCCGGGTTTGGTTTGGAATGATCGGACACCGCCTTCTCCCATAGCCTTGCGAATTCGCGATAGGTGGGGGCGTGGTTTTGTGACCAGCAGGCGCGCAGTACTTCCTGTGCCATCGCGCCGAATTCGAATCTGCCGTCGGTCAGGCGCTTCATCAGTTTCAGGATAGCGGCGTCGTGATTTTTGTATTCCCCGTACCGGACGGGATCGGACTCAAGTGGCGCTCTGGCGGGTTCTTTGCTGCTTACGACTTGGCTTCGGAAGGTCGTGGCTGGCTTGATGGCGCCGGTGTTAAGGAAATGGACGATCCGATCGATAACGATCCCCTTGCGATCCGCGTCTTTACTTCGGATAAAACGGCCGTCCGGGCTTTCAATCCGGATCGTGTAAGGAATTCCGTGCGCCTTGCAGAACCCGCGCAGCTCGGCGCTGTTGAGATAGTAGATGTCGGCCAGCAGGCGCTCGATCTCGTGCGGCTTAAGCGCGGCGAGTGGAGGCTTCACTGGTTCCAGTGTCGAATCGCGATTCCCCGATAGCGCATCCGTGGGCGGATCAGCCGATTGTCGGCATATTGCTCGAGTCCGTGCGCGATCCATCCGGCGGAGCGCCCGATGGCGAAGATCGCGGCCGGCAATCCACGCGCAAATCCAAGCATTCGGGCAGATACCGTCAGATAAAAATCGAGATTGGGACGGAGCCGTTCGCGCTTCCAAACCGCTTCTTCGATACGCGATGCGATCTCGAGCAGCCGGCGTCCTTTGCGCCGCCCGATGGCCTCGGCGTGCTTGCGCAGTAGCGCTGCGCGCGGGTCGCCGCCCGGATAGATGGCGTGGCCGAAACCGGGGGGAAGACGATTCTCGCGCATGATCGTATCGAGGCAGTCACCGATGGGTGCTCCCGCCGTGATGCGTGCGAGCATTTCCTCGATACGATCGCAGGCGCCGCCATGAATCGGCCCTGACAAGGAGCACAGCGCCGACAGGACAGAGGCAAACAAATCGGCACCGGTGCTCGCGACAACTCGGGCGGCGAACGTCGACGCGTTGAGCTCGTGCTCCGCGCAGGCGACCAGAACGCGGTCAAGTGCAGTAATTTCCCATGGTGCGGCGGTGGTGCCGGCGACGGATTCAAGCAGGCGCGCCGCCATCCCACCGTCTCCGAGGTGGGCGCCATCGGGGCGTTGGCGAGCGAGGGCGAGCGGCAGATGGCTGACGATGAGCTTGGCGCGATCGAGCGGCGGCCTGGGCGCCTGCCGGCTGTCCCATGCCGCCAACGCGGGCATCATCGCCGCCAGGCGCAGGAGCGGCGGCGCATCCTCGCCGACCGCAGCCAGGGCCGACGCAACCTGAGGCGGCATGCGCGCATCGCGGATTTCCGCGCGCAAGGCCGCGATTTCATCGGGTGAGGGCCGCTCGCCATTCCAAAGCAGAAGACAGACTTCCTCGAAAGCCGCATGCTCGACGACTTCCTCTATCGGATATCCTCGGTAAGCGAGGCGTCCTTCAAGGATCGAGCTTACGGCGGACTCCGCCACGATTACCCCCGAGGTGGCAGTCTCAGAGCTTTTGGGTTGCGCAACCGTGACCCATGAAGAAGCATCAGGAAGGCTGCGGCCGCGCCGCCCGCGTTCGGGCGCGACCACGCCGCGCAGCGCCTCAATGTCGGTGCGGCGATAGAGCGCCTGTCGGCCGATCCGGCGCCGGTAGCTTTTGAGCCATCCGCGGCTGACATACGCATACAGGGTGCCCAGCTTGACCCCGAGCGCGCCCGCGGCTTCGGACGCCGTGAGCATTTGCGCGCGGTCGGAGATTCGAGTCGCCACGTGGAGATGACGCCATCCTCGGACCGCGCCGTCAAGACGGCGATGGTTGCTCAAGTTGTATACAGTAGTGCAAAGATGTATGAAGTCAAGGGCGGCGACAACCGTGTGATCCTTCGTGATAAGGGAGTGGAGCATGTCATCGGCAGAAGTTACCGCAGGCAAACTGGTCGCAGACTTCGGCCGCACCGCGGCCGATTACGGCAAGCATCGAGCGGGTTTTCCACCGGCGTTCTACGATCGGCTGGCAGCGATGCGCATCGTCCGCCCGGGCGCGCGCTCGCTCGATCTTGGCACCGGCACCGGTACGCTCGCGCGCGGACTCGCCGCGCGCGGGTGCGAATCGACCGGGCTCGATCGCTCGACGCCATTGATGGAAGAAGCGGCCCGCATCGATCGCGAGGCGGGAATCAGCGTGCGATACGTCGAGGCGCCGGCCGAAGCGACGGGCTTGCCGGAGGCGAGCTTTGACCTGGTTATTGCAGGTCAGTGCTGGCATTGGTTCGACCGCCCTCGAGCCGCCGCGGAAGCGCGCAGGTTACTCAAGCCGGGCGGTCACCTGGTAATCGCTCACTTTGACTGGATACCGCTGCCGGGAAACATCGCGGACCTGACCGAGAAGCTGATCGAGCAGCACAGCCCCGAATGGAAATTGGGCGGCGGGATGGGAATGTATCCCCAGTGGCTCGCCGGGGTGGCAACGGCGGGGTTTCGCGGCATCGAGACGTTTTCCTTCGACCTGGAGGTGCCGTACTCCCACGAGGCCTGGCGTGGGCGCATTCGCGCCAGTGCGGGAGTCGGTGCGAGCTTGTCGGCGGAGGCGGTTGCGGCATTTGACCCGGAGCTTAAATCGGCGTTGGTGGAACGATTTCCGGAGGATCCTTTCACCGTGCTGCACCGCGTATTTGCAGTTATCGCCAGAGCGCCCGAATAGTGCAAAGAAGGTCGCGACCCGGCGGAGCGTCACGCGGCTCGCAAGCATAGGCGGAAGCGCGCCCCCATCAGACGTTACCCCACTGGAATCTGCGGTGACTGCTCGATTGTTACGTTGCCCCGATGTCGTGAATGCACCCACTTAGCTCCTTGACTCAATTTCCTTGTACCCGTCCCGGCCGTCCGCCGATCGTCTGGCGCCGGCGGGCTTGAAACTACCTTCCGCTCGATCGATCATCCTCGCCGATGGACCAGGTGAAGATCCTGCTCGATGAGGCGGAGATTCCGACTCATTGGTACAACGTGGTGGCGGACATGCCGAATCCGCCCGCGCCGCCACTCGATCCAGAGGGCAAACCGATCAGTCCCGCGGCCCTGTCTGCGATTTTTTCTGATCCGATTATCGAACACGAGGTCGCCCGCACGCGATGGGTTCCGATTCCGGAACCGGTGCGGGAAATTTACCGGCTCTGGCGGCCCACTCCGATGTTTCGCGCCCGTCGGCTGGAGGCCGCGATCGGGACGCCGGCACGGATTTACTACAAGTATGAGGGCGTCAGCGCCGCGGGATCACACAAACCCAATACTGCAGTCGCGCAAGCCTACCTGAATCACACGGCCAGCGTGCACCGGCTCGCGACCGAAACCGGCGCCGGACAGTGGGGATCGGCCCTGGCCATGGCGGGCCGGATGTTCGGAATCGATGTGCGCGTATTCATGGTGCGGGTCAGTTACGATCAGAAGCCGTATCGCCGATCGATGATGGAGACCTGGGGAGCCGAGGTCGTCCCCAGCCCGAGCACGGAAACCCGTTCGGGGCGAAAGACTCTGGACCTCGATCCGGACTCGCCTGGTTCGCTGGGGATCGCGATTTCCGAGGCGGTCGAAGAGGCGGTTTCTCGCAACGATACCAAGTACGCGTTGGGTTCCGTACTGAATCACGTGCTGCTTCATCAGACGGTGATCGGGCTCGAAGCAAAGAAACAATTTGCCAAGATCAATGACTATCCTGACGTAGTAATCGCATGCTGCGGCGGCGGTTCGAACTTCGGGGGCAGCGCCTTCCCGTTCCTCGCGGACAAGGCCGGCGGTCGCGAAGTTCGCTTGGTGGCGGTCGAACCGGAATCGTGCCCTACCCTGACCCGTGGTCACTATGCTTACGACACCGGCGACGCGTCCGGCTTCACTCCTCTGATGCTCATGTACACGCTCGGACACAACTTCGTGCCGCCGTCAATTCACGCGGGTGGACTTCGCTATCACGGTGATTCGCCGCTGGTCTCGCAGCTCTACCATGAACGGATCATCGAGGCAGTGGCGCGGCCGCAGCTCGCGACCTTCGAGGCGGGGATGACTTTCGCGCGGTGTGAGGGAATCATCCCGGCGCCGGAAAGTAATCATGCGATTCGAACCGCGATCGATGAAGCGCTGGAGTGCAAACGCACCGGCGAGCCCAAGGCTATCTACTTTACCCTCTCGGGTCACGGGCATTTCGACCTGACCGCTTATGACCGATACCTGCAGGGACAACTGGACGATAGCCCCTACCCCGAACGCGCGATTGCCGCCGCACTTGAAGAATTGCCCAAGGTTCCCCAGCCATGATTGCGCCGTATACCGCGGTCGGGCTGATTCCCACCGCGCGCGGCATCCGCACGCGCTCCGACATTGCTGTCAACCTCGAGCATCTCGCGCATCTGACCAAGGCAGCCGCCTGGCTTTCGAGCCTCGATTTGCCGGTCCGGCTGATTGCGATTCCCGAAGGTGCGTTGCAAGGGTTCAATGACGAGGTCCTGGACCTCGACCATGCCGCGTTCGCTCGCGAGTGCGCAATCGATATTCCAGGGCCGGAAACCGAAGCGCTGGGCAAAATTGCGCGCGACTACAACTCGTTCCTCATCGCGCAGGCCAAGGCGCATCACCCGGAATGGAAAGACCGCTTTTTCAACGTGGGGTTTATCCTCGATCCGCAGGGCGAGGTGATTTTGAGACACTATAAGGTCTCGCCGCTCTACCCGGTCGAGCATTCGGTGTGTCCGCACGACATCCTAGACTGGTGGGTGGAGCGATATGGCATGACCCTCGATGCCTTCTGGCCGGTCGCCGACACCGTGATTGGAAGACTCGGTATCATGATGGCCAATGAAGGGTCCTATCCGGAGAATGCACGCGCGCTCGCGCTCAACGGCGCCGAGGTCGTGTATCGGGGCGCCTATCCGCATCCGGCAGCGGGTAACGAAATGTTCGAGATTCAGAGCCGGGCGCGCGCGCTGGACAACAATTTCTACGTAGTTGCGCCGAACATGGGAACCTACTACCTGGGCGCGGACGATACTACGCCGATCGATACGTTCGGTGGCCGATCGTTCATTTTCGACTATCGCGGGCAAATCGTTGCGCGGCACGAGTACGGTGGCGGCTCCAGCTACCTGGGTGGAGTTATCGATATCGAGGCTTTGCGACACCATCGCACCGGAGCGCAGTGGGACAACTGGTTAAAGGACGTGCGTGCGGAGCTCTATCAGCTTTTGTACAGCCAGCCGATCTATCCCAAGAACCTCTACTTGGATCGCGCTCCAATGAAGCACGAAGAGTATCGACGCGAAGTTATCGACAAGCAAATCGCGCGGATGATCGAGCGCGGCATCTGGAAGAAATCTTCGTACGACTGAAGGGATTGTCAATCAGAAATCAGATTTGAATCGAAGCCCGCGCGGGCCAGGGCCCGGCGGGCAGAGGCCTCCACTCTTTCGCTGTCGACGTGACTGGCGACTGGCACTTCGGCTGCACCCTGCAATCGGCTTAGCACAACGACTAGCTCGGGCCCGACGATGCGATCGCATTCTGCATAGACGCCATCGGGCGCTTCCTCGATCGCGTTGTGTTTTGCAAGCACCGCCTTCAGGGCATTCACGACGGCCGAGCGTGGGGACGGCACCAAAAGAGCCGCGATCGCCCCGTGCTGCAAACGAAGTTGCGCAGCGACCGGAAGCGGCTCGCCGTGGCGCAGCGCCTGGACCGCGGGCAGCAGGATCTTTTCCTCCATGCTGATGTGCTTGAGCAGACCACGGCGGAACTCTGCGAACGCTCCCTGCTCGATCTCGCTTGGGTCGCTAGCGGCGCGGCTGAGCAAATAGTCGAGGCGACGATGATCATGCTCGAGGTATTCCCTGATGGTTTCTGCATTCATCGGCAGCTGCACCCGGGCGAGCGGATTTTCGTTCTACTTATCCGCGTTTCGTTCGGGCGACGCGTGCGAGCACTTCCGGGCGGTGAAGGGTATCCGCGACTCAACGTCAGGAGCCGGGCGCCTTCTCCGGGGCGCACACGGTAATCACAAAGGCGCTATCCTCCAGCGCTTCAACCGAGTGTCGAATGCCGGGCTGAAGAGTCAACAACCCACCCGCCGTGAGCCTGACTCTTTCGTTGAGCGCGTTGAAACGGATTGCTCCCTCTACGACATTAACAGTGATTTGTCCTTCGGTCGCGTGCTCGTGCAGTGTTTCACCTCTCGAAAGGACGGCCAAAACAATTCTTACGTGTTCGTTCTTGGCGAGAACGGCGGAGCGCTTTCCCTGGTGGGCTGCCCGTTGATCAGCTTTTATTTTGGAAATCTCTTCCGCGATCGCGAACGCGATCATTGCTTGATTGAGCTCTTTGGGATCCATGTCCGGTTCTCTTCAAGGGCCGCCCTATGGCGGCTCGACCCATTTTCGACTCGCTTTTGAAAGGCCCTTCACCCCACCCAAATTCCTCAGGTGCTGCACTCAACCGTGATCAGAATGCATCGTCGGTATTCTCGCCTCCTCCGAGTGCGGGCTGCGCCGCGGAATTCCTGCCCTCACTCTCAAGAATGACTCCAAAAGCAACATCGGCCGGTTGGTAGGTTGGCGCGAAGAGCTGACCATCGCAAAGAGGGGGAGCGTGAACCGTGCCGGAACCGATAATTTCTGCACTGGCATCTCACTTGCTCATACCGTTCAAGAGATAGCGATTAAAGAGGTACGAGCACCCACCCGCCGCTGCAACGGCCGGCTGCAGCTCGTCGCACCAATTGACTGGGAACAGCCGGCGGGTGAGCATCTGCAATCAAGCAGCGCTTCGACGCTTCGGGATACCGGATGATGAAAATCGTGGTGGACCCAAGCTCTGCGAAGGAAATGAGCTATTTACGGCGGCCGCGACTGCAGTTTTGAAGTGCGCACCGCTAGGAGCAGGTGGTGATCGAAATCTGCCGAACCGCGCTGACGGAAAAAGTGAAATTGGCAATTCGGCTCTGCCCGTAACAGGCGATTTCGCTGCGCGAGAATAGAGTTTGAGACTGGTGCGAGCCAGTGGAGAGGACCATGCAAGCACAGGCAGACAACCAAGCCGCAAAAGTGTCTGGTACGCCGCCCGACCTGACCAACATCATCAGCGGAGACTACTACCAGAAAAACGGGTACCCCCACGCGGAATGGACTTACTTGCGCAGGCATCAGCCGGTGGCCCACATCGAGCATCCGCGCACCGATCCATTCTGGGCAGTCACCAAAGCCGCCGACATCATGGAGATAAGCAAGCAGCCGCGCCTGTGGTTGAACGGACCGAGGCTGGCGGTGTTTCTGCTGGAGGAAGGCGAGGAGGCTCTTCCCCCCGAGGCCCTGCCGCTCAAGCATTTGCTCAACATGGATCCGCCGGAGCACGGCGAGTACCGGGCCATCCTGAGTCGCTACTTCACGCCGCGATCGGTGCGCGCGCTAGAGCCCGAAGTATCGAACATAACCACGCAGGTCCTCGATGATGTAATGGACCGCGCGGAGTGCGACTTCGTCACCGAGATTTCATCGAAGGTCCCGGTCGCGGTGATCGCAGAGATGCTGGGAGTGCCTCGTGCCGATTGGCCGCGCCTGTTCAGGTGGACCAACGAGATCATCGGCGGCGGCGATCCTGAGTTTCAGCGTGGCGAGAACCCGACGGATACGTTTGCGCAGGCGCGGATGGAAGTCTTTGAATACTTCAGCAACCTGGTCGCCGAGCGCCAGAAGCATCCGGGCAACGATGTCACCAGTATTGTGGCAAATGCGAAGATCAACGGGGCGCCGCTGCCGATGCTGGAGCTGCTGTCCTACCTGCTGGTGCTGGTAGTGGCGGGCAACGAGACGACCCGCAACGCGACCACCGGCGGCCTGCTGGCACTGATTGAACATCCCGATCAGTTCCGCCGCCTCAAACGGGAGCCGGGAATCATCAAGTCGGCGGTCGAGGAGATCGTGCGATGGACCTCCCCGGTCATTCAGTTCTCGCGCACAGCGAGCCAGGACACCATGATTCGCGGGCAAAAAATTCGCGCGGGAGAAGCGGTGTGTCTGTTCTATCCCTCGGCCAATCGCGACGAGGACGTGTTCGAGGAGCCGTTCAAATTTGATATCGTGCGCAATCCGAATCCGCATCTGGCATTTGGAATCGGCGAGCACTTTTGCCTCGGCTCGAACCTGGCCCGGCTCGAGCTGGAAGTGGTCTTTCGCGAACTCGGAAGGCGACTGGAGCGTGTCGAGTTAGCGGGAGCAGTGGAGCGATTACGATCGAGCTTCGTCGGTGGAATCAAGCACATGCCAATTCGCTACAAGCTCAATCCTGGCCACTAGTCGGGACCGCCGGACGCGCATAACGCAGACAGCTTAACATCGCACGCTTGCGTATCGTGGACGGGATCGCGCCGCGGTCAGCTTCACGAGCGATTGCTATGAGAAGAGGGCTCTTGACCGGCACTGCCCGGTGAGTCCGATCTTTGTCATGGCACCCCCCGCGCTTTACCCTTCGCGGTGTGGCATCATCTAGGTTCGTACTTAATCCGACCGTGGGCGCGGACGGACTATTTGCAGCGATATGGGCAACGTTGCGATGAACCATCCTGACACGGCGCCGGCCACGCAAGGCCGGGCCGCCAAGATGTTCCGGGACATCTTCGATTCCGGGCGGCCGCTCACGTTTGTGCGATCATCGGAAGAGCAGCGGGTCGGAAGGATCCTACGAGAGGCCGGGCACAACCTCTTCGACAATGGGGCGGCTCCGCTCTGGAGCTGGAGCCTGACCGAGGGTATGCGGCGCGACGGCGGCAAGGTCGAGCCGGAGGCGTCGAATGCACGGGAAGCGCTGGACTTTATCGATGCGCACAAGGGCCCCGCGATTTTTCATCTGAAGGACTTCCACGAGCCCCTGCGCGCATCGGCCGAAGTGAGGAGGCGACTGCGCGACCTTTACCAAACCTGTCTTGACCGGCGGAAATTCGTGGTGATCAGCTCGCCGGTCCGGTTTGTCCCCGAAGAAATCGAGCGCGACGTTGCGTTTGTCGAGCTTCGGCCGCCCGACTTGAGGGAGCTGATCGATTTTGTCCACGACGAGGCTAAGCAAATCGCAGCGACCGGTACCAGCGTCGATTCGAGCCAAGCCACCGTATATCAGCTCGCCCGGGCGCTGCAGGGACTGACGCTCGACGAAGCGCGCCACGCGATGCGCCGCGCGATGGCCGCGCACAAACGGCTCGGAACTGAATCGATACCTGCGTTACTCGAAGAGAAGCGGCTGCTGATTGGCCGCAGCGGAGTGGTCGATTTCGTAGCTACCGAAACCGATATCGGACAGGTCGGTGGACTGGAGAATCTCAAGAGCTGGCTGATGGAACGCAAGCGGCTGTTCGAACTGCGCGACACGCTGAGCGAGGACATCGTTCCGAAAGGCGTACTGATGATGGGGATTCCGGGCTGCGGCAAAAGCCTTTCGGTCAAAGCGGTTGCGGCCCATTTCGGTCTTCCGCTTTACCGCATCGACATGATCGAAATCTTTTCGGGTCGGCATGGACAACCGGCCGCTACCTTCGTGCAAACGTGCAAGATGCTCGAGGAGATGGCTCCCGCGGTGGTGTGGTTCGACGAGATAGAAATGGGAATCACCTCGGCCGACGCAAGCGGAGAGCAAGGCCGAATTTTCGCCTTCTTTCTGACCTGGATGCAGGAGAAGGCGCGCGGGCTGTTCGTCGCCGCGACCGCGAACCGAATCGATCTGCTGCCGGCAGAGATGATCCGCAAGGGACGCTTCGACGAGGTGTTCTTCGTCGATCTGCCGCTGGGCAACGAAAGGGTCGACATTTTCAGGATCCATCTGCGCCGCCGCGGAGTGGATCCCGCCAAATTCGACCTCTCCGAGCTGGTTGAGTTCACCAAGGACTGGACCGGAGCGGAGATCGAGCAGTGTGTAATCTCAGCCCTGACCAAGGCGCGACTTAAGGAACGCGAGCTCACCCGCGAAGACCTGGTCAGCGTCGCTATGGGTGTGGTTCCACTCGCGCGAACGATGAAAGAACAGATCAACCATATTCGCCAATGGGCGTTCGACCGTGCGATGCGTGCGTCCTTGCGCCCGGTAGGCAGGTAGAATCTTCACCGATACGCACGGTTCACTTGCGCGTATCCATTAAACGAGCTGTCGGGGACAGGCGGTGACTCATCCCAACGAGCAATTTCTGATCGGCGGGGACCTTCCGGCGCATCGACTCGGGTTCGGGGCGATGCACGTGACCGGCTCGGGAGTGCTAGGGGATCCGCGCGATCGCAAGGGCGCGGTCGCGCTGCTGCGGCGGGTGGTCGAACTCGGGATCAATTTGTTGGATACCGCCGACGCTTATGGTCCCGAAGTATCCGAGCGGATTATCGCGGAAGCGCTTCATCCCTATCCGCCGAATCTGCTGATCGCGACCAAGGGAGGTTACACACGACCATCCGGCCAATGGGTTCCGGACGGCAGGCCACAACATCTGACCGACGCCTGCGAAGCGAGTCTGCGCCGGCTCAAACTCGAGCGCATCGATCTGTACCAGTTCCACACTCCCGATCCGCGGGTCCCCATCGAAGATTCGATAGGCGCGCTGGCTCAATTGCGTACGTCCGGCAAAGTCCGCCACGTTGGCGTCTCCAACTTTTCGGTTGAACAGATCGAGCGCGCGCGCGCGATCGTGCCAATCGTCAGCGTCCAAAATCACTACAACGTCGCCTATCGATCTTCGGAGCCCGTCCTTAAGTATTGCGAGCGCCATGGCCTCGGGTTCATTCCGTTCTATCCGCTCGGCTATGGGAGGTTGTCGCAGCACAATCGTATGCTGCGGAAAGTCGCGCGCCGCTATGGTGCGACGGCCAGTCAGATTGCGCTCGCGTGGCTGCTGAAACACTCACCCGCGATGCTACCGATTCCGGGAACGTCGAGGACCGCACACCTCGAGGAAAACGTGCGCGCCGCGAGTCTTGAGTTGAGCGACGCCGATTTCCTGGAGTTGAAAGAATCGGTCCCGGAATGAACCGCTGTCAGGCTTGGCGGGCGAGCGTAGCACTTCGCCAACGATCGGACGCTTTCGTAAGCGAATTGAAGAATGGTCAGAATTGCATCATTGGCGCGACCCAACACTGATGAATGCATAGGTGCCGTGGCCTAGAGTCATGCGCAGAGAACGAATCAGGCGAATCAGTCTTGTGATTGGATTGCTGTGCGCTATGGCGTGGTATCTCGTATTTGGGTGGAACGCCTTTCATTATCACGACCCCCACATCAACTGGCGCCATGTCAACGTGGCGGCAGTGATTTCATTTGTCGCTGGATGGTGCCTCGTGCACCTGGCGGCCTGGTTATTCTCGAACTCCACGCGGCGCCGGGTCCGCGACTAGTCGGGAGGAACGTTTCGCGCGGTGACTGCGACCCGCGCGCAGCACAATCTCGTGGACAGAGTTCCCTCTCAAGAGCAGTCGGCGCCGCAGGTGCTGGGTCGTCGTTCGACCTCGGCACCTGTCGTGGTCGACGAGGTTCCGGTGCAACCGTCTAGCGCGCCAGGTGCGAAAGTGACCTTCCCGCAATTCGACTGGCCAACGGCGAGTTCCGGCAAAGCCTGCACCAACCCTCCCTGCAATTCGTGACGCGTGAGGCCGTTCCGGCCGAACGAACCTAGAGTTTTGCGCGCTAGCGTTCTCGAACGTTTGTCGACGAATCGGTCTTGCCACGAAACTGTCGGCGAACCGACGATGGCCGCGATCCGAGTCTCCACCTCTGCCGCTCGAGTGGATTCAGCGGATCATTTCCCGCCAGAAACAGGTCCAGGTAGGGAAAATCGTCGTACCCCCAAAAGAGTTCACCTTCCGCTTCCATGGAGGGCACGCCGAACACGCCACGCGAAATCGCAGCATCGGTCTGCTGGCGCAGCAGCGCTTTGATCTCAGGGCCCTGTGCTCGTTCGATCAACTCGCTCCCGGGCAGACCGATCTCGTCGGCGACGCGCTTGACGACGGAGGGCTCGCTCACGTGGAGAGCGCGCACCCACACCGCCTTGAACAGCGCATCGATCAACCCGTGCCGCTGCTCCTCTTCGAGAGGGAGCAGCGACACGCGCAAGGCTAGCAAAGGATTGAATGGAAAGAACGGCGGCGGATTCAGCGGGAGCCCAAGCAGCATCGCCTTGCGCAGGAAGTTGCTCGTCATCCAGCGCCCTTTTGCTGGCACTTCGCCCGGACCGAGTTGACCATGTGCATCGAGCAGACCCGCATAGAGAACCGGAAACGCTTCTATCGCGCACCCGTGCTTCTCGGCGAGCTTCGGCAGTTGAGTCCACGCCAGATACGCGTTGGGCGACTCGTAGTCGAAGTAGATGCGGATGACGGCCGGCATGCTCACTGATCTAGCGCAAAGCTTGCCAATCACCAATCGACCTCTACCAAAAGCTGGGGTCGGCGCGCTCATAGTCTTGCGCCTTGGATTTTCGTGAATTCCTGGTGAACCGTTCCAAGCTCGTACCCGAGACGCCGTGTAATCGTATGCGGAGATACATCCTGACGGGTACGCCGGGTACGGGGTTGATTAGAGTCGCAGTCGATGCGAGTGAGACCTACCTAACTCTTGGGTGGGCCGCGGCCATCTGGATTGTAGGTACTGCCATCTGGCTGAGCTTCATCGGACCAAGACTGATGCGCTCGTGAGATCCACGGTGCCTACATTGTGAAGGTCGTCTGAATAAATCTTGGTGGAACAGAGCGAGCTGGAGAGCCTGCGCGGCGGAACCCGTCTCTCCACTTAAACTTCCTCGCCGGGTCGGTAGTGCATCGAATTGGTGCGGCAGTGGCGGAACACATAAGCTGAAAGAACAGCGTCGAATCTCGGTCTGATCGCGCCCGCCAATCTGTCCTTTCGACTCCTTCATAGTGGGTGACCAGGCCCCGAAGACCAACCATCTTGGAGTCGATGATCCTGAATTTCGCAGTGGCACTCGGCGTTAGCCTTCTGATTGACGTCGAACGACAAAGGCAAAGCGTCCATCTCGCTTGTTGGCCGGGATACAACGTGCCAAGAGGGCCATCCTCTTGAAGTGTTTGAAAAATCAAGGGATTTCGAGCACGGACAGATCTGTGCTAGAGCATTTTCCGCTGAGACGGCCGGATTGATTTCCCATGGAAACAGTGGCCAACCCGCTGTGTGATGTGACTTAGAATGGAAGCCAAAGGTGTGAGTGAGGCATCCAAGGCTTGGCCACGGAGTGGCAGCCCCCGCCATTTTCACCTGATTTGGGATACCGAACTCGACGAGCTCCAAGACACCCTTCGCTCAATTCAGAAGCGCCAGGTCGAAGTACTAGAGCGCTGGTACAACCTCTATCTGTTGCATTTTGCAGACAGCCGCGCGCTCAATCGCACGGAGTTCATGGAAATTTTCGGAAGCGAACTTGACACGACTCTAAAGGACCTGATCGACAAGGATATTGACCGGTTCGCTGCCGATTTGCGGCGAATTGGCGAATTGCTCGTCGAGCGGAGCGTCCCTTTTTCCGAACTGATCGTGTCCATGCATCTCTTTGAGGAAAGTGCTGCAGATGCGTTCCCAGCTTCTCTTCGGTCGACGCCACGGGTTTACCGATCGTTCGACAAGCTGAGCCACATTCGGATGATTGTTCTGGCAGATACTTATTTTCGATCCAGGAGCGCGGTTTCCGGCGAGCGCATTAAGGCGCTGGAGCGAGAAGCAAGCGGGCTTCCATACGATCGGCGCAATCACTTCCGTGGCCTGGTGGGATCCAGCGCCGCGATGCGGCAACTCTACGAACGCGTTGATGCGGCGGCGAATACGCGCGGCACCATTCTCATTGTGGGTGAAAGTGGGACTGGGAAGGAACTGGTCGCTCGAGCCATTCACGAAGGCGGGTCGAACCCGAACGCGCCATTCATCGCGCTCAATTGTGCGGCGCTCCCTAGGGACCTGATTGAGAGCGAGCTGTTTGGATACAAGCGCGGCGCATTCAGTGGGGCGAATACGGAGTATATCGGCCTCATTCGTGCCGCAGAGGGTGGAACCCTGTTCCTCGATGAAGTCACCGAAATGAGTCCCGATACCCAGAGCAAGCTGTTGCGCGCCATACAGGAGCATTCCGTGCGCCCGGTTGGTTCGACCAGAGAAATACTCGTCGAGACGCGCGTGGTGGCCTCGACCAATCGCGATCCGATCGAAGCGGTGCGAAGCGGACAGCTGCGAAAGGATCTTTACTATCGGCTACAGGCAGGCGTTATCAATATAGCGCCGCTGAGGGACCGCCTTGAGGACATTCCGCTACTGGTCGAACATTTCATAGACCTGTTCAACGCCCGGCATACGCGGCCGATTCCCGTGACCGGCATCGAAGAAAACGCCCTTGAAGCGATGCGCCGATACGAGTGGCCGGGTAACGTGCGCGAACTGGCGAATGCAATCGAGAGCGCGTTCACGTTCGGCCACTCGCACCTGATTTGTTTGCAGGACCTTCCGGCCGTCCTCAGCGGCAGTCATGCTGGGGAACAGAGGTCGAGGAGTTTCGAAGGTTCAATCGGCAGTTTCGCCGACAGCGAGCGCGAGATAATTCAACGCGCACTCGAATCCACCGAAGGCAACAAGGTCCAAGCGGCTAAGCTGCTAAAAATCTCGCGCAAGAAGCTCTACGCGAAAATCGCGAAGTATGCGCTAACCTAGAGTTTCGAACCTCCGCGACTGAGGGCAGAGTTCAGCGGCTAGTGAGGGATGGTCAAAACCCCGACCTGCGTATGCTCTCGCAGCGGTTCGGAAAGCTGCCACGAGACGTCTGAGCGCGCTTTCATCGACGGTCGCGCCGATGTGAAAACGCATGGCCGCGCGACCTGCCATTGTGGGCGAGCGGTTCCATGCCGAGTCAAATGGCGACGAACCCGAAATCAAACGACGCATCGCCAAGCGGGAAGCATTCCAGCAATCGATACAGACCGTCACGCGCACGCGCGGAAGCTTGAAGAGGCAGCCTTCAACGGGACCGAGTAGCTAGAGCGGGCCTGCGAAACTGTTTCATTTTACCAGTCGAAGCAGGATAGTCGTGGTCAGCAAAAGAACCTCGCGCAAACAACCCCATCCCAAGTCGGGAATTCAGCTGCTCCGGACAGAGCTTAGTGGGTGAGTTCTCGACTCTAATCGGCCCTTTCAAAGGTAGCGCAGCAAATCAGTGAGCGAATTAGTCATGCGCGCACGCTTGGAACTGGCTCGATCGGATACACCGAGCGAATTTGCGAGGTCCGATGTTCACGAACCCCTAAACTTTCTGATGGCACGGCAATCGCTATAAGGACTAGTGGAGCAATTTGTCGGAGATCTCAGGAGGTCTGCAAATGTCCTATCCATTCAGAAGGATTTTGAGCCCGATAGACTTTGATGACAATTCGCTGGCGGCCCTGGAGGTGGCGGCACAAATCGCACGCGACAACGATGGGATGTTGTTGCTCTTGCACGTGGTGCCGATGATTGTCCCCGCGACCGGCATGCCCATATACGTCGATATCTACAAGGGTCAAGAGGAAGCTGCCCGCGAGAAACTCAACGAGATCGCTGCTGAAAGGCTCCGCGGCTTCCCGCACCAGATTCTTATTCATATGGGCGAACCCGCCGGTTCCATCCTGAGCACCGCCCGACGTGAGGCAGCCGACCTGATCGTGATGGCTACCCATGGACGCCGCGGCTTTTACCGCGTCTTGCTCGGCAGCATCGCCGAGATGGTCCTTCGCAACGCCCCCTGCCCGGTTCTGTGCGTACGGCGCGGAGCGGCCGACAAGAGTCTGGTCGCTCGATGGATGAGCACGAGCCCGGTCACGGTCGCTCCTGGGGAGAAGGTATCGTCAGCGATCCTGCGCATGCAGCAAGGTAATTTCCGCTCGGCGCCGGTCGTCGAAAATGGGAGGTTGGTTGGGCTCATTGCCGATCGCGACATCCGCGGTCAGATGGGGCGGGTCGATACTACCGAGGTCAGGGTCGCGATGTCCGAAAATCCGCCGACGGTGGCTCCAACGACTCCCTTGCACGATGCCGCGCGGGCTCTTTCCGAGCAGAAGGTCGACGCGTTGCCAGTGCTGGAAAACGGCAAGCTGGTGGGCGTGATTACCAACAGCGACATCCTGCGCGCATTTCTCGACGAGGACTAGCCTGGTGGAGGACCATAGGACCAACGACGCTGAGTCGCGACTAGTCGACGCGATGCGGCGGCCGGAGTTCTACCCGCACCGTCCAGCCCAAATCGATTTCAAACAGACCCACATGTCCTGGGTCTTCCTCGCAGGTGGCGACGTCTACAAGGTCAAGAAACCGGTCCACTACGCCTTTGCCGACGCAACTACGCTTGAGTCGCGCCATTTGCTTTGCGGTGAGGAGGTTCGGCTGAATCGCCGGCTGGCTCCGGGCACCTATTTGGGGGTCGTGCCGATAGTTGATCGCGGCCACAGCCTGGCACTTGGCGATGAGGGTGAGGTGCACAACCCAAACGTGCGGGAATATGCGGTCCGAATGCTCCGGCTTCCCGACGATCGTATGCTCGATCATCTTCTGCGAATTGGCGAGGTGAGCCCGCAAGCGATCGACAAAATCGCTCGGCGCCTCGCTGCGTTTCATCGCGCTGCTTCCCGCGCGAAGGGCTCCAAATACGGCTCCGCCGCAGCGATCCGCCGTATGATATTGGGGAACCTGGATGAAAGCAGGCAGGCCATCGAAGCAACCGTCGACGATCGCGGCTTCGATCCCATCCAGGACTACCTGGCCACGTTCATCTCGGCGCACCGCGAGCTGCTTAACGATCGCGTGCGGCGGGGCCGGGTGCGCGAAGGACACGGCGACCTGCGCTGCGAGCATGTATGCATGACCGAGGAGATCGATATTTTCGATTGCGTCGAGTTCGACGAAAAGCTGCGCTACGGCGATGTGGCATCAGATCTGGCATTTCTGGCGATGGACCTTGATGCTTTCGGCGCTCCGCATCTCGCGGACGAGTTGATCCGCGCGTATTCGAAGGAAACCGACGATCGCGCCCTCGCGACTCTGATCACCTTCTATAAGTGCCACCGCGCTTGCATCCGCGGTAAGGTGGACTATCTGAAGAGTCTCGAGCCGGAGGTGCCCCCCGAGGAACAGGAGCGGGCCCGCGAGCGCGGCCGCGCGAAATTCACCCTCGCCGCCCGCTACGCGGCCTGCGGCAGACCTGCACTGGTAATTGTGTGCGGTCTGGTCGCTTCTGGAAAATCGACCGTCGCTGAGAAGCTCCGCCTGCGCACTGGATTCGAGGTTTTCAACTCGGATCGCGTCCGCAAGCAACTGGCCGGAATCCCCGATACGCTACACCGCCCTAGCGACTATCGCGCCGGAATTTACTCTCCCGACTTCGACCGTCGCACATATGGAACCCTCATTGAGCAAGCGCGCCGGTGCCTCGTCGCCGGACGCGGCGCCGTCCTCGATGCCACTTTCAAGAGCCCTACCGATCGGTCGGCGGCAGTCGCGCTGGCGGATCAAATGCATGTACCCGTGCTGTTTGTCGAATGTCGCGCCGACGAAAATGAAACTCTTCGGCGCCTGCGCGACCGCGCACGCGATCGTGCCGCGGTGTCCGATGCTACGCGCGAGATCTACATGAGCCACAAACGCGATTACATTCCGATAAGCGAACTACCCGCGCACCGGCACCTGGTTGTCAATACCAGCCAGGACCTCGAGCCGACCATCAGACGTTTCGAGGCGGCGCGCACATCATGACGCCGGTGTCTTGCGAAATCCCAGTTATTTCCCGCAGATCCGCGTGGCTGTTCTCGACTTTGCAGTGGTACTCCAGCGAGCGACGCGCTCACGCGTGCGCTCCAGTCGTCGCCGTGTGAGCCAGTAAGCCCTTCAATCGGCCTCTAGGACCCTCTGCGGGACAGATTCGGACAAAGTCTCGAGGACCCTTTCCTGAGGCCGCCGCTTCTGTCCCACCGCCAGGTCGGCCACTCCTGTGCGGCCGGCCACGCGCCGAGCCCGCGCCCCTGGCACTGCTCGAAAATTTCAAGAGCACCCACTAGGCTATCCCCTCATCCCACTACCTGGTTTCAAATTCGAGCGCTAGGTGGGTTTAGGGCGGCGTAGGCCGTTCCGGATTTTCGCGTAAATCACAACTCCGACCAGCGGTGAGAGCATGATCGCCATCAGAATCCAAACGACGATGCCCGGATGGTTTCTCATCTGTGCAAGTCGCCTGGATACTGGCTCCGGAAACGGGAAACTGCTCAACAACAGCGTGATCAGCACCGCGCTCGCACATACCAGACCGAAGGCGAGCAGTACGCGCTTCTCTCGTTTATTCATCGAGCACCAGCTCCTCGCGGGGCGGCTCGCCTTTTTCGACCAGCGTCGCCTCGACTTCGATCATCTCGTCCCTGCGGCGTGCCTCGACCCCGGCCATCAGCGTCAGATATTCCCTGTGCTCGTCGCTCGCCATGTCGAGCGCCACCTCGAGCCGGTCACGATCGGCCTCAGAACCACTCACTGTCCTGGAAATACATAGGCCCGATGAACTGTCCCGTCTTCACTGAAAGCAGGGTATCGATCATGGAAGCCCAGTTGGCCTGAACGTCATTTAGAACGAAGAAACGAGTCATGACCACATGTGCGCCCGTTCTGATCTCAATAATCCTGACACTCGCGCTGAGATTCAGTTACGGGCATCGGCGCAGCCGCCGCGTCGGAGTCGACCCCGGTGGGGGTTGGCCCCGCAACCGTATTCAATCGAGTACCAGCTGGTCGTCGGCCTTCAACCGTTTGAGAATTTCCCGGGTCTGCACCTTGACCGTTGTGGTTGTTTCATCCGCGGCTTTCACCGTCACAGTCCTGCGTGTCATCGTGCGCTTCCTCGTCAGCCTTTGTACAGACCGGCCATCATAAAGCCAGCTTATGCCCTCTGGTGGCCCGTACGGATTGGCGCTCAGCATGAAGTTCGTCATAATCCATCGTTCCATCCGCATCGAGCCAGGCAGGAAGACGCTGTGCGCCGAGCGCGATTGCACTCAGAGCAATCAGGAGGAGAAACTGCACGGTGTCACCCTTGCCCTCGAACGCACACGAGTCGGGAGATTTTCAGCAGGTAACATAAACTCCATGTTGGCAGCTTTCAAAAGTGGAGAGGCGTTATGACAACTCGCGTCTCGAACGAAGAACAACTACGGAAAATGAAGACCCATCCTGGGTTCATCGCGGCGCTCGATCAAAGCGGCGGCAGCACCCCTCACGCGCTGGCCCTGTACGGCATCAAGGACCACTCCTGGGCCGACGACGATGAGATGTTTGATCTCGTGCATCAGATGCGGACGCGCGTGATAACAAGCCCCAGCTTCACCGGCGAACGGATTATTGGCGCAATCCTCTTCGAAGACACCATGGACAGGGAGATTCACGGAGAGCCAACCGCAGATTACCTCTGGAATGTGAAACGCGTCGTTCCATTCCTGAAAGTGGACAAGGGCCTCCAGGTGGAGAACGACGGCGTCCAGTTGATGAAGCCCATGCCCGAGCTAGCCCCACTCCTGGAGAAGGCCAGGTCCAAGCGCATCTTCGGAACTAAGATGCGCTCGCTGATCAAGCAAGCCAACCCGGCCGGCATCAAGAAAATCGTGAGCCAGCAATTCGAATTTGCCAAGCAGATTATCGCCGCGGGCTTGATTCCGATCGTCGAACCGGAGGTCGATATCCACTGTCCGGACAAATCCGCGGCTGAGACGTTGCTCAAGGCAGCCATCCTCGAGAAGCTCAACCTACTAGAGACCGGCCAGCAGGTTATGCTCAAGCTCACCTTGCCGGAACAGGTGGACCTGTATGTGGACTGTGTCCATGATTCCCGAGTCGTAAGGGTCGTGGC
Source organism: Deltaproteobacteria bacterium (assembly GCA_019237115.1). Taxonomy (GTDB): domain Bacteria; phylum Desulfobacterota; class Binatia; order Binatales; family Binataceae; genus JAFAHS01. The sequence continues at coordinate 26,695 of JAFAHS010000124.1, forward strand.
GCTGTCGGGTGGATACACGCGGGAAGAAGCCGACGATCGCTTGCGGAAGAACCATGGTGTCGTGGCCAGCTTCTCACGGGCGCTGCTCGAAGGGCTATCGAAGAACCAAACCGATGCCGAGTTCGACACCACGCTCGACGCTTCCATTCGCAGCATCTATGAGGCGTCCATTACTTGAAAGCCGGCTGGCATTACCTGTTGATCGGAGCCCCAGCCGCCGCATTGCGGAGTACCCCTTTGGAGGATTCTCCGACAGCGCGAAACTCGAGGGGGAAGGTGTCCTTAAGATAATCCGTCGTAACAAACATTCCAATGCATAGCTTGGCTTGCCGCGAGGCCACGTACTAATGCCGAAACGGAGATCGATACACCAAATCTCATAACGGCTGGCCCATGCAGTAGGTAGACGGGCTATGAAATCACGGTTTGCGGGTCTGAAACTCAGATTAATTGCCACATCGCTCGGGTTGATCATCGGCGGGTGTATGCTGGGACCGGACTACCATCAGCCCGCAACTCAGGTCGCACCTCAATGGCACGAGGCCGGGAATGCGGCGGTGGACACCCGCCGCAGCGAGTACCGTGATTGGTGGAACGTATTTAACGATCCGGTACTCTCGCGATTGATAGAGATCGCGTAGGGCCAGAACCTGACTCTGCGAAGCGCCGGCGCGCGCGTGCTCGAGGCCCGGGCACAACTTGGAATAGCGATCGGCGAACTCTATCCCCAGCAACAGCAATTTACGTCCTCGGTCACCTATCAGCGGATACCTACACAAAAGGCCAACCTCATTGCGAATACCTTCTGGAGCAATGCTTTCGCCGTGCAATCGATCTGGGAAATCGACGTTTGGGGGCCGCCGGACATCAAGACCAAAGACGCCCACGACGATGCCGGAAGACGTCACGCCTGCAGTTGAACTGAAGAAATCAAGGAACACTAACGTGGTGGCCTTCGCCGCCGTCCGGAGCACCCTGGCTCGCTTGCGAGGTAACCGAATTACGGTGCAGCGAGCGACCCCCACCTGCACGGGTCCCTGCGGTCCCTCGAAAAGGTGTCGGTGCGGTGCTCCGCTCTCCAGGTGACACCGTGCTCAAGTTGCGCGCTTCCGGTCCGGACCGCAGCCGGTGGGCTGCCGAAATCAGGTCGGTCGGTCGAAACTTCCTTGGCGCTAGTTGGAGAATCGGTAGCGTTGGTATTGGCAGCACTGGCCAGAAGCGCTACGCAGACTAAAGCGAATGTGTGAGAAAGCGGAGCAAGCGATATGGACTATCCCTACGATCTCGGTCCCTATTCCCGAAAGGTGACCACCACTTCCGCAGAGGCCCAGCGCTGGTTCGATCGCGGCCTCAACTGGTGCTTCGGCTACAATCACGAGGAGGCCATCGCCTGCTTCGAGAAGGCACTGGAAGCCGACCCGCGCTGTGCGATGGCGCACTGGGGCGTCTCCTACGCGGCCGGGCCCAACTACAATATGCCCTGGGAACTGATGGAACCCGCCGGAAAGGCGGTGATGCTCGGCCGCGCGCACGCCGCCGCCCGCACCGCGACTGCGCTGGCCGGGGGTGTCACCGCGCCCGAACGCGCGCTGATTGAGGCGCTGCCCGCCCGCTATCCGCAATCCGAACCGATCGACGATCAGCGCCCATGGAACGACGCGTTCGCGGACGCCATGCGCAATACGCACAGGGCGCATCCCGACGACCTGGATCTGCGTTGCATATTTGCGGAAGCGATCCTGAACCGCACGCCATGGCGTATGTGGGACCTGCGGACCGGTGAGCCCGCGCCCGGCGCCGGCTCACTCGAAGCGCGCGAGGTTCTAGAGACCGCCTTTCGCGACCTGCCCGGGGCGATGGACCATCCCGGTCTGCTGCACCTCCACGTCCACCTGATGGAAATGTCGCCGCGTCCGGAGGCTGCCCTCGTCACCGGCGACCGGCTGCGCGAGCTGTGTCCGGACATGGGCCATCTGGCGCACATGCCTACGCACATCGACATCCAGTGCGGCCACTACCGCGACGCGCTGCATTGGAACCAGAAGGCGATCGTCGCGGACCGCAAGTTCTACGACCGCGTCGGGCCAATGAATTTCTATTCGGGCTACCGCGTCCACGATTATCACTTCGCCGCCTATGCCGCGATGTTTCTTGGCCAATACGCGCCCGCCATAGCCGCGGCCAACGAA
>JAFAHS010000265.1 GCA_019237115.1 Deltaproteobacteria bacterium
TGCCGATGTGCCACGCGAACTCTCTCTTTTTCGCGTATGCATTTGCCGCCTGCGGCGCGGCCTCCTGCGTCTACGACCGGAAAAGCTTCGAACCGGAGCATCTGCTGAGGACACTCGCCGGCGATAACTTCACCTTCACCTCACTGGTGCCAACGCACTACATCATGATTCTCGGATTGCCCGAGTCCGTGAAGCGCGAACTCAATGTAGACAGTGTCACGAAGCTCCTTATCTCCTCTGCCCCCGCTCGCCAGGACACCAAGCTGGCGCTGATGGACTACTTCAGGAGATCTCAGCTTTATGAGGCCTACGGCTCCACTGAAGGGGGACGGGTGACTTTGCTGCGTCCAGAAGAGCAGCTGACCAAGCTCGGTTCCATAGGCCGCGAATGCCTTGGTAGCGGGAGGATCAAGCTCCTTGATTCGGATGGTAAGGAGGTCGTCGACGGCGAAGTCGGTGAACTCTATTCGCGCACGCCTTACGCGTTTCGAGGCTATTGGAAGTTGCCCGAGAAGACCGCTGAGGCGTTCCGAGGCGCGTATTGCACCGTCGGCGACATGGCCCGTCGCGACCAGGACGGCTATTATTACCTTGCCGACCGCAAGAGCAACATGATCATCAGCGGCGGAGAGAATATCTATCCCTCCGAAGTGGAGCAGGTCGTTGGAGCGTATCCCAAGGTCAAAGATGTGGCTGCAATCGGTGTGCCTCACGAGAAGTGGGGAGAGGCGGTAATTGCAGTGGTCGTCTTACATCAAGGTGAGGGCGCAACGGAGTCTGATATCCTCGAATGGTGCAAAGACAGGATTGCCGGATACAAACGACCAAGATCGATCTCGTTCATTGCTGAAGACGAAATGCCGCGGACTGCCACGGGAAAGGTTCTGCACCGAGTTCTGCGAAATAGATTTGCCAATCAAGGAACGCGTAGCACCCAAGGAGTTGCGTAATGACCGAGCCCCGAAATTCAAGCGACGCGGCGTCAGGCGTCGTCATGGGAAAAACCGCGGGCGCAGCGTTGGCGGGCGAAGGCGTCACAAAATCCGTGCCGTTTACCGCGGTAGAAATTGATGGCGGCGCCCTAGTCGCCCGAGTGCTTCAGTCCCAAGGCGCAAAATACCTATTTGCAGTCAACGGTGGTCACACTTGGCCGATCTTTGCTGCGTTGCGGAACAATGGGATCAAGCTCATCCACATGCGCCACGAGCAATCATGCGCCTACGCGGCAGATGGATGGGCGCGTACCACGGGAACACCCGGCATTTGCGGTGTCACAGCCGGCTGCGGACTGACTAACGCAGTGACCGGCCTGTGTGCCGCTAGTCTAGCCGGGAGCGCAGTGGTGTGCATTGCCGGTCAGCACCCGATCACAGAGGATGGGCTGGGCTCGTTTCAGGAGGCGTACGGCGGCGAGGTGTGCCGGTCTTTCTCGAAGTTCACCAAGCGGGTGCTCGACTGGTCGACGATCGAAATCGATTTGCGGCAGGCGTTCCGCGAAGCGAAGGGCTCGCCGCAGGGCGTCGCCTTGGTCGAAATCCCAACGAACATTCTCTACCTGAGCGGACCTGAGAGCAATCAACGCCGCGGCGCAAAGGTCTATGCGCCGGGCGAGCTTCGCTCGGGAGCGGACCCGCAGAGCATCGAGCAGGCGATCCAAATCCTCCTTGCCGCCAAGCGCCCGTTAATCGCAGCAGGCGACGGAATCTTCTGGTCGGGCGCGGCAGCCGAGCTATGCGAATTCGTTGAGCTCACCAAAATACCGGTGTACGCCCGTCGGACCGGGCAAGGTGCTGTTGCGGAGGACCACCCGCTTGCAATCCGAGGTCCATGGAAGAAGCCGTTCACCGGTCGCGCCGATGCGGTATTGGCGATCGGTTTTCGGTTCTGGAGCGGGGAGAAGTTCGGCGAGGCACCTACTTGGAGTCAATCTGCAAGGTACATCCAGGCTGACGCCACACCGACGCGGATCGGCCTCCACGTACCGGCAGAGGTTGCCTTGGTCGGTGACCCAAAACTGGTTCTCCGACAGCTTGGCGACGCAGCGCGCGCTAAGGACTGGAGACGATCCGGCGAGTCGGACTGGCACCGGGAGCTAGCCGAGGTGCGGGCCAACTTTGGTCGGGCAATTGTCGAACTGGAGCGAGAGCATCACGCCGACACACCGATTCACCCCGCAAGGATTGCGCGGGAGCTTTGTGAAGTGATCGACCCGGACGCCACGATCGTGATCGATAGCTTCACGATGAGCGGCTGGATGTCCCAATGGTTCCACGCTCGCTTTCCCGGTCAAATTGTCGATGCCGGCCCGCTTGCTCCCGTTGGCCACGGGGTCGGCATGGCCATCGGTGCTCAACTGGCGCGGCCTGGAAAACAGGTCATTCTCATAATCGGGGACGGCGGTCTCGGTATCAGCGGCTTCGATCTCGAAACTGCCCGTCGCTATCGCCTACCGATCGTAGCGATTTTGTGGAACAACAGTTCCTGGGGCCCAAGCTTCGACCAAATGCCATTCCTGAAAGGTCGGACCGATTCGTTCGAGATACTTCCAAATCAACGCTACGACCGGATGTTCGAGCTTATGGATTGCCACGGTGAGCACGTCGAGCGGCCCGAGGAGTTTCGCCCTTCCCTTGAACGTGCTCTGAGTACCGGCAAGACCGCGCTCGTCAATGTCGTCGGCGACCGCACAGTCGGCCATCCGAGCCTTGGCGGAAACCTGCTCGGCTCGACCCGTGTGTAGGATATCGAAGGAACTATATATGAAATGAACGGCAGTATGGCTGTGTCGGGACCGAAAGCACGTTGTCCGATGCGAGAAGTTTGCTCTGCCAAACTTTGGCCATGTCGCCATCAGATTAATCGCACGGGTATAGGAACGGGGAACAAAAGGGTACAACCGGCCAAAAAGGCCAAGCAAATGAGCAACAGAGGGCAACGATGGCCGCATTCTGGTATCGTTCCTGAGTTTCTCTGAACACCCACAAACTGCTCTATCCGTTGTTTTCCAGGGAGTTACGGCTGGCAGCCAGAAAATGGGTTGG
>JAFAHS010000288.1 GCA_019237115.1 Deltaproteobacteria bacterium
ATGAGCACCGTGCCCCTCAAGAACGAGGCCGGGCGAGTAGATGCGCTCCGACGGTACCAAATCCTCGACACCCCGCCCGAGCCGGCTTTTGACCGCATCGCAGAAATGGCGGCGAATTTTTTCCACGTGCCGATGGTCGGCGTGAGCCTGGTCGACGAAGACCGCGTATGGTTCAAGTCGAAAGTCGGCATTGAATTCGGTCAGACCGCACGCGACGCCGGGTTAGGTTCTTCGGCAATGCTCTCGCAAGGGGTTTATCACCTGAACGACGCTGCGCACGACGAGTGCGCAGGCGGCCACTCGTTCGTCGCGGAGCTCGGCATCCGTTTCTATGCCGCTGCTCCGCTGCGCACTCATGAAGGCTTCAATCTCGGAACCGTGTGGGTCCTCGACCAGAAGCCGCGCGAAATGACGTCGGGCGAGGCAGAAATGCTCGAGGCTTTGGCTGCACTCGCGATGAATCAGATGGAACTGCGGCTCTACGCGCAGGACGTCGCCCGGCTGGAACGCGTCCAGCGAACCATCGCCGAGGGGGTAGAGGCCGAAATCGGCAGCCGTTTCTTCTCATCGCTTGCGCGTAGTCTCGCGCAGGCGTTGGAGGTGGGATACGCCTTTGTCACGCGGCTTTCCGATGCCGGCACGCATTTCAAGATACTTGCTCTGTGGGAAGGTGATCACTTCGGGAGCAACGGCATACTCCCGCTGAAAGGAACGCCATGCGAGAGCGTGCTTCACGGAGAGGTCGCTTACTACCCTGATGATTTGCGCGCACGCTTTCCCAACGATCGTTTGGTCCAGCACTGGGGTGCGCAGAGCTATTGCGGGGTGCCGGTACTGATACCCAGGGCCGCGTTTTCGGTCACATTGCGATTTTTGACGATAAGCCGATGCCCGAAGGTCCGCGCGGCATTGACGTGATGCGGATCTTCGCGGCGCGGGTGCGCGCCGAGGTCGAACGATTGCGAATCGAGGCGGCTCTCCGCGAGGCAAACGACCGGCTGGCGGTGAGCGAGGAACAATTCCGCGATCTTTTTGAAGAAGCCCCGATCGCTTACGTCCATCAGTCTGTCGACACGCGCATCCTTCGCGCCAATCACACCGCCATGGCGATTCTCGGCCTCAAGCCCGATGAGACAGTGGGTTTGCTCGGAACCTCGTTTTTCCCCGATACGCCCGAGGCTCAACGCCGCCTGCACGATGCGCTCCCGTTGCTCGCCAGCGGAACCGACGCCGGGGGAGTGGTCCTCGAATTGAGGCGCAGGGACGACGGCAGTCCACTGTGGGTCCGGTGGTGGTGCAAGCCGGAGCCCGCTGGCAACTATACGCGCAGCATGTTCATGGACATCACCGATCAGGTCTTGATGGAACAGGAGAAAGCGCGGCTTGAGGCACAGAACACTTATCTCCTCGACGAGATCCGCGCAGAGCAGAACTTTGGCGATATCGTGGGGGGAAGTTCAGGCCTGAAAAAAGTCATGGAGCAGGTCGGTCTGGTTGCTCCGACCGATGCTACTGTTCTCATCACCGGCGAAAGCGGGACAGGAAAGGAGCTCGTCGCGCGCGCCATCCACGAGCGAAGCGCGAGACGCGAGCGCCCGCTGGTCAAATTGAACTGCAGCGCGGTCCCCGAGGGTCTTTTCGAGAGCGAGTTCTTCGGGCACGTGAAGGGTGCGTTCACCGGAGCACTCAAGGACAAGCCGGGACGGTTTGAACTGGCGGATGGAGGCACCTTGTTCCTGGACGAAATCGGCGAAGTACCGTTCGCGATGCAAGCCAAGCTGCTTCGGGTATTGCAGGAGCACGAATTGGAGCGAGTGGGCGATACCCGTACGAGAAAGGTTGACGTGCGAGTCATCGCCGCATCTAATCGGGACCTCAAGAGGGAAGTCGATGAGGGTCGGTTTCGTCGAGATCTTTTCTATCGTCTGAGCGTTTTCCCCATCGAAGTCCCGCCGTTAAGAGAGCGAGCCAAGGATATAGGGCCGCTGGTGGCCCATTTCATCCTTCACAGTGCGCGTCGGATGAGTCGCCCTGAACCGCAAGTCAGCAAGCAAGCGCTAGACCTGAAATAAGCGCGAAGGGGGTCGTTCGGTGGAAAGCGGGTTGATTTGGAAGCCGCGCGCCGATGAGGCGGTGCTGATTGATGTAGGCAGGTGAGGATCTGAGCCGCGAATTGTGGGATGAAGCGCCAGGAGTCGGACCGACGGCTTGTTTCGGACGAGCGTCACCATTGTGACCTCATAGCTGTGGTCATCGAGCGGGCTGTAGATGCGTGAGCTACTGCGTTTAAACCTGCAACCGGAGGTGTGCCGCGAGTATTTGCGGTAGATAGCGATGCGAGTCGGTGAGCTGCACGATCAGACGCCGGCCTTTTTTCAGCACTTTGGCAGCAAGGTAAACGAAATGGCGCCGGAAGCGCTTCCACTCCCAGCGCACCACCTCCGCGGGCAACGCCAGTTGCGCGATCCATTTGCCCAGATTCCAGGCCAGGCGGGCGATCTGTAGCCACGCCCAGTTGCCCATAAACTCCGCCACCGGCATGCGCCAGCCTGCAATCCCGGCGCCAAATTGCTCGATGAGGTTTTCCTGGTCGCACCGCTGATAGGCCAAATCGACGATCTCGCGCGGCGTGTAGGAGCGCGGCAGGTTGGTCAGTATCAGACGATAACGGAAGGACTCGAACAGCTTCCCCTGGCCATCTTGCTCCTCGATGCGGATGCGCCGCACGATCATCCGACAGGGACAGCTCACTCCCGTGGGTTGGTAGGACAGCTCGGCAATCCACTGCTCGATAGTGCGCAGGTTGCGGAAGCCCCGCTGTGCGGCCTTGTGCTTGCGCCAGTTTGGGGTACGCCCCTGACGCGCCGGTGCGCTGCACCGGCCGCGCTGAGCGCGCGGGATGAACGGTTGCCAGGCCCTCTCGGGCAGCGCCTGCGCCAGTGCCGCGCGGTTGGCATACACGCGCCCGCCAATGGCGAAGTAGGCGTGCGCGTCGATTACCTCCTGCAGGAGGTCGGCCCGATCGAAGTCGGTGTCGCCGCGCACCAGCGCGTTGCGGAAATGGCGCTGGACCCACGGCAATACCGCGCGCAGCGCCCCGGCCGCCGCGTCCGAAGAGCGCGCGCTGCCCGGTTGATTGACCACCCGCAGGCATTCGCCGCTGCCCGCCAGCGACACTACCAGCGGTTGATAGGACCAGCGCCCGTCGTAGCTGAAGTCCGCTCCCTCCTTGTGCTCGCCGTACAACCGCTTGATGTGCCCGTCGAGGTCGACCAGCGCCAATTCGTGTTGGGCGCGCCGGCGGCGCACCCGCCGCGGTAGTTTGGACCACGCCTCCTCCTGGACCTCGTCGATCACGGCCGAGAGCTGTTCGACATCCGTGGCGGTCTTGAAGCGGCGCAGGAAATCGCCCGCCGTGGTCGGGTCTGGTATCCGGCACGCTCCCACCAGCCGGCGCACCGCCTCGCTGGCCTGCAGCGCTCCCTGATCCTCCAGACACGTGCCGTCGGCGTACAAGGTGTAGGCCAAGGCCAACACGTGGTCCGACTCGTAATACGGCGCATGGCGCTTGAACAGGTGCAAATGCTGATCCAGACGTTGCGCAACTCCAAAGCGCCGCACCAACTGTTGCGCCAGCACCAATCCCCCGTAGTGGGTCATCTCGCCCCGCGCGTCGGCCTCCAGATGCAGCAGCGGATGGCGCATCACACGGCCGCTGGTCTGAGGCCAGGGCAACTCCTCGGACTCCACAGCGGTTCCCGAATTGACGTGACTGGCGCGCTGGAATGCGATAGATACTTTCACTCGGAAGCCCTTTCTTTGGGGTATCGGTTGTTGCTTGGTCGCTCAACTTATACCTTACTGCAGAGGGCTTTCCGATTTTACTTGCTAGTCGCAACTTCTCTTCGCGCTTATTTCAGGGCTAGTTCAATTCCTTGCTGCCGTAGCCGAGGATCCGCCGCGCCACGATCAGCATGTTGATTTGCTGGGTGCCCTCGAAGATGTCGTTGATCTTCGCGTCGCGCATCCATTTTTCGACCAGCAGCTTGCGCGAATAACCGAGCGGACCCAGCAGCTCAACCGCCTTCTGCGTGATCTGCGTGACCACCAGCCCCGCCTTCGCCTTGGCCATTGATGCTTCCAGGTTGTTGCGCTGGCCCATGTCCATCATCCAGGCCGCTCGCCAAGTGAGCAGTCGCGCAGCTTGCAGTTGGACCTCCATCTCCATGAAGTCACGCTCTACCACGCTGAGCCGCCGCGGCGAGAGCCCGTAGCGCACCTCCACGTTCTGTTCCTTGAGAAAGGTGCGCACGAAGTCCAGCGCGGCCCGCCCCACCCCGATTGCCATCGCTGCAACTATCGGACGAGTCGCATCGAAGGTGGCCATCACGTCCTTGAACCCGCCCTCCGGGTTCACCTCCGCGCTGCCCAGCAGATTGCCGGCCGGCACCCGGCAATTGTCGAAAATTATCGCCGCCGTGTCCGACGCGCGGATGCCCAGCTTCTGCTCCAGTCGCGCCACCTGCATTCCCGGCGTTCCATGTTCGACCACGAAGGGTTTTATTCCGGCCCGCCCGGCGCTCTTGTCGACCGTCGCCCACACCACGACGAACCCTTCCGACTTATCGACCGCGCGGTGGCCCGCGGTGCAGAAAATCTTGGTTCCGTTGATAACCCACTCGTCACCGTCGCGGGTGGCGGTGGTGGTGACCGCCGCCGAGTCGGAGCCGCACGCCGGCTCCGTGATCGCCATCGCGCCCCACTTGGGTTTGCCTTCGGCAAAGCGCTTGAGGAAACGCGCTTTCTGCTCGGGCGTCCCGGCTGCCATCACTGCGGCACCGCCCAATCCGCTATTGGGAGTCGCGAGAAAGAGGCCCACGTCGCCCCAGCACAGCTCCTCGGTGGTGATTACGGTGTTGAGATTGCGTAATTTGGGGCCCGCCTGCGGTTCCCCGCCCGTGCTTCGCGCCGCCGGGCCAACGTCGTTGAGCGACTGCGCCTGCCACATGGTTTCGAAGAACTGCCACGGGTCCTCGTGTTCGCGCTCGTCGTATTCGCGCGAAATCGGACGCATCATGTTTTCCGCAACCGCGTGATACATCTGCAAGCGGCTGACAACCTGGGGTTCGAGTTCGAAATCAATCATCGTCCGTGATCTCCTAGACCGTCGCGACGCCATCGAGGGCGGCCATCGCACGCGCGTTGCGCAGCCACATTTCGACCGGATGCTCGCGGATGTAGCCATGTCCGCCCAGCACCTGAACGGCGTTGTCGGTTACCTTTAGCGCGCTGGCCGCGATGTAGTTCTTGGCCAGATAGCTTTCTCTGAGAGCGTCGTGGCCTTTGTCGAGTCGCGCCGCCGCTTCCCATGTGAGCAGGCGGGCCGCATCAATCTCGATCGCCATGTCGGCGAGCATGAAGGCGATGGCCTGCTTGGTCGCGATGGGCACCCCGAAGGCCTTGCGCTCCTTGGCGTAGTCCCGCGCATAGTCGAACGCCGCGCGCATCACGCCCACCGCCAGCGCGGCGACGGCCACCCGGGTCTCGCTCATCAGCCGCGAGAAATCAACCCCCCGGTCCGCACCGAGGCGCGCATCCGCGGAAACTCGGCACTGCTCGAGTGCGATTTCGTAGGTCGCCAGACCCTTAAGACCCATATTCTGCTCACGCTCGACTATTGTGAGCCCGGGGTTGTGGCGCGCCACCACGAACGCGTCCACGCCCTCAAATCCGCTGCCCGAGCCGTTCTTTGCATAGACCAGGATGGCCTCGGCCTCCGCGGCCAGCGGCACCACGCATTTGCGTCCGTTGAGGACGAAAGCCGAGCCGTCGCGGTGCGCGCCGGTGGCAAGTTCGGTCAGGTCGAAGTCCCAGCGCGGCTCCATTAGCGCTGCCGTCGCGGGCACAAAAGTCGGTGCGGTGAAGCGTTTGAGGTAGGTAGCCTTCTGCTCCCCGGTACCCATCTCCAGGATGGGATAGGCGAACAAGCGCGGCGCGAGGGAATGGAGCCCGATTGACAGATCGCCATAGCCGAGCTCCTCGGCGACCACCGCGCCGGTAACCGCCGAGCGCTCGCCACCGTCGCCACCGTAAGTCTCGGGGATTGCACCGCGCACCAGCCCGAGCTGCCAGATCTTTTCGGTGAGTTCGGGTGCGATCTCGGCACTTTCATCCGCCAGCCGCGCCGCCGGACGGATTTCATCACGCGCAAACCCGCCGATGGTGTCGCGGATCATCTGTTGTTCTTCGCTCAGCTGGAAGTCGACCATGGATTAGGTTCCTTGGAGGAAAATTGATCTCTTACTTTAAACTTGCACCACGACCGGTAAAGCCTGGCGCGAAGATGCGTAGGCGGCTTCCACCAGTTGCTGCGCTTTGATGCCCTCGGCAAATGCCGGATCGGCTCCGCATTCCCCGCGCAGCGCGGCAACGAAGGCGCCATCCTCGAGAGCATAAGCTAGCGCGAAGGAATCCTTGAGGGGAGAGAGATAGGGGCGCTCGGAGAGCAGAATTTGAGTAAACCGCTCCATCACCTCGGCCTCGCTCATGACCTGCTCGCGAGCTCCGCTGCCGCGTTGAAGGACGATCGGACCGCTTGAATCATGGTCGCACGCGAGAAACAGACGCTCCGCAAAAATTTCCAGGCGCCGATTGCTCGGCCGTCCGATCATGCCATGCCACACCGAGGTTAGTTGCCCGTGAAATCCGGCCGCGAATTCCATCTGGGTGGCGCCGAAATCCTCCACTCCGGCGGCGCCGTTCAAGTTTCGGGTGCGGCAGTAGATGCGCCGCACCGGCCCGAACATCCAGGTCAGCAGGTCGAAGTCGTGCACGCTGTGTTCGATGAGCGTCCCGCCGGCGGTAACCGAGGGGTCGTTGCGCCAGGCGCTGTTGTGAACCCCGCGTACTGGGAAGTCCTGGTCATCGCGCATCGTCACCGTGAGCACCGCTCCGGCGCTGGGGTCGGAAAGCAGCGCGCGGATGACCGTGTACACCGGAGAAAAACGCAGGACCAGGCCGACCTGGCTTATGACGCCCGCGGAACGGATGGCAGCGGCCATCTCCTGCGCATCAGAGGCCGTCATTGCCAGCGGCTTCTCGCAGAAGATGTGCTTTCCGGCGCGCGCCGCCATCAGGCAGGCCTCGCGATGGTAAGCAGTGGGAGTGCAGATCCACACCGCGTCGATGGTTTGGTCCGCGATCACTTGAGCGGCGCTGGCCAGCGCCCTCGCCTCCGGCCAGCGCGCCGCAAGATTCTCCGCCGCCCTCGCCTCGCGGTCGGCGACTGCGATGACCCGCAGGCCGCCGTTGGTGCGGTCGCTAATCCGCCGCAGCATCAGCGAGTGCGCCTGGCCGATCAGCCCGGCTCCGATGATTCCGACCCGAATCTCACCGGCGGCCGGTGTGCGCATCAGGAGTCTTCCTCGCGGCGCAGGCGCGCCTTTTCGCGCGCGCGCTCATACTTGGTGAGACCGTCTGTCACGCGGGTTGGCGGGGGCATCGGTTTGCGCACCATCTTCATCACCCCCGGGGAGCGCTTGTTGCGCCGCTTGCGCGTGCTCATTGCGGGTCAAGGCGTAAAGCCGACGAAGCTCATTTGTAGTCCGGTGATGGTTCCCGCCACCGCGCGCCGCGAGAAATATTGATCGCTCGCGCAGCGCGTGCATGGGCCCGGGTCGGTGATGGCATGGGCGGGAACCCCGGCTTCGATTAGCTGATCACGGATAATGCCGCGCAAGTTGAGAAACGCCTTGCCTGGCTTGCCGTCGCGCGCCTGGCGCGCGGAGCCTGGAATTTCCCGCACAAATCGCGCGGCGAGTTCTGCATCGACTTCAAAGCAGCATGGCCCAATCGAGGGACCGAGCGCGACCCGGATTGCGCTGGTCGGGGCCCCCAGTTCTTCCATGCTGCGCACGCCATTGGCGGCAATTCCCGACAGCACTCCACGCCAGCCCGCGTGCAGCGCGCATGCAACTTGCGGCTGGCTGCTGATCATCAGAACCGGGACGCAATCGGCGGTAAAAATTCCGAGCACGATCCCCGCTTCGCGCGTGGCCATCCCGTCGGCGCGCGGACGTGCTGCCGCATCCGCATGGGTCACGACCCGCACCGCATTACCGTGGACCTGGTTCACGCGCGAAAAGACCGTGCTCTCGGGCAGCGTGCCGCGCACCCGCTCCCAGTTGTCCGCCACCGCCCGTGGATCGTCGCCCACGAAGTGCGAGAGGTTGAGCGAGTCGTAAGGACCCCTGCTCCCTCCCCCAACCCGCCCGAGAAATCCGTGGATGATGGGGGTCTCCGGCCACACCCGTAAGCGGGGCGGAGTGGGTGTCGAAAATCGAATCGCGTGAGAGTCCGACACGGTAGGTTATCTGCACGGAAAAGGATAACCTATACTTTTAACTTTTGGAATTTGCTCCCGCGGAGCGCCTATGAATGGCTATCAATACCTCGTCGCGCGAAATCGGCTGATGCAGCAGCTGGAAACGCAGTTGCGTCAGCTGGCCGACCTTGCGCACCCCGACCGTGAGGGCAAGGAACGCCTCCTGCGGGCCGAGTTCGATCTGCGGTTGCGCGAACTGTACGGAAAGGTCGCGGACGAATATCCGGGCGAGCGCAAGAAAAAAGCCCGCCCCCTCTCGGACCCCAGGTAAAAGCCCGGACAACCGCTTGGACCGCTCAATCATCATCCGCGGGGCACGCACCCACAACCTTGCGAACCTCTCGCTCGAGCTCCCGCATCGCAAACTGAGCGTGGTAACCGGCGTCTCCGGATCGGGCAAATCGAGCCTGGTATTCGACACGCTATATGCCGAGGGCCAGCGCCGGTACGTGCAGAGCCTTTCCACTTACGCGCGGTTATTCCTGGAACGCATGGATCGCCCGGATGTGGATTCGATCTCGGAAATCCCTCCGGCGCTGGCGCTGCGGCAAAAGAACACGATCAAGAATGCGCGCTCGACCGTCGGAACCGTCACCGAGATCAGCGACTACCTGCGCCTGCTGTTCGCCGGGATTGGACGAACCATCTGCCCGCAATGCGGGGGCGAAGTCACGCGCGACACCGTGGCTGGCGCGGCCGAGCGGCTGTTCGACGCACCGGGGATGTATCTGTTCCTGGCGCCCTTCGACATCGGCTCGCGAACGCTCGCCGACGCCGCCAACTACCTCATCCAGAACGGCTACCATCGCGTTTACGATCAAAACGCGATTATCGAAACGGTGGAATACGCCGACGGCCGCCGCAGCATGTCGGGGCCGATGGCGGTGGTCGTCGATCGCGTCGCCATCGGCGGACCCGGAGATTCCGAGCGGACGCGCGAGGCATTGGAGAAGTCCTTCTACCTTGGCGCGGGGCGGGCGCGGGTCGTCAAGATCGAGCGCGACAACGGCTCCTTCCGGCCGGTCGAGACCAGCGACTTCGACCGCCGCTTCAACTGCTCGCGCTGCCAAATCGCCTACCCGGAGCCGGCGCCCGCCCTGTTCTCTTCCAACAGCCCCATAGGCGCGTGCCCCGAATGCGAAGGATTCGGGCGGACCGTCGAACTCGATCTGGAAAAGGTCATCCCGAACCCCAAGCTGTCGCTGCGGCAAGGGCTGATCGCGACCTGGCGGACCCCCGCGTACCGCGAGATGAACGATTGGATGCTCAAGCTGGCGCGGAGACGAAAAGTTCGCACCGCCGTCTCGTTTCGCGAGATGAGTGATGAAGAGCGCGCCTGGCTCTTGGACGGCGACCCCGGGCCACGCGACGGCTGGGACCCGGATCACTGGCCCGGCGTTCGCGGGTTTTTCAAATGGCTCGAAGGGCGCCGCTACAAAACCCACGTGCGCATCCTGCTCGCAAAATATCGCCGGTTCGTTCCCTGCCCGGTCTGTAATGGTGCCAAGCTCAAGCGCGAGGCCCTCAACGTGTGGATCGAGGGCAAGACCATTGCCGACGTGGGGCGGATGGCGATGCGCGACCTTGCCGAATGGCTTGAGGTGCTCGCCGGGATGAAGAGCGTACGGGATCGCGTCGAGGTGGTTATTCGTGAACTCCGAAATCGCGTCGGCTACCTCATCGACGTTGGCCTCGGTTACCTCACCCTCGAACGCCAGGCGCGCACGCTCTCCGGGGGCGAGGCGCAGCGAATCCACCTCGCAAGCGCGCTCGGCTCATTGCTGATCGGCACGCTGTACGCGCTCGATGAGCCGACGGTGGGTCTTCACGCCGCGGATGCGCGCCGACTGCTCGGCGTGTTGCAACGCCTGCGCGACTTCGGCAACACCGTGGTGGTGGTGGAGCACGATCCGGCCATGATCGAAGGCGCGGATTTCGTCGTCGAACTCGGCCCCGGCGGAGGCAGCGAAGGCGGCCGCCTCATCCACGCGGCACCGCCCGCGGCGGCCAGGCTGGCCAGTACGGCAGGCAAGGCGGGCCGGGTGCTGCTGATGCGCGCGATCGCGCACGAGCGACGCTTTGGCAAACGCGATCCAGCCGTCCGCATCTTCGGCGCGCGCGAGCACAACCTGCGCGACCTGGATGCGGCCATCCCGCTGGGCAGAATGACCTGCGTCACCGGCGTGTCGGGGTCCGGTAAATCTACCCTGGTCGAAGACGTGCTGTACAACCATTGGCTCAGAGGGCGGGGCGAAGCGGCCGAAGCCGGGCAATGTGATCGCATCGACGGACTCGACCAGCTCGGCGACATCATCCACATGGGGCAGGAGTTACCGGCACGGTCGATGCGCTCAAATCCTGCGACCTATCTGAAAATCTACGACGAGATTCGAAAGCTGTTCGCCTCGTCTGCCGAAGCGCGCCGTCAGAAGATCCAGGCGAAACACTTTTCCTTCAATATTGCCGGGGGCCGCTGCGAACGATGTTCCGGGACCGGGACCGTGACCGTCGAGATGCACTTCATGGCCGACCTCGAAGTAAAGTGCGAGGCGTGCGACGGACGCCGCTTTCAGAGCGCGATCCTCGCGATTCGCTACCGCGGGCTCAACATCAACCAGGTGCTCGATCTCACCATCGACGACGCGCGAACCTTTTTCGGGCCGCAGCCGCAAATCGTCAAGCGCCTCGATGCGCTTTCCTCTGTGGGGCTGGGGTACCTGCGCCTGGGGCAAACCACCTCGACGCTCTCGGGAGGCGAGGCGCAGCGCCTCAAGCTGGCCCGCTTTCTGCTCGCTGATCTGGAGCCGAGTCCGCTCAATTCGAAGGGCAAAAGTCTGCCGCGAATGTTTCTGCTGGATGAGCCGACCACCGGCTTGAGCTCCACCGATGTGCGGCGCTTGCTGCGGGTGCTGGCCAAACTGGTTGCCGAAGGCAACGCGCTGGTGGTGATTGAGCACAACCTGGAGTTCATCGCGCACGCCGACTACGTGTTGGATCTGGGCCCCGGCGGCGGGGACGAGGGCGGTGCGATAGTTGCCCGTGGCAACCCGCTGCAGATCGCAGCCGCGGAGCAATCGCTGACCGGGCGCGAGCTGCGGCGGCTCTTTGGCCTCCCACTCAACGCGGGACGCAACGCGGTCAACTCCGCGGTGCGCAGCGCCGCGCAGGCCCAAGGATAGCCCGCGAGGGTCGCTCCGGTCGCCGCAGAGGGAGACGGCATGACCATTTCCGAACGCTTCAAATCGCAACGGGGTGCGACCAGGCTCGGGGTGATGGACATTATTGCCGCGCTCATCCTGCTCGGCGTCCTGGTGTTTGCGTCCTATCTGGAATTTCCGAATTACCGCCGCCTCGCGGCGCCCTCGCCCGCGCCTTCCCCTGCGGTGCCGTCAGCACCAAAATAGCCGGTTGTGCCATCGGGTACCGGAGAACGCCTCGACCGCTATCTGGTGTTGACCGGTCGCGCATCCTCGCGGCGTGCGGCACAGGAGCTGATCGCTCGCGGGATGGTGCGGGTGAATGGCGCTCGGCTCGACAAAGCTCAGGCGGTGAGTCCAACCGATCGTATCGAAATCGTCGCCGAGCTTCGTGCGAACTCTATCGCGCCCAATCCAGAGCTAGCCATCGAGATACTATACGCCGACCCTGCGTTGATCGTGGTCAACAAGCCGGGCCGCATGCCGTGCCATCCGCTGCGCGCCGGCGAGTGCGATACGGTCATGAATGCCATGGTGGCGCGCTTTCCGGAAACCGCGGTGGCCGGCAATACGCCGCGCGAGGGCGGCCTGGTCCATCGGCTCGACAATGGTACTTCGGGCGCGTTGCTGATCGCGCGGACTCCGGAAGCGTTCGCCGTCCTGCGCAGCGCGATTCGTGCCGGAAGGATAGTGCGCGTCTATCACGCGCTGGTTGCCGGACAGCTGGCCTCGCGCCTGGAACTGAATGCTCCCATCGCCCATCATCGGGCAAACCCGCGCAAGATGACACTCGGAGACCGCGACAGTGAGCAGCGAAAACGCGCGGGCCGGCCTGCCGCCACCCTGGTGGAGCCGGTGCGGGCGGTGGGATCCACCACGCTGATTCGGGTGGTGCCGCGCACCGGCCTTCGCCATCAGATTCGACTCCATCTGGCGAGTGCAGGGTTTCCGATCGTGGGAGACCTACTCTACGGCGGCCCTGAAGTGGCGGGCCTGCCGGAGGATCGCTTCTGGCTCCATCTCGCCGAGGCCGCGTTGGACTCGCCGGCAAGCGGTCGCATCAAGGTAGCCGCGCCGCTGCCCCGGGACCTGGCACGGCTGGTTCGCTGACAACGAACGGTCAGTTACACGAGCAGCGCTGACATTGCTGCGCGATTACCAATTTTCGGATCGCGGAGAGAGGCGGGTGGGTAACGACTTGCGGGCTTAAATACGGAGTTAGAGAGCCCGGCGGCGCCGAATACAGTGTGCCGGGAAGTTTGTTGGTGGGCTGCAGACCCGGGTTAAGGACTGCCGAAGGCGGTGTAATAAACGGAGACTCCGCATTGGCGGTGATCAGGTAGGCAGTACACGAGGTCGGCGCGCTTTGCTGCGCGACCAGCAGGTTGGCCGCCTGGACTTGACCGATCCACGAGGTGGGGAATCCCGGGCCATTGCACGCGCAGCGAAACACCTGCGCTGCGGGCGAGGGCGCGGGCGAGGCAAACGTCACCGGGCCTGGCGCGGGGAGCAGTTGTGGTAGTGCACCGATAGTCGCGAATGGTTGTGGCTGTCCGGGAGCTGCAGGAAGGCTGACGGAGGGAACCGCGGCGGGAGCAATCGCCGTCTGACCGAAAGCGGAGGTTGCGTATCTTGACTCCTTCACGGCCAGCATAAAGAACGTGGTCAGCATGACCGCTGCGAACGAAACTCTCGCAATACGCATTCGTCTTACCATCAGGCGGGCCGGATCGCGCCGCAGGCGCGAGACAACGGCATCAGCCTTGGCTATAATCGCGAGCCGATTCACGCGGCGCAAGCACTCTGCATTCAGCCGCACACCTTTGATGGCCTGCGATTCAGATGCCGCGCGAGGTGGGGAGTGATGGTGCCGGCGCGTGTGAGTATGGCCTCAATCGGTACCGGCGCCGCGGCCGGAGTCACAAGGAGATTCAAGATGCTGTCCAAGAAATGCGTCTGGCCCGCACTGCTGATGATCGTGCTGACCCTGGGTGCGTGGTGTCCGGCGACCGCACAGGAGAATTCCGAGTCCCTCAAGGTAACCGGTTCGTTACCAAAAAACCCGCTTCCACCACCCGCCACCAGCGGTCAAATTCCCCTCAACGCGACTCCGATCGAGCCACAATCCTCGCCGAATCTGAATGTTCCGAATAGCGGTACCGCACCGTTTGAGCACATGGACTCGGTCGCATCGTTGCCGCAAATCTTCACCCGACAGTGGTCGCTCACCAGCGAGGTTCCACCCGAGAGCTTGATCAGCGAGCGCTACATTCGCAGCGTCGATCAGGAGGCCCGGGCCCTGACCTTGAAGGAAGCGATCTATATCGCGTTGCGCAACAATCCGAACGTGGCAGTGGCAACCCTCAATCCGCTCGCGTCGATCGAGAGCATTCGAGTCGCGAACGGCAACTTCGATCCGAACACGGCGGCCCAGATCGATACCGGCAAAACCGTGGTACCGGTTACCTCCATCTTTCAGACCGGCACCAGTACGACCTCCGCGGTCTCCAAACTCTACGACTGGAATTTCGGTCTCAACAAGGTTTCTTCCTACACCAACGGAACCTTTGGCGTCACTTTCAATAACAATCGTTCGTCGTCGAATTCCTCATTCAGCGGAGTGAACCCATCCTATACCCCCAATCTCACCCTCTCTCTGAGCCAGCCCCTGCTGCAGAGTTTCGGATGGCGATTCGCCACCATCAGCGTGCGGATCGCCGAGTCGAACCAGAAGGTGGCACAGTGGACCTATGGACAGACGTTGCAGGACTTCGTCCAGCGTATCGGCAACGAGTACTGGGGCGTGGTCCTCAACGAGGAGCTGCTCGAGGTTGCACGTGCGGCGCTGCGCTTCAATGAAGAACTCGTGCGGGAAAACACCATCTCGGTCAAAGTCGGAACGCTCGCCCCGCTGGACTTGCAGGAAGCGCAGTCGGCCGAGGCCACCGCGGCGGCGAATGTCTATACCGCGGAAGCCCAACTCAAGAATTCGCGCGCGCAGCTGCGACAGGATGTGATGCTGAATCCAAAGGAGATGTTCATCCCGCAGGAAATCGAACCGGCAACCCGCCCCAACCCCACGGAGCAGGTAGCCGAGAGCGAGGAGCGCGCCCTTGAGATGGCGGTCCAATATCGCCCGTCGCTGAGCGGACTGCGGGAATCCATCCGCAACGCCCTGTTGCAGGTCAAGTTCTCGGAAAACCAGACTCTGCCGACCCTCAACCTGGGCACGCAGTTCGGGTTGAGCTCGACCGCGGGAACCACGCCGTGTACCACAGTACTAGGCGGCATTCATGGAAATTGCACCCCGTCCAATTCCACGACACCGAATAGCGGCGCTGAGCTTCCTTTCAGCGGGTTCTACGGCGATGCACTCAATCGCCTGTGGCAATTCAGCTGGTACAACTATGCAGCGGTGCTGACTTTCCAGATGCCTTTGGACAACGCGGTCCCGCGTGCTCAGTTGGCTCAGGCGCGCATCCTGTACGAGCAATCACGCATGCAGTATCGCGCCGCCCTGTCACAGGCGGTGGTTGATGTGGAAACAGGCATCGCCGACCTCTACGCAGACGTGAAACGCGCCCAGGCTACCGCACAGGCCACCTACTATGCCCGCCAAGCGCTCCATGACGAGGAGGTCCGGTTTCGGGTCGGAATGGCGACCACTCACGACTTGCTGCAATTCCAGGAAGAACAGGTCCAGGCCGAAGGCAACCAGGTGCAGGCCGAAGTCGATCTCGAGAACGCACGGCTCGCGCTCTGGCACGCCGAGGGCACTCTACTGCAGGCGTTCCAGATTGACTTCCAGCTCCAGGACCCGCGCGAAACGCCCTGGTTCGCGACTTTCTAGAAACCCGCTCGCGCAGATTGCATGTGTAATCTGCGCGAGCGTTTCAACTCAACTCACGGTTCGAACGCCGGTGGTGTCGCGTTCCCGTGCCAGCGGCCAAGCAGTTAGCGTTCGTGCGACCGCCCCGCTACACCGCTCTCGCCGGTACTCCCCGGCGCCCGTGGTTAGAGTGACGACGCAAGTTGTGCCGCAAACAACTGCGGCTTCAGTGGTGACCGTCCAGGGTGACCAGCCGGCTTACGAAATGCCACCGACCGTTGACCTTGCGCAGGGTATCCTTGTACCGCCCCACCGATACCTGCTGAATTTTTCCTTCCTTGCAGTGGTAGTAGACCAGGTAGCAGCCTCCCGCGCCGCCGTCACCCTCGAGCTTGAAGAACACGTTGGTAATCACGTGCAGCACCCCCGCGCCGCCGAGTGACTCGCGATAGAGCTTGGTGAACTTCTTCAGGCCCTCTCTGCCGACGTGTTTTCCAAACCGCCCGCTCTCGAAGCTGCCATCTTCGGTGAAGCACGACACCCACTCATCGGCCTGGTTGTTGTCGATAGCCACCGCGTAGCGCGAATAGAGTTCCTCGACGTCGAGCCGGTCCTGCAGCAGGTTTACGTCAACCATGATCTTCTCTCCCCCAAAAATCGTCCCACAACCTGATCAAATCACATTCAAGTCGCGCAGGCGCGCGATATCGTCCCAGGTATGGCCCAGCAGCTCGGTCAGAATGGTCTCGGTCTGCTCGCCCAGTTCCGGCGCGTGCCCTCGTGGATCACCGGGGGTTTCCGACAGCTTTACCGGCATCCCCAACAGCTGCATCTGCCCAAGCCCAGGAACTTCGTGGTGGACGATGTATTCATTGGCCTGGACCTGGGGATCATCGGGAAGGTCCGCAACCCTATTTACCACCGTATATATGAAGTCTCCTCCCTCCTTCAGTGCCTTCATCCACTCTTGGCGGGTCTTGGTCGCGAATGCCTGGTCGAGGACTGCGATCAACTCGGGGGCGTTGTGCCCGCGGGTTCGCATGTCGGCATATTTCGGATCGTCAGTTAGGTCCGTTCGACCGATGGTTTTGCAGAAGTCCTTCCAATACCGATCGGGCTGAAGCATTCCGAGGCACAGCCATTTACCGTCAGCACACTGATAGTGGTTCCAGAGCGGGTTGAACGCGTTCAACCTCGTGTTGCGGTTGAACTCCTTGCCGGTGAACGTGCGCGCGACCACGTTCAGCCCCTGCAACGCCATCATCGAACCAAGGTGCGATGCATCGACCTCTTGTCCGACTCCATATCGCTCGCGCGCGAGGAGTGCGGCCAGCACGCCATACGCGAGCATCACCCCGCCCATCTGATCAGCAATGCCGCCGAAGATGTAGGTCGGCGTCGAGCCGTCCACGCCGAGCGTGTTCATCACCCCCGAGCGCGCCTGGCCCAGGTAGTCAAAGGAGGGCTCGCCGCTGTCGGGACCGTTGGGCCCGTACCCCGACGCGCTCGCATAAATGAGGCGAGGGTTATGCTCTTTCAGCGTCTGGTAGTCGAGTCCAAGTCGCTTGGGGACGCCCTTGCGGAAGTTCTGCACGAACACATCGCTCTTGGCGGCCAGCTTATAAACGATCTCGCGTGCCTCGGGCCGTTTCAGGTCGAGCGCGACACTCAGCTTGTGTTTGTTGTTGGCTTCGAAATAGAAATTCCGGCCGCCTCTGTTGGTCGAGCCACCTGCGACCGCCATGATGCCGCGCCCGGGGTCGCCCCGCTCGCGCTCTTCGATCTTGATTACCTCGGCGCCCAGGTCCGCGAGCATCTGGGTCGCAACCGGGCCCTGCTGCCATATCGTCCAGTCGATAATCCGAATGCCGGTAAGCGGACTTCTCATGATTGCCTCTATACCACATCGCGGCCTGATCGCATCGTCCCGCAGGCGCGGTGGATTTTCGCCGACCGCTTGAGTTCGGTTCGTCGCGCCTTCATCTATTAAGGGGTCGGGTCGTGCGAGTTCGGGTGGCGACACCTTCCGCGTGAAACCCTGAGCGTATGCCGGTCGCGAGATATATTCTGTCACTGAACGAGATCATGAACGCTGCCGCGATTACCCCCGAACGGGTCGGGACTCCGCGCGACGCCGATTCCACGGCGGCCGATATCTTTACCTCGGCCAGGGCCCGGTGAGCGTGCATCGACCGCGCGACGATTGGGAGAATCGACATCGCGGGCGCGAAGCCGGCGGTGAGCCGGAGCCGTTCGTGAAAGAGATGCTGCCGCGGCTGGCACATGCCGGGATCGCCATCGATATCGCCGCAGGGCGCGGACGACACAGTGTGACTCTGGCGGACCACGGACTGCGCGTCGTGGCAATCGACTATTCACAGGCAGCAATCGCCGCCTTGGTAAAGCTGGTTGAACGCCCGCGCGGCGCGATATGGCCCGTCTTGGCGGACCTGGATACTTTTCCAATCAAAAGAGAAAGCGCAGACCTCATCGTGAACGTGAACTACCTGGATCGCGAGCTTTTCCCGAAATTCGCCCAGGCGCTCAAGCCGGGGGGAATGTTGTTGGCCGACACCTTCCTGATAGACCAGGCCGCGCTCGGCCATCCGCGCAATCCGCGATTCCTGCTGGACCACTACGAGCTGCTGGCACTGCTGCAGGGACTTGAGATCCTGTGCTACCGCGAGGGACTGACCGTTTACCCCGACCAAACCAAAGCGTGGCGGGCATCTGCCCTAGCCCGACGCAAGGACCGCAATTGATGCCGTCGCGAATGACATATAAGTCGGCCGGAGTGGACATTGCCCTCAAGCAGGCGCTGGTGCCGGCCTTTCGCACCATCGCTTCGAAAACCTCGGGTGCCAAGGTCATCGGCGGAGTCGGCGGATTCGGCGCGCTGGTTGCGGTCAATGGAGCGACCCGCGGTATGCGTCATCCGGTGCTGGTTTCCGGCACCGACAGCGTGGGCACCAAGCTCAAGATTGCATTCGCCACCGGCCGCCACGACACCGTGGGAATCGACTGCGTGGCGATGTGCGTTAATGACATCATCTGTCACGGCGCCCGCCCCCTGTTCTTCCTCGATTACATCGGGGTGGGCAAGCTCCAGAGAAAAATTGTTCTCGAGGTTGTGAAGGGAGTAGCGCGCGGATGCGCTCTGGCCGGGGCGAGTCTGGTTGGGGGGGAGACCTGCCAGGCTGGGGACCTCTATCATCCAGGCGAATACGACCTGGCGGGCTTCGCTGTGGGTGTGGTCGAGCGGAGCCGGATTCCGGATCCGCGCGCGATTCGGCCCGGCGACCTCCTGGTCGGAATCGGTTCCAGCGGACTTCACTCCAACGGCTTCTCGCTGGCACGTAAGGTGTTGCTGGAGCGTGCGAAGCTGAAGTTGGGCGCGCGGATTCCGGAACTGGGCTGCACACTCGCCGACGAGTTGCTGCGGCCCACGCTCATCTATGCCGACGTGGTCCGAGAACTGTTCGAGCGGTTTCAGGTAAGGGGTCTGGCCAATGTCACCGGTGGCGGAATTCCAGAAAACGTTCCCCGGGTGATGCCAACCGGTTTGCGCGCACGCCTGGACAGATCATCGTGGCCCCAGCTTCCCATCTTCGGTCTGATCCAGCGGCTCGGCAACATCAGCCGCGCCGAGATGGATCGCACCTTCAACAATGGCCTCGGCATGGTAGCCATCGTTTCATCCCGCGACGCTGACCAGGTGGTGGAACATTTGCGCCGCCGCAGACGCGCAGCCTGGATCGTCGGAGAAGTGCGCCGCGGCAAACGCGAAGCCATCATTGGTTGAGGGAGCTTCGCCGATCCCGCTCCTTGCTGGGGAAGCTTCGCCTAAAGGGTCTATTGAGCAGGTGAGGGGTAGCGCGGAATCGATCGATCAGAATGGCTTAA
>JAFAHS010000290.1 GCA_019237115.1 Deltaproteobacteria bacterium
TGCGGATTGGCGATGACTGGAACGCGATTCGCATCATCGCGCTCTCGCAAAGCAACCATTTGAAAGCGATTGCCGAATTTGTTGAGAACAGCATCGATGCCAAAGCCAGAACGATCACGATCACGCGGGGTCGGGAACACAACGAGCACTATCTATCGATCCGGGATGACGGCGATGGCGTGCCGCGCGATTCTGAGGGCCGACCGGACTTCAAGTATGTGGCGACCCATATCTGCGATTCGATCAAGCGACGCATGAAGGCCGACGGCCAGGTACAGGACTCGGCAGTCCAAGGCGAGTTCGGCATCGGTCTCCTGAGTTTCTGGACCGTCGGCGACAAGCTGTCGATGGCCTCGACAGGCGCAGACCAACGCCTCTACCAGATGACCATGAGCAAGGGCGATCCGCGCTACGATGTGGCCGCGCGGCGCACGCTCCTTGCAGCGAAGGGTACGGAGCTCAAGATCAGTCCCCTGTTGGAAGGGATTCGGAGCCTGAGTGGTGAGAAAATCCAGTGGTATCTCGCCTCGGAACTCCGGGACCGGATTCGGGAAGCAAAAGTTCGGGTCACGGTGATCGATAAGCTCGCGCGCAAACAATACGAGGTGGAACCGCGCCAGTTCGAAGGGCGCTTGCTGCATCAGCTGCCAGCGATCCGAACCCCCTTTGGCGATGCCTACGCCGAGCTCTATCTTGCGGAGCCCGCCGACACTTCTAGGGTGGCGCTCTCGCGGTCGGGCACGCGGGTTGTGGAGAACTTTGGCGCGCTACCCGATCTGGAGCACCCGCCCTGGACGTCTGGCTACGTGCAGGGATTGATCGACGTGCCGTTCCTGAACCTCACGCCGGGAACCCGCAGCGGCGTCATTCAGGATGATCGCTATGCGGCCCTCCTTGCCGCGCTCGATCCTCTCGAGAACCACATCAACGGCTTGATCGAGGAGCAGCAACGCGCCGAAGAAGAACAAGCGAGCCAGCGGTCCTTGAAGGCAATTCAGCGGGCCTTTCACGAGGCACTGCTCGCGCTGCCGCCGGAGGAATACGATTGGTTCGATGTGCAAAGCCGTGCGCGCCAGGGAGGCGCCGCTGCAAAAGCAAGTGGCAACGGGGATTCCGCCGCTATGCAGTTCAACGACGTCACGCTCGGCGTCAAAGAATCAGCAAACTCTGAATCGGCGCGGCGTCAATTTTTCTATTTTGCCGGCCCGCTCTTTAGTGTGATCGTCTCCCCGGCGGCGAGTACTATACCCTTAAACGAGCGTCGGAAATTTCGCGCGCTGCCACGAGATCGATCGCGCCGCCGCGTCGTCGATGACCTTACTTTTGCTTGGGAGATACTGGAAGGTGAAGGCACCCTGTCAGGCATCACCGATCAAGAAGTCGAATTTCAATCTCCGGGCGCGCCTGGGCTCGCTCGGCTTCGCGCCACCGTGACTCAACGCAACCTGATGGTAACCGCGGAAGCCTTGGTGACCGTCACCGATAGCCTCGAGGCGGCTGTCAGCCCCGCGGTCGTGAACGCTCGCGGCTTACCCGGTTACACCTTCGAACGCGCTGCTGGGGAACTCTGGCGCAGCCGTTTTGACGCAGCTCGCAACATCATCGTGGTGAACAGTGGTCATCGCGACTTTGTTTTTGCGACGCGCAATCGAGCTCTGCAGCTGCGTTATCTCGTACGTTTATACGTTAAGGAGCTCGTGCTAAAGAATTTTGTCGGTTTGAGCGACGATCAGTTGCTGGAACGCATGATAGAACTATCCCTCTACGCCGAAGAAAAGCTCAAATCCGGGTGAGGGTACGGAGCTTAAGAGGCGGTTTGCGAAACGCTACGCAGGGTCAAGCCGTAGCCGCTTGATTTTCGTAGCTGACCTGTCCGAGCTGTCAGAAGGATCTGCAGCTTCACCCGGTGGGCACAGCGGTGTCTCCGGGAGGGTGGTTATTTCGGCAAGCGCACCTTCGTTGCGCAAAAGTTATCGGCCTCTGTAAGGGTTCAGCGAAAGTGCGCCCCGAGGGTTGGTCGTCCTTAGAGATTTGAAAACTTCAACCCGAATCCCTCATCCAAAGTCAGCGCGGCGCCTTGCTCGAGCTGGTTTCGAGAATAGAGGGCACTGTCGCCGATAGAGGTCGGACGAATCCCGCGGCTCGCAGAAATCCACCGAACCTCGGCTTGCTTCTATCGCCCGAGGTGACGACCGAACCGCCTCGCTGCAGCGTGGCGGCCGACCGGCGGCCGGTTGCACGCTAGTTCTTAAGCCCGGGCACCATCGCTTCGATCTGGATGGGAATCTCAAACGGGACTTCCTGCGGAAGCTTGCAAATGCTGTCGTTGCACTCCTGAAACCTGAAAGTGCCCGTTATCGTGCTCGGGCCGGGTTTTGCCCTTCCACTGATTAGAATGCTGCCCCGGCCCTGAAACGACCCTTCGTACACCGGCAGAGTTTCGCCCAGCGCTTTGAATTCGAGCGGCACCGCAGGTGGTAAAGCGACCGACTGCTGTGCAACCGCGTCACCGGCGAAGGTCAAACTGGTCGCCACATAGTTTTCCGGTAACGGCTGGCCATAGATGTGCCACCCGGGTGCGATCGCGATGTCCACCGCGATGCGCAGTTCCTGGCCGGGGGCGGCCTGGGCGCTCGACAGCGAGATTTTCGCCTGTACGTCCTCAGCGCCGACACCCACCGACGCCTGGTCTCCGACCACGTTGAAGTCGGCGAGCAGAATTCCCGATGCGGTTGGACGTGTCTGATAGTTGGGCAGGAAGTACTTGTCCTTCACCGTCCCGTCCGCGGCCAGCACGTAGTCACCCGGGAACGGGATGCCATGAAACATGTTGCCTTCGGGGATGTTGGTATTGAGAATGCCGAACTTTCGGATCGCCGCGCTGCCCTGATCGGAGAGCAGCGGATAGGTTATCTGATGTGCATCGGCAAACCGCTTCAGGGTCGCCTTTGAATCGTAACTGATCGCGGCTACTCGCAATCCCGCCTTGTGCAAGGCAGGCAGTGACTGTTGCAGCTCGACGAGCTGAGTGCGGCAGAACGGTCACCAGTCGGCGCTGCGGGTGAAGACCAGCAGCATTCCTTCGGGTCCCATCAGGTCGTGGAGCGTCAGCCGCCGGCCGCTTTGATCTTCAAGCGCGAAGTCCGGGACCTTGCTGCCGACCGCAGGGCCGGTCTTGAGATCGGCGTTTTGCAGATCGACGAACCTTTTGAACTCGGCAGGATCGATCTTTTCTCCGGATCCCATCTTCTTGAGAATGCCATTGATCAATTCCGTGCTGTCCATGGGCTTGTCCTCTTGGGCGGCCGACCCGTGCGCCGCGCCCGCGGGAATCAGCAACGCCAGTCCGAGCACGACCGCGAAGGCTATCTTTGCACGCCAGAAAGATCCAAGCATCGTTCATCCAACGGCGGCAATCCGGATCTCAAGTGAAAAGCCGCGCGGAAAATCGAAAACGCCACCCGCGCGCCAAAGCAGCGGCGCCTAGAAAGCCGGTTACGGCAGCATGCCGGCCTGAATCACGGTCGGCTCGGTCTGCGGCGGAACCCGCGGCGGTCGCTTGCGCTTCATCGCCTTCTCGAGCATCGGGGCGATTCGCTCGGCCTTTTCCCTGGCGAGCTTTTCCTCGCGACTCTTGAACTCGGGCAGGACCTTTTGCGCAAACAGACTGAGCGAAGCGCAGATGTCCTCGTGTTGGTTGTTGCCGGCCTGGGAAATGAACACCACCTGGTCGACACCTACTTCTTCATATTGCTGCAGGCGTTTGCGGATGAAATCCGGCGTACCGACACAGGCGTTGTCGCCGCCCGCTCCCGGAATATTGATCGGGTTACCCTGGTAGTTCTGCCAGATATTGGTCTTGCCCGGCTCGTGGCGGCCGAACACGTAGTGATGACCGAGCGCGTAGGAGAAAAACTTGAGCCCGTCCTCCCCCATCGCCCGCGCCCGCTGCTGGTCAGGATCACACATAAAGCCGGTCACGATGGCGATGTTTGGGTTGATCGCGTAGCCGATCGGCTCGCATTCATTTTCGAGCGTGGTGTAGTAGTCGGTGACCCACTGGCGCGCCTCCTCCGGCGTCACGAACGCAAAGGTCAAAGCGCCGATTCCGAGCTTGGCGGCGAGATGGATGGTCTCGCGGCGTGAACACGCGACCCACAGCGGAGGATGCGGCTTCTGCACCGGCTTGGGCACCACGTTGCGCACCGGCATCTTGAAGTACTTGCCCTCGTGTCCGAGGAAAGGATCTTCGACGAACATCCGGGCAATCGCTCCGAGCGACTCCTGCCACATGTCGCGCTTGTCCGCGCGCGGAATCAGGAAGCCGCCGAGTTCCGCTTCGGCTGAGGATTCCCCGGTCCCGAACTCGACGCGCCCGTTGCTGACCAGGTCCAGGGTGGCGATCCGCTCGGCGACTCGCGCGGGATGGTTGTAGCTGGGCGGCAGCAATACGATTCCGTGCCCGAGCCGGATGCGCTTGGTGCGCTGACTGCACGCGGCGAGAAAGATTTCCGGGGCGGATGAATGTGCATATTCCTCGAGGAAGTGATGCTCGACTTCCCACATGTGGTCGATGCCGAGCCGGTCGGCGAGCTCGACCTGCGCCAGCGCCTCCTTGAACAAGCGATGCTCGGTGTCGGGTCCCCAGGGACGCGGCAGCTGGTGTTCGTACAAAAGCCCGAAGCGCATGTCGTTGCTCCCTATTGCGCCGTCAGTCCGCCGTCGACCACCAGGCCCGCGCCGGTCATGAAGGCGGCATCGTCCGACGCCAGGAAGACGATGTTTTTTGTAATGTTGTGGCCAACACCGAGACGGCCGATCGGATGCATGTTGGTCGAGGACTTCTTCGCCGCTTCGGTGTCGTTCGTGCCGAGCTGACGGGCGCGCATGACGAAAGTCTGCTGGCCCATGTCGGTCTGGATGACGCCGGGATGGATGGAATTGACCCGGATCTTGTAGTCCTTGCGGCCGAACTCGAGCGCCGTCGACTTGGTGAACAGCGTCACGCCACCCTTGGTCAGCGAGTAGAGCGGATCGAGCTGGGATCCCACCAGGCCTGCGACCGACGCCAGATTGACGATGGCCGATCCGTGCTCGCTCGTGGCGCCGCT
>JAFAHS010000216.1 GCA_019237115.1 Deltaproteobacteria bacterium
CGTCCGGATCGCCTACTTTCGCACTCACCACCTTGATCTGTCCGTCGATCGGGACCAGGCGGTCGGGACCCAGGTAGCTGGCAAACTCTCCGCCAGTGGGCTCTGGAATGTTGGCCTGCGCCTGCGCCAGGTCCGCCGATTCCTCGACCCGCCGCACCTTGAAACGGATCGTAACCGGTATCGAACCCGAGGGCGGCACGGTGGCGGACAGATGCGCTAGGCGATTGCCGCTGGTGGGCTGATCTACCACCTCAACGTGCGCCGGACTGTCGATCTTGACCCCGCTCACCTGCTGGAATCGGTCTTGGCGTGGCAACGGAATCCAGGCCTCGACACTGTGGGCTTTCGGACTCAACCCGGTGAGATCTGTGTGATAGCTGAAATCTACCTCTCGCACCTTCGCAGGCTGGACCGCGGATGGGGTCTGAGCTCTGGCGCTTAAAAACCCGCCATCCGCGACCGTCAGCAGGAAGATCGCGGCGAGGAGCAGGTATTTGTGAGGGCCGTAGTTTGCCACCAAACTTCTCCTTTGAATTCCCGTCGATCATGTTTCTACAAGCCGGACGACCTTACGGCCCCTACCTCACTGCGGAACCAGTCCTGAGGGAAGGCGGCCTTAGCGCGGCCGAGGACAGTGACGAGTCTTTCGCCAATCCACTATGAAAGAGACGGCAATGAAGCACAACTCCAAGCGCACTCGTAACGAAAATCCCGGCGGTCCATTCCAGCTATTCGATCGTATCCGCTCCGAGGCGGCCAACACCGACTGCGGATCGAACCCTCAACGCTTGAGGCAGTGCCTACTTGGCCCCGAACCGACGAGTGGGATTCACGCGAAGTGCCTGAGATGAACCTCAGGCGAGTCGCTTGAACAAACCGGGATAGGTGACTACCAAGCCATCGGTGTCGACCTCGATCTCGCGAACGAAATCGCTGTCGAGTGACTCGTATCGATACCGGCGCAGGGGTTCAAGGCAGGTATATCGTTGAGGATCACGGACGATATCCAGATCGGGAACGCGTACATAGGCGGCCCGGATCTCGGCCGAGTGTCCTCGCGCGAGTCGGAGCCGACGTATGGGGAGCGTGTTGGTAAATGGGGTCGCTGAAATGTCTACGTCGATTGCGCCGTCGAGGTCAGGCAGCACATTCCCGGAGGCGTCGGTCCATTTCCCGCGGCCGTCGCTGAGCAACTCAACTTTGCGTTGCTCGCCAATAATTTCGATAAACGCGTAGTTGAGGGTCCACGAACCATCGCATCTGATCTGATAACGCAGCGCGAACGGCTCACTGTTGACAGCGCCGATTACTACACCCTCTGCTGTGCTCGATACCTGCATGCATCTGACTACGGTGTGCTCGATTCCTTTGCCGGACCAGTCCTGCCATCGTGCCACGATGCGATCGTCCATACTGACTGAACTCCCAGATACGTGAAAGGTTCCGGCCCGCCTGTCGGGGATGTTTTGGAGCCTGGGATCCTAGCAGCTCTCCCCGCGCGCGGCTGCGCTCAACTGCGGCTCGCCAGCCCATCGACCTTTGGTCAGAGGGAGCACGCGCGGTAATCGCGCATGCTCCCTGGCCCAACGGCTGCAGCCACGGAACATTGGCATTGAGTGCTTTTTGTACCACTGCTTGAGCATCTGGCGCCAGCCAGAAACCTTGAGCAACCAGCGCGCTGCTGTCGAAGAGTACCTTGCCGAAATATTCAAGGTGATTGCGGCAAAGTGAGTCCAGCGTCGAGTCGCTGAACGGTCTGTTGTGCCCGTAAAGGAAGCAGAATCCGGAAAACTCCGTGGTGTGCGCCACCGTATCGGTCGGCGCGTAGGTCGCAGTCGGAACCGCGACGAACCGCGTCCGTTCGCCGCCTAGGGCGTTGCCGAACTAGACAGTTGACTCCATTTGTGTTCTGCCTTATCGTCCGCGTCGCTTAAAAGTGGTGGAATCGTGAGCCGTTGCGGTCGCACCCGAGCGTAAGGCTGGAGGAGCCGCGATGAAATTCGGTCTGCTGACTCTCTTCGATCACTACTCCGAGGAATGCACCGAGGAGCAGTACTACAAGAACTTCTTCGACGAAGTCAGCTACGCGGGAGAGCTGGGCTTCGATTCGATCTGGATCGGTGAGCATCACTTCTGCCGCTATATCTGTCCTGCGCCACAGGTCATCGCTGGCGCGATCGCGCAACGCACCAGGAAAATGCGCATCGGCACCGCGATCGTGCTCCTGCCACATCACGATCCGATCCGGTTGGCTGAGGATTATGCGCTGGTCGATCTCATCAGTGGCGGGCGCCTCGATCTCGGCGTCGGGCGCGGCTTTATCAAGTCGACGTACGACGGCTTTAACCAATCCATGGACGAGAGCCGCGGTCGCTTCAACGAGTGCCTCGATATTATCGAAGGCTCCTGGGCGCAAACGAATTTTTCCTATTCGGGGAAGTTCTACAGGGCGAACAACATCACGATCCTGCCGCGACCGTTGCAGAAACCCGCACCGCCGATCTTCATGGCTGCCGCGGCGAGCGCGGAATCATTTGTAGCGGCCGGCGAGCGGGGTCATGCCCTGATGCTCGCGCCGTTCTTCCAATCGCGCGAGCGGCTCAAGGATAACGTCGCGCTCTACAAGGAGACCCTGAAGAATTCCGGGGTTCCGTCCGGGCAGCCCGAAATCGTGTCGGGTTACCACAGCTTCATCGATGAGACTCCCGCACAGGCGGAACGCAAGTGGGCCGATCACTACATGCGTTACCTCCATTTCGTGAATAGTCTGATTAGTCCCAACGAGTATACCAGCGAAGATTACAAAGCGTGGCGCCGATCCGCTGAGGCTTTTCAGCATGCGAGCTGGAAGCGGATGTATCCGGATCAGGTGATGTGCGGTGACGCGCAACAATGCGTCGATCGCGTCTCACTGATGCAAGAGCAGTACGGTGTCACCCAGTTCTGGGTATACATGGATCTCGGCGGTCTGCCGCACAATGATCTGCGTGCCTCGATGGAGCGTTTCGCCACCAGGGTGATCCCACAATTCCGGGGCTAATCTTTTTCGGAAGCGAACATCTCGCCGACGAAAACCAGCGGTCGCTCGAGTTCTTTGCCGATGCCGCGGAAGGTTGCCCCGAGCGCGGCAGCGCATTCACGCAGAAGTCGTTCGTAACAACAAACAACCCGTTCAGGGCTTCTTTGACGGGATCTCAAGCGTGCGGCCCAGCTCTTGCTCGGCGTCGCCCTCGGACATACCTATCGCGTCCTCGTACTCCTGTTCGGTGATTCCATATTTTTGAAGCTCGGCGTGGCGATCGGCGGTACTCATGTGCACGACTTTGCTGAGAAAGATAGCCGTGACCATGTGAGCGAGCTCGGTTCTCTGATGCCGGTCGACATGAAGGCGCGCATCATCACTCCGCATGCATCGTGCAAAGTCGAAAAAGCAGGGCACTGCGGGGTTTTTGCACATGGCGCGGCCGAGGTCCCTTTCATGCTCGCATTCCTCGTCGGTTTCTGTGCAGTACGCGACCTGGTACAGGCTGATAGGGGCGTTCAGCCCGATCGGCATCGGAGCCCGGGGCGGCATCAACAGGCACCAAAGGACGAAGGGCGCGGCGGCCATGGACCATCGGTTATCATCGGAAGCCCCTCAAACGCAAAATCACACCCGCGTTATTTTCGCGCGAACTTCTGTGAAGCGAACTGAAATCGCAAGGGGTTGGTGGAGCTGAGGGATTTGAACCCATGGGAAAGCGCAGAAAATCTTAGCTTTCTCGGATCAAGTTTCCCGAAGCGGCTGGTTCGGAACAGATTGCCTCGCGGGGGCAGAAAAGCGGGTCGTGGATGCGAGGCTTCAGCTCCAGGTGGCGGGGTGGCTGCCGAGTTTCGCCGGCGGCAGATCCCAGCGTGGCGGGGTCGCCGACATGCGAGCGATCGGGCCGAGTCGTCTAAGCGTGCCCCACGCTGTTTGCATCTCGATCATCCAGGGCGCGATTTCCACGGGGTCCACCGGGCGTGGAACCGGGTCGGCGACAACCCGCGAGAGCGACATGATCCACATCGCGGTACGCGTGAGCGACACGCGGACGTGCCAGCTTCCGCCCTCGGTTGCCCGCCGCGCGAGTGCGAGCATCGCGCCCACAGCGCCGAGGTATCCGGTCGTATAATCGTTTAGCGCCGCCCCCACCAGCGCCGGATGTTCCGAGCCTGAATGCTCCAGCGCCATGCCGCTCGTCGTCTGCGCCAGCTGCTCCCATCCAGGGCGTCCCGCCCACGGCCCCTCGTGCCCGTAACAGTTGATCGACACAACCACGATCCCGGGCCGCAGCTGGGCGAGAGCCTCAGGACTGAAGCCACGCCCGGCGAAAGCTCCGAGACGATAGCCCTGCGAGAACACGTCTGCTTCGCGAGCCAACGCGCGAAGCCGCTCGGCATCCTCATTGCGATCCAAGTCAAGATAGCAGGAGCGCTTGCCCGGGTTGGTGTCGATCACGAACGGCTCGACGAACGGCAGGCGCGGCCCGCGGACGTGCAGCACATCGGCGCCATGCTCGGCCAGCGTGCGCGCGCAGGTCGGACCCGCGAGCACGCGAGTCAAATCGAGCACGCGCGCACCGCCGAGTGGCCGTGCTCCGGACTCGCCCGCGCGGGGTCCGCGGAGCGGCATGGGCGGCGCGTCGCCGATTTTGAAAATCTCGATCGGCGGAACTTTGCCGAGTGCGATTC
>JAFAHS010000267.1 GCA_019237115.1 Deltaproteobacteria bacterium
CTATCACTGGGCGCGGGTCGCGGCGATCTGCGACCCGGCGAGTAAAACCTACTACGCCGCGCTGCGCGGACGCGGCCATTCATACGCCCGCGCGCTCCGCGCCCTCGGCGATCGGCTTCTCCGAGTCCTCATCGCCATGCTCAAAAACGACTCGCTCTACGACGCTTCGAAACGTCGCTCTCGACCGACACCTTCACCCTTGGAGGATGTCGCGTGAAACGCTTGACAAGAGGTGGGGAGTCCTCTCGACGCGATTAACGAGCGCTGGAATGGAACCGGCAGTCACGCCAAGAGCTTCGCAAATCGCCGAACTCCCCATTCGTGTCGACTAGCTCACGTTGCTCGACAAAGAGGTGATGGGTCTGGTCACAGCGGGCTGCCGAATAAGCAGATCCCCGGCGAAGTCTGCCTGAATCATGCCGTCGGCGCTTGTCACGACCTCCCTCATCTGATTCCCGTCATCTCGACGTAGCCGGACTGCGAATCGATTTGACATTGCGGGGCGAGGATTTAGCATCCCTCGCAGGACGACTTCCATGAAGCCGACAATTCGCAGCGCCAGCCTTTCTCACTACCCGGAAGTCGCCCGCTCGGTCGGACTCGATCCTCTTGCGATGCTGAAAAGAGCCAGGGTGCCTCGCTCCTGCTTTCAACACCCGGACATGAGAAATTTCTGCGGATGCCGTTGCCGAACTCCTGCAGGCTTCGGCGTCAGCCGCTCGAGTCGATGACTTCGCGCTGCGGCTGGCGCAACGCCGCGGATTGTCGAACCTGGGGCCGCTAGCGCTGATTGTTCGAGAGCAGCCAACTGTGCGCAAGGCGATCGAGGTCTTGATTCAATACATCGCCCTGCACTCCGATGCCCTCCGTCCCCATCTCGAAGAAAAAGACCGGGTGGTGACGATCAGCAGGATGCTCTCGGGGAGGAGAGTGCGGACCCGCCATGCTTTGGAACTTTCAGTCGCCATGTTTTATCGAATCATCAAGACATTCCTCGGCCACGCCTGGCGGCCCGAAGAAGTATGTTTTATGCACAGCGCCCCGAGACATCCGGAAAATCCACAGGCGCTTTTTTGGCACACGGGTACGATTCAGCTGGGACTACGATGGAATCGTTTGCAGAGCGATTGACCTCGAGAAATCAATACCGAGGTCCGACCCTGTCGTGGCGCGGCATCTGAAAGAATATTTTGATTCGATTCTGCCTTCCGCTCGCTCCGAGGTGAGCGAAGCCGTACGGGAACTCGTGTGGGTGATGCTCAAATCGGGAAGTTGCTCAGCCGAGCGCGTCGCGAAAAACATGGGAGTCGATCGCCGGACCATAAGTCGACGATTGGC
Source organism: Deltaproteobacteria bacterium (assembly GCA_019237115.1). Classification (GTDB taxonomy): domain Bacteria; phylum Desulfobacterota; class Binatia; order Binatales; family Binataceae; genus JAFAHS01. The sequence continues at coordinate 1,339 of JAFAHS010000267.1, forward strand.
AAATGAAGGCAAGTCGTACTCGTCAATTATTGATGCAGTTCGAATAGATATGGCCACCAGCCTCGTCGGCAACCGCAGCGTTCGCTAAGTGAAATCGCGACAATGCTTGGATTTTCGGGACTGAGCGCATTTTCTCGCTGGTTCAGAAACCGCTTTGGACGGAGTGCGTCGGAATGGCGGGCGGCAAACTTCCGAAGATCTGCAACGGAACCGAGCATTTTGCGGTCACCAGAATAGTTGTTTACGCGCGGCGGGCACCTAATCGGTGGTGTCGACCGGCAATCTCTGATGCAGAGCTTATGGCCGAAGTCGGCGAGAGCGACCAAGCCGACACCCGCGCCCCTTGACCGGCGAGCGCGAGATATTGTTATGCACTACACGTAGCCGCACCAGCTACTAAGGATGGTCCATGTCTGCGAGAAGCATCTTCGACCGATTCGCCCTCGCCATTGTAGTTGTGCTCATGACCGCTTCGTCAGCCGCAGCACAGCCCCCAATCAGTGCACGCGAGCTCCGGGTCGCCGTCATGCCGATTCCACCGTTGGTGATGCAAGAGAATGGATCGCTGACCGGATTCAACATTGATCTTTGGAACGCCATTGCGGCGCGGCTCCAGCTGAAGACGGACTACCAGGTTCTGCCAGACATCGCATCGCTCCTGGAATCGATGCGAACCAAAAACACCGACGTCGTGGTTTCGCCGATCGTTATAACCGCGGCCCGTGACCAGGAGTTCGATTTCTCGCTGCCCACGATGCAGGCAGGGTTCCAGATTATGGTGCGCGACACAGGCGAGGCAGCGGCGCCCGATCCGCTGGCAGACCTGCTCATTTTGCTCTTCTCGAGGACGACAGCGTTGTGGATCGGCATAGCGGCGGTTCTCGTGCTGGTACCGGCCCATTTGGTCTGGTTACTCGAACCTCGGAGCGAAGAGGGAATTGTTGTGAGCCCGAAATACATTCCCGGCATTTTTGAAGCGATGTATTGGGCGGTCTGCTGCCTGACCACTCAGGCAGAGACGATGCCCCACCAATGGGTGGTACGCACCTTCTCCGTCTTCTGGATGTTTGCCGGAGTAATCTTCGTTTCGTTCTACACCGCTCAGCTGACCACCACGTTGGCCTTTCGACAGATTCGGGGCGCGATCAGCGGGCCGGAAGAACTGCCAGGGCGGCGGATAGGCACGGTCGCGAATAGCACAGCGGTCGACTATCTCAGGGCACACCAGGCCAGGGTCCAGGAGTTCCAGACGACCGACCAAATGTTTCAGGCGCTGCTAGACAAAAGAGTCGACGCCGTGGTTCTCGGCGCACCAGTGCTCCTTTACTACGCAACACACGAAGGGAGGGGTCGCGTGAAGGTGGTCGGCCCTGAATTTGACGTTGCACCAGTTGCCTTCACCTTTCAGCTGGAAAGTCCGCTGCGCAAGGAGGTAAACGGTGCTTTGCTCTCGCTTCGCGAAAACGGTACTTATCAGCAGCTTTATGACAAGTGGTTCGGTGGCTCCTAGTCGCTCCTAATCGCCGCGGCAATACTGATGCGCGCCTACCCCATCAGCGCGGGCTGGGTTCTGCTACTTGCGATGGTTCTCAACGGAAGCGCATCGGCTCAGGAAGCAACGCCAACGGCCACCAACGGCGTAACTTCTCAAGACCTAGCCAAGAGTGTGCACAATCTCTTCGAAGACTTCGTTAAGGTGCCGATTGAAGCGGACACCTACTTTAAAGTTGGTCCGCGTCACAACGTTGGACAGAGCTTGAACATTGAACCGGTGTTTCCCTTTCATTTGAACAGTGAATGGGATCTGATCGCTCGCCCAAACCTCACCCTCACCTATCTACCGAGCCCACACGAGCAGTTCGGGCTTGAAGACCTGCAGACGCTCTTCTATTTGACGCCGAGTTCGGCGAGCGAATGGATCTGGGGTATCGGACCGATTTTCGAGTTTCCGACTGCGACCGATAAGCAGTTGGGCACCGGAAAATGGTCAATCGGCCCCAACGGTGCTCTGGTCTATTCGAATGGCCCCTGGTTCAACGAGATCCTGGCGTACCATCTGATTTCCTTCGCCGGCGATCGAGGGCGCGCCGGCGTCAGCCTCACCTATCTCGAGCCACAGATCAGCTACAACTTCGAGAGCGGGTGGTACGTCGACACCGACCCCGAGATGACTTTCGACTGGAAGGCTAATTCGGCCGACGCGTGGACTATTCCCGTGGGCGTGGATGTAGGCAAGGCGTTTAATCTGGGCTCGCGGGCGATGAGCCTTCAGATCGGTTCCTACGACTTTGTCAAGCATCCCCGGGGTTCGGCCCGATGGATGCTCCGGGTGACCGTAACTCTGCTCTTTCCCACCACGAAGTAGCCTGTATAGATGGAGCATCAGCGTACCGATGGTGGCGCCGCCCATGATTGCCACCACGTCGGCATATGTGCACAGCAGCGGCATCATCAGAGTCAGGGCAATGAACCGGGGGAGGACCAGGAATTCCATCGGCGAAATGCCAACGAATCGTGAGGGCATCGATCTCCTGCGTCACCTTCATCGTACCGAGTTGCGCAGCGAAAGCAGCACCAGTGCGGCCGGCCATGATTACCCCGGTCATCACCGCTCCCATTTCGCGGACAACCCCGATTCCCATCATATCGGCGACATAGATTGAGGGGCCGAAGCGGCGCAATTGCACAGCACCCATGAAAGCCAGAATCATCTCCACCAGGAAGGCAATCAGAGTCACAACGCCCAGCGCCTCAACTCCACACTCCTGAAGGACGAGAGAGAAGTCCGATTCGCGAAAGTGCGGCCTGCCAATCAGAAGTCGCAGCGCTGCCGTGGTGACCTGGCCGATGAAGGCAAGAGCTTCAGCGATCGAGGCGCCTTCGCCGATAACGAGACCTCCGACTTGCGCGAGCAGCCTCCCGGATACCCGCTCGGCGTGCGCGTCCTTCGTTTCAGGCACTTCCCCGGATAGCTCAAGCAGGCGCCGCACTCCTGCCGGAAGCCCCGCGGTGTCCACGGCCAGATGTCGCTGTCTGGCCAGCCGTGTCAATTCGTGCAGAAAGGTGAGCAGGCTGCTATCCCATCGGCCTAGCTTGCTGCATTCGAAGGCTATCCGAATGGGAGGCTCTTCATTGATAACATTGTCAAACTGGTCTGATGGCGGCAAACCGGACCGCAGGTCCCAATTCCCGCCAACATCAGCCTGTTCAAGTGCAGCCGCCACGAGATGAGCGCTGAACTCACGGCCGACCACCGCCGCTGCTTCCAAGATTCGCTGCTCGTTTGGCGAAAGGCGCGCGAGCTGAGTTTCGATCACTCGCCGGAGAGTATGCGATTTAGAGCGAGCGATCTCTTGAACGGGTTTACTCAAAATCCAACCTTCGGCTCGTTTCTCGATCGAATTATCTGCTATCAGATCATCGACAACTACCGTAAAGAACAGAGGATTTCCGCCGGAGACGCGATGAACTAGCTCGCCGAGTCCAGATGGAAAGCTATTTTTAGGAAAACGATTAGAAATGTACTCAGTGACATCGCTTTCCGTCAAATAATCCGGCAACAATTCCACGCAAAGTCCGTGCATTTGGAGGTCTTGGGCTACTGATCTAAGCGGGTGGCCGGACACGATGACATCCGCAGGACGGTAGGTCCCGATGAACAGCAGCCGCGCCGGGTCTCGTCTTCGAGCGATCAAGGATAGGAGATCCAGCGTTGAAGTATCGCTCCACTGTAAATCTTCAAGCCCTACGATTATGGGATAATCAATTGCGAGAGCTTCGAGCGCCTCGCAGAGTTCACGCAACATTCGGCTCTGCGTGGCGCCCTGAACTCGCTGGTGCAGAGTGGCAAACTGATCATCGGGCACAATACCCGGCATCTGCACGAGCCAGGTTGGCGCATATCTGCTGATCTTGGCGATCACTTCCTTCGCGTGCTTTCCGCGCATCAGTACTGCCAATGCATCAAAGATTGGCAAATACGCTTCCCTCGCGCCGTATTGTTCGACGCATTGTCCCACTGCGATATGGATGGGTTCCTTTTCGCGCACCTGTTCGAGGAAGGTATTCAGTAGAGCCGTTTTGCCGATTCCCGCTTCGCCCGAGATCAAAACCAATTGCCGCTTTCCGGCCAAAGCCTTTTGCAAGGATGTCCGAAGAAGACGCAGATCCTCACTGCGCCCAACTAGCTTTAGCGCCAGGGAAATGAGTTGAGGTGTCAACTCGGACAGGCCCGATGCTGGCTCAGAGCTAACGTCTGGCAGAAATCTGAATCCCCGTCGTGGAACCGTCTCGATAAAGCGCGCATGCGCGACATCGTCTCCGAGAGCCTGCCGAATATCGTGAAGATAACCCCGGAGCAATCCTTCGACCACCACCGTGTCAGGCCACAGTGTGTTTAGCAGCTCGGTGTTGGGAATTAAGCGCTTCGGATTTTCTACAAAATATCGAAGAAGTGCGAATGGTTTTGGCCGAAGGGGGATGGGCTGCCCCTCTCGCCGCAGCTCCTGATTATCGACGTCGAGC
>JAFAHS010000342.1 GCA_019237115.1 Deltaproteobacteria bacterium
CGAAGCTCAGCTCGCGGAAACGCGGTAATATTCTTGAGGGTCCGCTAATTCCCCAACTTTGGATTCGCACTCCCCGTGAAATCGGCGTTACGGTCGGCTTGAACATCTTCCGGGGCGTGACGGTGAGCCCCAGGCTATTCGTATGCAGGAATCCGATGTGCGAGAGGTCGAGCAGGTTGTCGTTGATCAGAGTGTAGTTCGCCTTGTAGTCCATCCGCCCGGGATGCATCACCCAGCGCGGATCGTCGATCCCCACGAAATCCGGGATCAGCTCTTCATCAGCACGGTCAGCATCACCCATCCAGATCCAAGCAATCGAGTATTTGTCACAGATCGGATAGCTGCGGACCTTAACCTGCGGCGGAATCTTTGTCTCGCCGGGGATCTCAATACATCTGCCCGACGGTGCGAACCTTAGTCCGTGGTACATGCATCGGAGATCCTCGCCTTCGAGGCGACCCATCGACAGCGGAGCCAATCGATGGCAGCAGCGATCCTGCAGGGCGACCGGCGTGTCGTTCGCGGCGCGGTACACAACGATCGGCTCGTTAAGAATCGTTAGTGGGCAAAGCTTTCCGTGTTCGAAATCGTGGCTCCATCCCGCGGCATACCAGCAATTGTGCAGAAACATTTGACGAACTCCAGCAAGTCTCTTTGGTCCTTTCTATTGATCACGCGAAGGTCGCATTCAGCAGTGGTTCTGTCGGCGCCAGTCAGGGGGGAACATTTCATCGTCCTCGGCCGGTGCATTGCGGCGAGACCAAAACGCCGCGCACGATCGGGAATCGCCTCCTCGCCCAACTATCGAGTTGAAAGCGCAATCTAGCTTGCCCCAGGAACCATCGCCCCCGAGCCGTGGCATCCGTTCGCTCGGTTACGTTGCCTTCTTGAGTCATTCGACCGCGGAGCGGAACACTAGCAATTCTTTAAGCACAGCTGATTGACCGTGGTCAAGACTAGACTGTAGTCAATTCTCACCGTCGAACTCGATCACGGCTTCAAACCAGTCACGATCCGCTTTCATTCATCGGAAGTGTTGAGTATTGGACATCGCGCGCACCAGGTCGACCAGTGCACACGATGCCCCCGAAAGTTGAAGAGGTCTGCGACGCCGGGCCACTCTCACTACAGTTGGTCAGCTCAACGTAGAGCAGTACCACTGAATTGTGAACCGTGACGCCCACGATTCGAAGCTGCCCTCTGGTGTCGCCAAGCAATACCCGGGCAGCCTCCTTCGCGAGGCGGCAAACCGAGGAGCCCACCCTGACATGTTGAGTTCAAAACAGAGTGTAAATAAAGGGGGCCACTGTCGAGAACTGCGCGACGATGACCAGGACACCGACGATCAGCAGAGCCACGATCGCGGGTGCGAGCCAGAATTTTTTCTCCGCTTTCATGAACCCCCACAGGTCGCGCAGCAGGTCTAACATCAGAAAGGCCGCTCCATACTCTCGCGAGTTCGCTTGCGACTCGGAACCCGATAGGTAGGTGCCTGGGGGTCCAGTTTTCGCGCCACCGGGTCATGTCCCAGTGCGCGCATCAAAAGCCCCAGCGGGAGAATCACAACGAAGAAGAGAAGTGTCAAAATGATTCGGCTGTTGATCCAACCCAGGACCAGCCCAATCCGAACCCACAACCAGTGCACGTAGCGAAGCGCCGGTGGCCAAACCAGCGCCGGCAACAAGAGTGCCCCGGACAAGACCCACGGCCAGCGGTGGAACGGGTGATGGCGGAGCCACGGCAGGGCGAGTCCGAACACTCCGGCCACGAGCCCAGCGGTTACCAGTCCGAAATTGCGCAACTCGGTCCTGGACGGTCGCGCTGCTTCTCTCGTAACAATCTCTCGCCGACCCATATCAACTCATCTTGAGTCGAGTTCCGACTCCGCGCGCTACGAAGTACGGGTGATCAGGACACGTCATCTATTCAATCGCCCCCCTGTCCCGCGCTTCAAAGCGAAGTGCCGTGTAAATGCTCGATCATCAGCTCCGCTATCCGATCGGGAAATTGATCGACGATAAAATGGCCGCCGCCTTCGACTTGTACAAACCGATACCGCCCGCTTACGAATTTCTCGGTCAGCTCAGCGGCCCGGCGGCCGACGCTCGCGTCTGCCGTGCCCCAGATATAGAGCGTAGGCACTGAGACTGGGGGAATCTCCGCGGAGGCAATATTGCTTGCGCGATACCAGTTGACAGCTGCTTCCAAGGCACCGGGCTCACCCAGCGTCTGAAAATGCGCGTCGAGATTCGCACTTCCAACGCCATCGCCTTCAAGGGCGGATCGGAGCGTCTTGAAGTTGTCCTTACGCAGTCGAGTTATCGCATCAGGTTGGCGAAACGCCCTGTGATGTTGGGAACGCTTGGCTTGCTCCGGATCCTCGGCCATGGCACGCACGAAGGCGCCCGGATGCGGTCGCGAAAGCGCGGTCAATGTTGCGACCCGGTCCGGATGGCGAGCCGCTATCAGCCAGGCGAGTTGTCCGCCCCAATCGTGGCCGACCAGATGAACCCTGCGCGCCTCGCAAGAGTCCATCAGGGCCAGGGCGTCGGCGGTCAGTAGCTCACTTGCGTACGATTCGACCGTAGGCGGACGCGCACCCGCTGAATAGCCGCGCTGATCGGGAGCCACTCCACGATATCCAGCCGCCGCCAAGGCGTGCAATTGATGCCGCCACATGTGGCGGGTTTGCGGAAATCCATGCAGCAGCAGGACAGG
>JAFAHS010000348.1 GCA_019237115.1 Deltaproteobacteria bacterium
GGCTGAAATAAAACGGAAGTACGACCCCGATGGGCTCTTCATCGTCCACAACGGTGCTGGTTCCGAGCAGTGGAGCCGCGACGGCTTCACGAAGCTCTGAATTCTCGCGCCCGGGCGCATCCGAACGAATCAGCGCACCTTTTTGCAGGCCTCCGACCTGCCCTGAGGGTCGGGACTTCGGGAGGAAACGCCATTGAACAGGTTTGACAGAACCTTCTGGAGCAGGGTGTGGTCGCTGGTCCTGCTCTATTGGCGATCGGCGCAACGCCGGTACGGAATCAAGCTGCTGGCCGGTGTCGCGGTGCTGGCCGGCGTGGGTCTGGCAATTGGTGCCTATGCCACCTACCTCAGCCGCGACATCACCGATGCACTGATCGGAAAGCATCTGAGCGAATTTTATCGCGTGATGTTACTTGCGGCAGGGGCGGCCGCGGTCGGCATGCTGGCGAGGGTCTTTCAGGAATACCTCGGCGGACTTCTCTACATCGAGTGGCGCGAATGGCTGACTGACTATTTCGTCGATCAGGGATTCGCCCATCGCGCTTTCTATCGAATGGGTCTCAGCGGGAAGGTGGACAATCCCGACCAGCGAATCAGTGACGACCTCAGCTCCTTCGTCGAAGCAACCGAGACCTTCACCATCACGCTGGTGTTTTCGATTGCCGGCGTCGTTACATATTTCGCGATCATATGGTCGATCTCCTCGGCGATGGCGCTTTTCCTCATTGCTTACGCAACGGTCGGTACCTATTTCTCCGCCGTCATAGGGCGGCGCCTGGTCGGTCTCAACTACTACCAGGAAAGGTTCCAGGCGGATTTCCGGTTCGGACTGGTACACGTGCGCAACAACCTCGAACCAATTTTCATTTACGGCGGGGAACGCCATGAAACTGATCAGTTGCACCACCGCTTTACCAAGGTGGTCAGCAATTTCAAGCAGCTAATCTTGTGGAAGCGCAATCTCGGTTTCTTTACGGAGTCCTACGGGGACCTGGCGCGACTGATTCCGTTCTGGTTCCTGGCCGCGGGCTATGTCGCTGGCCGGCTCCAGTTCGGGCAGGTGGCTCAGGCGGCGGCCGCGTTCGCTTCGCTGCATGCGGCGCTTTCGATAGTGGTCACCAGTTTTCCGATGTTAGCCAACTACGCCAACGTGGTCGTCCGCCTAAGCGAGTTCCTCGAGGAGGCGGAAGCGGCCAGCACCTTTGAGACCGGCGGCCGCCAGATGATCGAAATTACCGAAGCCCCGCAGGTTGGAGTCGAACACCTGACCGTGCTCACGCCTGGTGGCGACAAGACTTTGATCCGCGATCTGAGTGTTGACGTGAGCGGCCTCGAGCCGCTGCTGGTCCAGGGACCCAGCGGCACGGGGAAGACCTCGCTGATGCGAGCGTTGGCGGGCATCTGGCGCAAGGGCGGCGGCAGGGTGAACCGTCCCGCATTATCCGACGTGATGTTCCTGCCTCAGCGCCCCTACCTCGTTTTGGGTTCGCTACGCAGTCAGCTGACCTATCCGCGCGCGCCCGAAGCAAGCGACCAGCAACTGCGTGAAATACTCGACGCGGTCAATCTTTCCGACCTGCCCGAGCGATTCGGCGGATTGGATGTGGAAATGCATTGGGCCGACGTGCTCTCGCCGGGAGAGCAGCAGCGCCTTGCGTTTGCGCGCCTACTTCTCAATCACCCGCGCTATGCTTTTCTCGACGAAGCAACCAGTGCGCTCGACGCTCCCAACGAGCAACTGATGTACGAGCTCCTGCGCAGGAAGCGAATTCGATTTATGAGCTCGGGCCATCGGCCGACCCTGCTCAAGTTCCATCGCAATATTCTGCAACTGTCTGCGCAGCAAACCTGGAAGCTGGAACGGAGTTCTGAATTCGAGGCTCTTACGAGCGCGGCGTGACCGCGCGGGACGGTAGCCGGACGATGCCGGTGGCCAGCACCGACAGTTCGCCGTCCTGGTTCACCGCTTTCTGTTTAATTTCCACGTAGTGCGCGCCGTTCTCCGCAAATAGCCGCGATACATCGCCATCGATGTAGAGCGTGTCGCCGACCGGGTTATGGCGGCGAATCTCGACGCGCAGATGGCGCAGGAAACCATCGTCACCGATCCAGTTGGTCAGATGGTGTGCCATCCACGAGCAGCGCTCGGGACCGTAGTCATATGCGGCAGGAGTGCCTACCAGTGCCGCCAGGTCATCGTCCCAATGAACCCGTTCGGGTACGTCGGGAATGCCAAACCGATTCGCGATGCCCAGCCCCGGATGCTTCTGGAGTTGCTTCCACGCAAGCTTGTTCGCGCGGATGTACAGGCCGCCCCACCCCTGCGCGAACGCGATAAAGCCGGTGACCGTCATCGGGCCCTTGACCATCCTCGGCAACTGGGCGCCGGGGCGCACGTCTTCGACATAACGCGGCTCGGCGCCGCGGATTTGCTCGGCGGCGTAGAGCGCGAAAATTTTGGCCAGCTCGTCGCGGCTGTAGCGCACCGCCGCCTTCTTTTTCACCGCTTCGTACTTGGTGCCTTGTTCGCGCGCGGTATCGCGCTCGGTGCGAAAACACCAGCTATCGCCATCGGCAACCAGCTGTCGATTCTGGTTGTAGAACTCACACCGATAGATCTGTTGAATGGAGCGCCCCGCAAAGTGCGTCTGATGCTCTACGAGTTCCTTGAGCCATACCTTGGTCGTGAACTCGTCGCCGAGCAGCATCGGATGGTGCCAGGTAACGTCGATGCCGGCGAACATCGCATGGATTCCGGGCAATCCCGCAACATAGCCGCTGAAGGAACGGTTGAGCGGAAAAATGAACGAGGGCGGCGCCACGAGGCGACCGTACCTTGTATTCGCTGAGTATGCCGGTTCGCACCAAAGCGGATTGTCGTCACCGATGCCGTGTGCCCAATGGCGGATATTGTCGCGAGTCGCCTCGTAACACCACGGCTCGAGCGAGTCCTGGACTGGGACGCCGACGAGCCTGCGCAGGTCGGACATCCCCTTCTCGGTAATTACGGAAAAGCGCTGCTCAGCCATAACGTCATCCGTAGCGCGGAGTCCCGCGTCTTGTCCAAGGGGGCAAGCGCGGATGAGTTGAAAAACCCGTAGGCACCGTGCGGTGCCATCGTCAACTCCGTCGCTGAAATTCCGAATCTCCGGCGCGCCGGGCGGTCACGAGACCAACCAATCGCCAGATTATTTCCCGGGAGCACCGTCGGCCCGATGCCATCAACGCCCCGCGTGGCCGGGCGGCTAGAAGGCCAGTCAGGTGAAACGCCGGAAACCGCTTTAGACCGTGGCCAGGATTTGCCTGGCCTTCGTCAGATCCATCGCGATCTGATTGCGCAGGGCCTCGCCGCTTTCGAATTTCCTCTCGCCCCGGATGCGTTCGATCAGCTCGAGCTTCGCACGCTGACCGTATATGTCGCGACTGAAGTCGAAGATGTGCGCCTCGACCGAGCGTACTCCTTCGTTAAAGGTCGGGCGCATTCCGATGTTGGTGATCGATCCAAACGCGCCGTCGTCCAGCACCACTCGGGTGGCGTAAACCCCGTCGGGCGGGATGCATTCGGTTTCACTCTCGATGTTTGCGGTTGGAAAGCCGATGGTGCGGCCGCGTTCGCGTCCATGCACGACCGGACCGTGCAGGAAGTGATACCGGCCCAGCAGCTTGGCGGCGCCGCGCAAGTCGCCGCCCGAGATGAGCTCGCGAATCTTGGTCGAGCTCACTTCCGTCCCACCGAGTTTGACCGGTCCGACCACCGCCGTGTCAAATCCCAGCTCGCGCCCCAGTTCGACCATAACCGATGCGCTCCCGGCACGCTTGTGGCCGAAATTGACGCTGTGTCCGATGATCACTTCGCGTGCGCCGATTTTCCCCAGCAGGTACTCGCGGACGAAATCGCGGGGCTCCACCTCGCTGAGTCGCTGGTTAAACTCCAGCACGATCACCCCATCGAGTCCCGACAGGCGCAGCAGTTCCAACTTGTCCGGCGGTGCCAGGATTAGCCGCGGAGCACGCTCGGGGAAGAGGAATTTTTGGGGCAGCGGTTCGTAAGTCAGCGCAAACGCGGTGCCGCCCGCGGCGCGAGCGCGATCGATGGTAGCTTTCAGGATCGCCCGGTGGCCCAGGTGAACCCCATCGAAGTTGCCGGGTGTGACCACCGGGTAGGAGTGGCGCGTGAGCCGCTCAAGATCGCGAATTATCTCCATAGGCGCGTACGAACCGGTCCCATGGTCCGAGATCGGACCGCCTTCAGGCGTAAAAGGACTTAACCACAAAGGCACCGGGACACAAAGTTCTCGTGATAACCTCTCTGCCAACCCTCGAGGATTTTGCTGTTCTCGCCCTGGTCTAGCCGGAGAGGCTCTTCATCAGGGCGGTCGCGGTGGGCGCCTCGGGTGAGTCGGCGTGATCGGCGAGCAGCTTCTGCAGCGTAAGCCGCGCATCGATACTATCGTTCAGTTTCATGAATGCCTGCGCTTCGCGCAGCAGGGCCTGACTTGCGTACTTGCCCTTGGGGTCGCGCATGACCGCGTCATTGAACTGCAAGATCGCCTGATCGTATTTGCCGCTCTCATACAGCGCGTTGGCGGTGAAATATTCGGCGGGCGTGACCAGCGGCGACTTCGGGTAGTGGTGCGCCAGTTCGGTGAACTTGCTTATTGCCAGCGGATATTTGCCGTCCTTCATGGCCGCCAACCCGTCTCGATACCCCTTGACACCGGGCTCGTGCGAACTCTGCGCGGCGTCGATTTCCTGGTCGAGTTCCTGGGGCCAGGTGGGCTGCGCTTCCGATACCGCAGCTGTCGCAGCCGGCGCTGTGGCAGCAGGGGCGCTTGGCACCGACGCGACCGCTACGCCGGGCGCACCCGGCGCCTCGGTTGCTCCGGCCGGCGCCGCGCTCATCCCGGCCTGCAAACCGCTCACCTGCGCGTCGAGTTTGTTCAGCCGGTCGTTGACCGACGAAAGTTGTTCGCCGCCGGCTCCGCCGCCCCCGCCATGCGAAATCTCGCTGACCTGCTCCTTGAGCGCGCGGACCTGGGCCTGCAGCGAGTCGATTTCCTGCCGATCGTTCGCAATCATGCCACGCAGCGTGAACTGGTTCTGGTTAAGTTGCTGAAGGTCACTGTCGGTGGTGCATCCAACGAGCGCGAGACCGCCCAGCGCGAAACCACATATGACCAAGCGTGAAAGGAAGAATCGGATTCTCGGCACGGCTCAGCCCCTATTGTTGCACGACGAAGTGATCGCGCCGATTCTGCTCCCAGCACGACTCGTCATGGTCGGTGCACAGAGGCAGTTCTTTACCATAGCTGATAGTGGAGATGCGGCTGCCTTCGACACCGAGGGTTTCCAGATAGTCTTTCGCCGCCTGGGCGCGCTTGGCGCCGAGTGCGATATTGTACTCTTCCGAACCACGCTCATCGCAATGACCCTCGACCTGGACCCGGGTTCTTGGATTGGACTCCAGCCAACTCGCATTCTGCTTCAGGATCGACCCGTCCTGCGGCTCGATGTTGTAGGTGTTGTAGCCGAAGTGAATGTCGGTGAGCGGGCCACTCCCGCTGAGCGTTCCGGTATTCTTGAATTGTTCCAGCGAACCCTGGGAACCGAGGTTGCTTTCACTGCCCACCGGGTTGCCCTCACCACCCACGCCCTTGGTCTTGGAGGAGCATCCGGTGCCGACGATGAGGCCCAGCGCGACCAGCCCAACCAGGCTGGCTGCGCGCCCGCCTTTATTCACCCAACCACCACGACCACGCCGGTGAAGTGTCATTGCCGTTACCCTCCGTTAGAGACCCGATCAGTTTGCCCGTCTGAACCATCATAACAAAGATGTGGGGGTGCCCCTCGCGAGTCGAACTGAACGCCAGATAACGTCCGTCCGGTGACCACGAAGGCGATTCGTTGGTCCCCCCGCCCTCGGTTAGCTGGGCGGGGTCGCCGCCGGTGCTCGGGATGGTGAAGATATCGAACCGCCCACCACTACGGCTTTGGTAGGCGATGCGATCGCCCTTGGGCGAAAAAGCGGGATTCGTATTGTAGCTGCCCTTATAGGTAATGCGCTGGGGCGACTCGCCAGAAAGCCCCATCACGTACACCTGCGGATTGCCCGAGCGATCCGAAGTAAAGGCAAGCTTCGAGCCATCCTGGGAAAAGTTCGGCGTGCAATTGATACCTCCGGTGTCAGTAAGCCGCCGCAGTTCGTGACCGCTACGGTCCAACAGGTAGAGGTTGGTCGCGCCGGCACGCTCGATCGATGCCACGATGAGCTGCCCGTCGGGCGAGAGCGCCCCACCGATGATAATCCCGCGATTGCTGGTGATGCGTGATTCCACGCGTGACTTGAGGTCGGCCAGGTAAAGACCGGGCTCGCCACTCTTGTAGGAGAGATAAAGCAGGTAGCGCGTACTCTGATCCCAGTCGGGAAACAGGTTGATGGTCGAGTTGTGGGTCTGAGGGGTCAGGTCCTGCCCATCGATGCTCTGGGTATAAATCTCCTTGAACCGGCTCGAGCCGGTCGAAACGAAAGCAAGCTTACTGTCAAACGGCCCGCGCTGCCCGGTCATCGCCTCCAATGCCGCGTCGGCGAACCGCCGCGCCATCCGCGGCAGCTCGTCCACCGCCCCGGTGAAATTCTTGCCCATCTTACGGCGCTGCTGCGCGACGTCGTACAAGTAAACGGTGAGCTGGACCTTTGGCCCGTCGACGGTGACCGCGCCCTTGACCAGGAAGTCGGTATTTATCGAGGTCCAGTCCGCGAAATTGAACTGACCGAGCTCGTAGCCCGATTGCTGCGCGTCCTCGACATAGGCGTGGGGATCGATGATGCGAAAATACCCGGAAAGCTCAAAGTCCCGTGTCAGCGTTCTGGTGAATGCGTTGGAAGCCTGATGATTATCGTCGCCGGAAAGGTTCTTCAGCGGCGACACCGCCATTGCATACTGCCGTTCCTGCCCGATGATGCGCATCTGGATCTGCGCGCGCGCCGCAATCGGAAAAAACAGCGCAATCGCTCCCGCCAGCCACGCACACAGACCAGGCAGCCTCGGCTGCTCGATACTTCGCCGACTTAGAGACAACCCGTCGGGAATGCCACCCCACCGCGTCCGCACAACCTCACCTCTTCCGTTTTACGCCTAGGATCTAAGGTCCCCAAGAGCGAACTGGGCTTCAATGCCCTGCATGAATTCGGAGCGATATTTGTCAGGCGGGGCGGGAAATGGTGCCGCGCGCCGAATCGCACGGATTACCGAATCATCAAAGGCGGAATCCTTGGAGCCTGCCGCCAGCTTCACACCCGTCAGCGCACCATCCGGACCGATCGAGAAATCGACCGTCGCGGTCAAATCCGAAGAGCCACCCATGAAGCTCCAAGCCTTCTTAATCTTATCCTGCACAGCTTGATAGTACAGTACAAAATCAGGGTCCTGCAGCATTCCGGCACTTCCGGTGCCGGAACCGACCCCATAACCCTTGCCCTCCCGCGGTATGGAGCCGACCACCGGACCCGAGCCCGCGGGCCCGGAGCTTGGTGGCGGTGCGCTATCGGTAGCTTCGTCCTCGTCGTCGGAGTCTTCGTCTTCCTGGTCCCTGGACCGGCGCTTGAGCGACTCCGCCAGAAGTTGCGCGCGGAGTTTATTGAGCCGCTGCTGAACGCTCGGGGTCGGTTTGACCTCCGCCTTGGCCACCAGGATCGGCGTCGGGTTGGCTTTGGGGTGCCTTTTGGCCGTCGTGGGAGCGGGAGTTGGATGCTTCCTGGGCACGGGTGTTTGAACCACCGGCGCTTTGGTCGCCTCGACCGTCGGCGCGGGAGTCGGTTCCGGAGTGGGCGTAGGAGTTTCGGTCGGGGTTGCTTCCTGGCTCTTCGTATTGAGGGCGATGGCGTTTTTATCTTCGTCGGCCGGGGGTTTCTGCTCGGGGGGTTTCTGCTCCTCGACCGGAGGCTCCTCTTTGGGAGCTTCTGGTGGCTTGACCTCAGCGCTCTTGCGCGCAAGCCGCGGCAAATGACTCCCCAGGTCGCCCGCGGGCAGTGCATCGACGATTTTTACCGTGTACGCGGGCGGGGTCCGGTCTTCGGAATGGAGCCAGCGCGGCGCGAGGAAAAACACCACTACGAACAGGCCGACGTGCCCCAGCGCCGAAACCAGAATCGCTACAAAATAGCCCGCCCGCCGGGGGGACTCGGTACGATTATTGGTCGGGCTTGCCACCGTTATGTTGGTTTGCGGAAGAATCCGACGTGGCTTCGGTCGACGGTTGCGTGACCATCCCGACGTTTTCGATGCCTGCGGCCTTGATCGCGGCCATCGTACGGATCACTTCGCCGTAAGGAACCTGCTCGTCGGCGCGGATGAAAACCTGCCGGTCGGGGCGCTCTTTTGCGATCGCGGTCAGCTTGTCGGTCAAAGCGACCGTGGTCAGTTTGGTATCGTTCAGGTAAATCTGCGCGTCACGGGTGATCGAGACGACGAACTGCTCTTCCTTCCCGGGCAGCGCCTCGGCCTTGACCTTGGGCAGCGCGACCTGCACGCCTTGCTGAAGGATCGGCGCGGTCACCATAAAAATCACCAGCAGTACCAGCATCACGTCGACCAGCGGCGTGACATTGATCTGCGATACGAATTGACCGCGCTGTCCGGGTTCAAAAGCCATCAGTGGCCCTATGACAGGAAGTGGCGTTCGGCAATGTTGAGGAATTCGGACGTGAAATTGTCCATCTCGGTCGCCAGGACCCGAATCCGGGCAACGAAATAATTGTAAAACATCTGCGCGGGAATCGCGGCGACCAGACCGACCGCGGTCGCGATCAGCGCTTCGGCGATGCCGGGTGCCACTGCCTGGATATTGGAAGAATGCGCCGCCGACAGGCCGATAAACGCGGTCATGATTCCCCAAACCGTGCCGAACAGTCCGATGAACGGACAGGTCGATCCGGTGGTGGCGAGAAAAGTCGTTCCGTATTCGAGCTTGGTCAGTTCGACATTCGCCTGCCGCTTCATCGAGCGCGTGACGTTTTCGATTCCTCCCAGATCGGTGGAAAACGAACCTTCACCGCCGACCACCTGCTTCTTGGCGCGGGTGAGCTGCAGTAGCTCCTGGTAGCCGGCGCGGAACACCTGCGCGACCGGACTGTGGCCGAAGTTAAGGCTCGCGGTGTGGATGGCGTTGAGGTTCTTGGATTCCCAAAAAATCGTGATAAAGCGCTCGGATTGGCGCCGCGCACGGGAGACCTGCACCAGCTTGTAAAGAATCACTCCCCAGCAGCCGATGGAAAAAGCTATCAGTATCCACAGCACGGCCGCGACGACCGGCCCGGTCCCCACCACCAACTGCACCACACCCAGCTGCCCGGTCGCCTCGCTCATCTGAGGAAGCATAGCACCGCCATTCCGAAGATGCGGTTATTATACGGTTTTCGCCCAAATCAAAACCAGTGACTCGAAGCAACCCTAGCCTGGGTTGATAAAACCAGGCCAAGATGAACTTGATAGCAGACTTGAACCGAATGCCCGTCCTTATCTAAGGTTCCGGGCAGCACTTTCCGCTGAATCTCTCGGAGGCAAATCACGTGGCGAGCAAGATCGGAATAAACGGCTTCGGCCGAATCGGTCGGATGTTCTTTCGGGCGGCGCTGGGTAAGCCGGAACTCGAGGTTGTGGCGGTCAACGATATCACCAACGCCGCGACTCTCGCTCATCTGCTCAAACACGATTCGATACACGGCACCCTAAGGCATGAGATCAAGACCGAGGGCGCCAGCATCGTAGTCGATGGTCGCCCGATCCAGGTGCTCGCCGAACGCGACCCCGCAAAACTTCCGTGGACGAGGCTCGGCGTGCAGGCGGTCGTCGAATCGACCGGCCTGTTCACCGCGCGCGACAAGGCCGCGCTTCACCTCGCTGCCGGCGCAAAGAAGGTCGTGATCAGTGCGCCGGCCGATGGTGCCGATGTTACGCTCTGTCTCGGCGTCAACGAGGAGGCCTATGACCGCGCCAAGCACGATGTCGTCTCGAACGCGTCGTGCACCACCAATTGCCTGGCTCCGGTGGCCAAAGTCCTGCACGAAAATTTCGGTATCATCCACGGGCTCATGACCACCGTACACAGCTACACCTCCGACCAGATGCTTCAAGACGGCCCGCACAACGATTTGCGGCGGGCCCGCGCTGCCGCGCTGTCGATGGTTCCGACCTCGACCGGTGCGGCCCGCGCGATAGGGCTGGTGCTGCCGGCGCTCAAGGGCAAGCTCGATGGAATTGCGGTGCGCGTGCCGACCCCGAACGTCTCGGTGGTCGACCTGACCGCGACCGTCGAGAAGGACGCCGATGACAAGCTGGTCAACGCCGCGATGAAGAAAGCCGCCGAAGGGCCGCTCAAGGGCATTCTCGCCTACAGCGATGCGCCGCTGGTGTCGGTCGACTTCAATGGCAACCCGGCATCGTCGATTTTTGACGCGCCGCTCACCAAGGTCTTGGGTGGCAAGCTGGTGAAAATTTTCTCCTGGTATGACAACGAGTGGGGATACTCCAACCGGCTCGCCGACGTGACGGCATTTGTGGCCGCCAGACTGTAGCGGAGTTTCCCGGAACGTGAAGAAATCAGCGTTTTTGCCGGGGCGTGCCGTTCGTTCCCGGTCGCGAACCAGGGGATACGCCGCGCGCCCGGTCGGGGCCGCTCCGACTCGAGCATCCCGCGCGGAGCTCACCCGCGCCGTGATTTCACCAACCGGCTCTTCGGAAAAGGACGATCGCCTGTTTCGCGGCCCGGGGCGGGCAGGGTAGGTCGCGGCCCATGCCGATAGCATCGGTCACGCAGCTAAAACTCTCCGGCCAGCACGTGCTGCTGCGCTGCGACTTCAACGTGCCGCTCGCCGATCGCACGATTTCCGACACCGGTAGAATCGATGCCAGCCTCCCCACCATCCGCTACGTCATGGAGCAGGGCGGGATCGCGGTGCTGTGCTCGCATCTTGGCCGCCCCAAGGAGCGCACTCCCGCGCTGTCGCTAAAGCCAGTGGCCGATTACTTGAGCGAGGTGCTCGCCCGCAAGGTCGCGCTGGCACCCGACTGCATTGGCGAGGTGACAGGGCGGATGATCAGCGCGCTCAAACCCGGCGACGCGCTGCTGCTGGAGAATCTGCGCTTTCATGCCGAAGAAGAGGCCAACGACCGCGATTTCGCGCACGAGCTCGCCCGCGGCAAGCAAGCGTACTTGAATGATGCATTCGGGACCGCGCATCGCGCGCACGCATCGACCGTGGGCGTGACCGCGTTTGTCGCTGAACGCGCGGCCGGCTTCCTGATGATGAAGGAGCTGGATGCGCTTCGCGCAGTCACCGAAAATCCCGCGCGTCCGTCGGTCGCTATCATGGGCGGTGCCAAGGTCTCCGACAAAATCGGCGTGATCCGAAATCTCCTGACCAAGGTCGACGCCATCCTGATCGGTGGTGCAATGGCCTATACCTTCCTCAAGGCGCGCGGCATCGTCACCGGCCGCTCACGGGTTGAGGAAGACAAGCTCGAACTCGCGCGTGAGCTGGTTGCCGAGGCCGAGCGTAAAGGCGTGCGGATGGTGCTGCCGAGCGATCACGTGGTTGCCTCGGCGCCCGAGGCGGGTGCGCTTACCCGCACGGTGACCGACATTCCAGGCGACCTGATGGGTCTGGACATAGGGCCCACCACCATCGAGCAGTTCAAGAGCGAGATCGCCCGCGCCAAGACCGTGGTGTGGAACGGCCCGCTGGGATTCTTCGAACTGCCCGAGTTCGCACACGGCACCCTTGCGGTCGGCGAGGCGCTCGCCAACGCCGACGGCGTAAAGTCGATCATCGGCGGTGGAGACACCGCGGCAGCGGTAGCCCACGCACCGTGGGCGAGTCGCTTCACGCACATCTCGACCGGCGGCGGCGCGACGCTGGAGTATCTCGAAGGCCGGGTGCTGCCCGGGGTCAAGGCGCTGGAAAGCTGAAGCAAGGAAAAGCGCGATGCGCAGGATACTGATAGCCGGCAACTGGAAGATGAATCTGACCGCGCTCGAGGCGCGTGTGCTGGTCGCGTCGTTGCGCAGCGATATCGACCGCGATGCGGCCGCGCTCGCTCGGGATCGCGACGTCCTGATCGCTCCACCTGCGGTGCTCATACCGGCGGTGTCGCAAGCGCTGGCCGGCGCATCGATCGCATTGGGGGCGCAGAACATGCACTTCGAAGACCAGGGCGCCTTCACCGGCGAAGTGTCCGCTCCGATGCTCAAGGGATTCGGAGTCACCCACGTCATTCTGGGTCACTCCGAGCGCCGCCACGTTTTTCACGAGAACGACGACCTGATTAACCGAAAAATACTGGCCGCGGCGCGTCACCGTCTGACCCCCATCCTGTGCGTCGGGGAAACCCAGCACGAGCACGACGCGGGCCGCGCGCTGGAGGTGGTACTCACGCAGTTGCAAGCGGGGCTCTCGGGCTTGTACCCGCAACACCGCGGGGAGGTGATGGTCGCGTACGAGCCGGTATGGGCGATTGGCACCGGGCGCAACGCCACTCCGGAGCAGGCCGAGCATGTCCACGGCGCCATTCGCGAATCTCTGCGCGACCAGTTTGGGCAGGAAATAGCCGATTCAATAAGGATTCTATACGGCGGAAGCGTTACCGCCGACAATGTTGACTCGCTCGTGTCCAAGCCGAATATTGACGGGGCTCTGGTCGGCGGGGCAAGCTTAAAAGCTGACTCGTTCGCCAGGATTGTTCGGGCCCGGGTCGACTAACGCTCAGATGGCATCGGTAGTAATCACAGTCCACGTGCTGGTCAGCATCACGCTGGTCATTATCATTCTCCTCCAGCATGGCAAGGGTGCCGACGTGGGGGCAGTTTTTGGCGGGTCGAGCCAGACCGTCTTCGGCGCGGGCGGAGCGGGCAACGCGTTGACCAAGGCGACCGTGCTGCTCGCGACGATTTTCTTCATGACCTCGCTTTTCCTGGCCTACGCGTCCACGCGCCGCGTCACCGGCAGCATCTTTTCGGGGCCGTTTTCCGGCGGCCGAAGCGTGATGCCGGCAGCGCCGGCATCGAAGGCGCCGGCACCGGCTGGAAAGCCGGCGGGCAATGCCACGCCCGCCCCGGCCAGTCATTAAGAGCTGACCGGGCAAGTGCGACGCTCCCTCGTTGGCCCGGATCTTCGCGATGTGCGCGGGTGGTGGAATGGCAGACACGCTAGTTTGAGGGGCTAGTGGTAGTGATACCGTGCGGGTTCAAGTCCCGCCCCGCGCACCAACCTTCTCCGTCCCTGCCAGTTAACGAGTTCCCGCAGCCCACGCCGAACCTGCTCGGAAGGCGACCAGCCGCTTCCCCTTCCGGCGCGCGACCACGCAGTCAGGGAGTTGCGGCCGGACGCTCTCTACTTTTCCGCGAACTGAATACTTTTGAGGAACGCATACGCTTCCGCGGTGCCCTCGGGGGTGCCGCCGGTCGCGCTGCGCTGGGTCGTGATGAACCTGACCAGCAGCCCCGGCTGATGCGGGTCGATGCATTCGAGGCTGTCTTCGTCGGTTGCGATCGAATTGGACACCGGGTTCGGCGTGTTCGCGTAGTGCAGGGTCATGACCGAGCGGCCATGATAGCGCACGCAAGTAGCTCCGTGCCCCGGTGCCGGCGCAACTACCTTGTCGGCGTCGGGCAGTTCCTGGGCCCATTCCATCAGTTCGTTGGAATTGCTAACGCGCCCTTCCGGGTGAAATCCCATCACCAGGATCTGCGCTTCCCATTGCGGACCACGCTTGGTGAATTCCACGATGGTTGGCGGGTCGCTGACATTCTCGAGGTACCATCCATCGCCCTGCGGTCGTTGGAAGGTAAATTCTCCCACATGCATCCGCTCGGGGAGAGCCTCGCCGCTGGTCTGAAACGCATGCGTACACCCCACCGTCGTCGCCATCGCGAATAGCGCGACCAATGCCCTGATTAGCTCACGACGAAATTCAATCGTCTGCATGCTGGTTCAGTCCGGGCGGGCCCGTTCCCGGGAGTCCCGGACGCGACGCAGTCGCGACGGCTATATAGCCCGAGCAATGGGTGGGAGCAATGAAGACAAGGTTACCTGGAGGGAGACGGCGCACCCCTTCCTCTTTCAAGTGACGCCGCTGGAGCCCCTGTTGCAGAAAACAGGCACTGGGTCCACCGGAATTGTGCAACTAGGAAGGAGCCACCAGACTCAACTGTCTTGGAACCTGGGCCGCGGGCCGAATCGCCACATTGACCGACTCGTCGCGTTCCCGCGAAAGTGCGAAGCCGTGTCGCTGGCGCAAGCGATCGAAGATCGCTCGCAACCGGTCGTCGTAGGCTGCGGGTGCATACACGTGGCGACCGTAGAACTCATCGATGCGGGGCGCCAGCCGGGGAAATCGTTCCCTGACGAAGGGAACAAATCTTCGCGCTGCCGCGGGCTTAAGATATAGCGACCGCCACCACACCCCGTCGGCACCCGCGCGCCGTGCCGCGCGAATCACGGTTTCGATGCGCGCCGGTTCGTCGGTGAGGCCCGGAATCATTGGCATCATCAGGAGGTTGCATCGGATGCCGGCGCGCACCAGCTGGTTGAGCGCGCGCAGCCTGAGAGCAGGCCGGGGTGCGCGTGGCTCCAGAAGCCGCTGCAGTCGCCGGTCGAGGGTGATCAGGGAAATATTCACTTGCAGATGGGAGCGCCGGTTTATCTTCATCAGCAGGTCAAGGTCGCGCGTAACCAGCGCGGACTTGGTGGTGATGGAGAGGTTGAGCCCGGCCAGGTTCGCGAACACTTCCAGCATCGAGCGGGTGAGCCGGAATTTGCGCTCGGCCGGCTGGTACGGGTCGGTCGCCGTGCCGATCGCAATCGCGTCCTCGCCAATCGGTGTGCGGGACAGCGTGCGGGCCAGGACCTCGGCTGCCATCCGCTTGACGAAGATGCGCCGTTCGAAATCCAGTGGATCGCGCAGTTCGAGGAAGTCGTGCGTGTAGCGCGCGTAGCAGTAAACACAGCCGAACTCACATCCGCGATAGGGATTGATTGTCCAGCGAAAGGGCATTCGCTCGCTCGTGCATCGGTTGAAAATCCGATGCACCGGCATCTCGATGAATTCCACTCCGCGGGTGTGTGCGAGTTCGCCCTCGGATTCGAGCTCGAGCGGCAAGGTGGCAGCAGCGTTCATGTCTGGTAGTTTCGCCTTTTCTTCGCGTCAGTCAAGACGAGCACTCACCGGGCCACCGGTGCCGCAGTGTCCCGGCCGTCCAAGTGTCCGGAAAATGGGCTGAATCAGGTGAATGCGGGTTGTTACTCGATCAGGACAGTGCCACGAGATCGTAGGCAGGTGGCAGCTTCTCGGCGATCGCTTTTACGCTCGCGCATTGCTCGGTAGCTCGAATCACATAGCCGTCGTTGGTGACGCCGAGAAAGCCGCCGCATTCCGGGTCGCGCCGCAGGCGCATGATCATGCCGCGCCCCCACACGTGCTCGGCCACAATTGGAGTGAAACTCTGCCCATGATCGCCGCTGCGAAACAGCATCGCGTCGGCCCCCGCGTGCCCGATGGACCAGGTCGGTGGAGGTCCGGCGGCTGCGGCAGTGAAGATCGTCTCCGCGTCAGTGCCCGCGATCAGCAGGGGCACCGTGTAGCTGCGATCTATGCCGTCGGTGATCCGCTGCCAGGAACCGCCGTCATTGTCGGACCGATAAAAGCCGTCTCCGGTGGTTGCATACAAGCGGCGCGAATCGCGCGGATCGATCGCGACCGTGTGAATATCATCGTAGAGTCCCTCGTTGAGCGGCTCGAAACTGGCGCCCGCGTCGCGCGAGCGATACACGCCGCCTTCCTCGACCCCGACATACATCGTCAGGGGATTGTGCGGGTCGAAACTGATCGCACGCACGTGCGGAATATGGGGTGGTGGGGGAAAGCTCCATCGGTCCCGGCCCGGAATTCTCAGAAAACCTGCGCTCTCGCGGAACGAGCGGCCAAGATCGTCACTGCGGAACAGCCGCGCGTGGGAGGTGCCGACGAAGACCTGGTCCTTGACTGCAGGCGACGCCCCCAGGGCCCAGACTTCCTCGTCGCGTGCGCCGCTCGGCGTAATATCGGTCCACGACCTGCCGCCATCGACCGAACGGGCCAGGGTACCGCGTCCGCGCACGTGTTCGGTCGCACCCGCATAGATAACCGCGGGATCGGCGCAGTCCTGCGCCATGCACCAGACCGCCGTGGGATCGGCCAGCACCATCAAGGGCAGCGGGCCGCGCGCCGGATCGAGAATGACCATTCCCTTGGAGGTTCCTACGCAGATTCGCATGATCAGCTACCCTCATTCCGCGCGTTTCTGACGCAGTTGCGAAACGGGCTGTGGACACCCCTTGCCTGGACCAATCTCGGCCACCGATTCGACGCGATGTCAAGAGATGCGACGAAGCCAGTCACTTCAATTGTGCACCCGCCCGTAGCTCGCCCAGCTCGCCGGGCGCGACCTTCCTGGGGCTGGGGTCGATGCGCGCACGTTTGACTGCCAGTTGCGCGCCTCCCCCCAACGCGATGCGCATAGCATCCGCCGCGATCGTTACGATGGTGCCCGGCGTCGCGGCTGCGGGGGTGGCCTCCAGTGCGGCGTCGTAAAGACGCACGCGTTTGCCGTCCAGCTCGGCATAGGCACCGGGCTGGGGGTCGCACCCGCGAATCAGGTTGAAGACTTCGCGCGCGGGCCTGGTGAAATCAATCTTGGCATGCTCATCCCGGCACGGTGGTTCGTAGGTCGCCTGGCTCTCGTCCTGCACCAGCGCCGGCGCCTGGCCCGCCTCGATCAAATCGACCGCCTCGATCATCGTTTCTATCCCCAGCGGGAAGAGCTTGTTGAAGTAGATCGAGCCGGTTGTGTCGCTCTCGGCTATGCGGACCTTCTTCTGGATCAGGATAGGCCCCGTGTCGATTCCTGCGTCGGGCCAGAACCAGCTGACGCCGGTCTCGAGATCGCCTTTGATGATTGCCCAATTGATCGCGCTCGCGCCGCGACGCCGCGGCAGTAGTGAGGGGTGAAAGCAGATCGACTTATGGCGCGGCAGATACAGGATGGGCTCCGGGACGATAATCGTCACGAAGGCGAGAATCGCGAGGTCGGCGTTGAGCGCTTTGAAATGTTCGAATGCCGCAGGATCTTTTTTGAACGACTCCGGCTGTGACAGCGGAACACCCAGTTCGAGCGCCTTTACCTTGAGCGGGTCCGCCTTGCCTGCGGGCGGGTCAGGCGGCGCGAACACGTGTACGATCTCGTCGCCATGTTTGACTAGTGTCTC
>JAFAHS010000446.1 GCA_019237115.1 Deltaproteobacteria bacterium
AGTCAAACCCGGAGAACGTCGAGTTCGGAAAAGCCTTTGCCAGCAGGACGGTCGATGCACCGTGACCACAACCGACGTCAGCAACTCGAGCCCCGCGTTCAAGTTTTTGCTTGACTCCTTCCAGTGCCGGGATCCACTCGGCAACCAGGTGCGCCGCGTAACCCGGCCGAAAAAACCGCTCGGTGCCGCGGAACAGGCAGGGGTCGTGTTCATGCCATCCGACACCCCCGCCCGCGCGGAATGCTGCCTCGAGCTTGGGCAGGTCACGCGCGGCTGCGGCGGCGATCTCGAACATGGCCGGAAAAAATGCGGGTCCATTCTCGTCCGCCAGGACCGCGGCTTGCTCGGGTGAAATCGAGAAGCGCTCGGTCGCTGGATCGAAATTGATATAGCCACTCGCCGCCTGAGCAGCCGCCCATTCGCGCACGTAGCGCGGCGCCGTACCGGTGCGGGCCGCGAGGTCAGCGGAGGTCAACGGTCCTGCAGCCGCCAGCGCTTTATACAATCCCAGCGTGTCACCGAGAATCACCAGTCCAATACTCATTGCGGCGCCTGCATCTCCAAGCATCTTGCCCAGAAGTTGCTGAAGCTTCGTTTCGTCTATCGCCATCGCGGATTTCCTCCAGCGGTTTTCCTGATCGGAATTTCCGGATCATTCGAAAATAAGCCATGTGGCACAAAACAAGAGCATCCCTATACCACTTGGCCACGCGAGTTTGGAATTTGGCGCATACAGGGTCCGCACAAGGCCCAGGCAACGCCACCAGCAGGGATCACCAGGATCGCACTAATCAGCTCGCGCGAATCCTTACAGCGATCACAAGTAAGCAGGTAACCAAAATTGCGTAACTCGGAGCTCAGGGCAAAAATAGTCGGCCCCTCGACCAGTTCGACTTCGACAAGCTCACTCATGGCTGAGTCGATAGAGTCCACTCTCACTCCTCCAGGGGCATCGGACGGGTCACGAGCCCAGCTGCGGGGGTTGGTAATCTGAACCGGGAGTCTCCCGCGTAACTCCGAAGGTCGGAAGGAAGCAGCGCTGCCCGCTTGGCAAACAATCCAGACGATACGAGGCAGCACAGTTCTAGGGGTGGGCAGCAAATCCTGCACCACCCGCAACATTCCCTGAAGGGTGCGCTCACGCCGGGCCCGGGGGAAAAACGCCACGACGCGGGTGAGGCGGAATTCCCATTTGGGCAGAAGCGAGCCGGTGGATTTGCCACACCACGACCCGGTTCTCCAACCCAGATGTTCTTGCGTGAACAAGACAGGCTACGCCAAGGGACGAGGTAGGGAGCGCCGGGCCGGGCCGCGAAGCCTTTGGACGCGGGGACTACTTGAGCGGTGTCGGGGCGGCTTCCTCGAGTTTGCGGTACAGCGTTTTTCGATCGACGCCGAGGATTGCGGCCGCTTCGGTCTTGTTCCCATTAACGCCCGCCAACACCACGCGGAGGTATTCGCGTTCGACCTCGTCCAGGCTCATGCGACGGGCGGCTGCTTCGTCAAACATCCGGGTCAGAGTCGGTTCGCCGGTAACCCGCGGAGGCATGTCCGCGACTGTGATTCGGTCGTCCCGGCACAGGATCACTGCACTCTGGAGGACGTTCTGCAGCTCGCGGATATTGCCCGGCCACGCGTACCGCATGAGACATTCCTGCGCTTTGGGGTCGATGGTTGGGAGCGCCTTGCCACACTCTGTCGCCGCCCGCGACAGAAAGTGCCTCACCAGGAGCGGCAGATCTTCGGGACGGTCGCGCAGGGGAGGTACCTGAACCGTAATAGCAGTAAGTCGATAGTAGAGGTCCGCGCGAAATTTTGACTGGCTCACTGCGACTTCCAAATCGGTATTGGTCGCCGCTACGATGCGGACATCAATGCCCTTCTCGGTGGTGGCGCCCAGCGGACGCACGCGCTTGTCTTCGATAATGCGGAGCAGCTTTGCCTGAAGCGCAAGCGGCATGTCGCCGATTTCATCGAGGTACAGAGTGCCGCCCTGAGCCGCCTGAAAAAGTCCCTCTTTGCTTCCGCGCGCATCGGTGAAGGCGCCCTTGACGTAGCCGAACAGCTCGCTTTCGATGAGGTTCTCCGGAATGGCGGAGCAATTGATTGGCACGAACGGCCGCTCGCGGCGCACGCTCTCGAAATGCAGCAGGCGCGCGAGCAATTCCTTGCCGGTGCCGCTTTCACCCAGCAGCAGTACGGTAGCGGGCATGTCGGCGACCTGCCTGACGGTCTCCAGGACCGCGACCATTCGCGGGTTGGCCGCGACGATATTCGACATCCCATAGGTGTGCGCGAGTTCTCCCCGCAGGCGCCTCACTTCGCGCCGTAGATCGCGATTTTCCAGGGCACGCGAGACCACCAGCAGGAACTCGTCGTTGCCGAACGGCTTGGTGAGGTAATCGAATGCCCCGAGCTTCATCGACTCGACCGCGTTCGCGATCGACCCGAAGGCGGTAATCACGATCACCGACAGGGTGGGCAGGCGCCTCTTCAGTTCGGTCAGCAGTTGGTGCCCGTCCATCTGGCTCATGCGCAGGTCCGAGATCACCAGGTCGGGCTCCTCACTCTCGACCAGGGCGAGTGCTTGCGCCCCGGAATTGGCACTCATCGGGGAATAGCCCGCATCACGCAACACGTCGCAAAGGACGCTGGCCATTTCGGCGTCGTCATCGACGACCAGAATCTTGGGATCGTTTGCATTCATGCGTGGTTCTCTTTGGCCTGCGCTGCCTGAAGCTCATCCCCCGACACTCCCGGCACGGCGACCACGAACATGCTACCGCGGGGACCGGACTCGAAAGTGATTTCCCCGCTGTGGTCGCGGACAATCGATTGGCTAACTGCAAGTCCCATCCCGGTCCCAACCCCGGTTTCCTTGGTGGTGAAGAAGGGATCGAAAACCCGGCCCGCATTCAGCGGCGAAACTCCATGGCCGGTGTCCTCAAACACGATTCTCAGTTCGTGGCTGTTGCCGTTTACGCCACTCTCCGCGCGAATCCACAGCGTGCCGCCCTGCGGAGTCATTGCATCGAGGGCATTCATCTCAAGGTTGACGAACACCTGCTGAAGTTGGCCCGCATCGCACTCCGCAAGCAGGGGTTTTTCACCCAGTTCGGCGCTTACCTTGATCAGCCGGCGGGCGGCCTCGGTCTCCATCAGGCTCATGGCGTGGTGGATGATCTGGCGAAGGTCACACACCGCGCGATGCGATTCACGGCTGCGCCCGTAGTCGAGCAGCATCCTGACGATTCGTGAGACACGGTCGATTTGACTGACGATGATCTCCAGGCCGCGGCGGGCTTTGGCGGGATTGGGCTCGCTGTGCAGCAAGTGTTCGGCACGGCCGCGAATTACTCCCATCGGGGTGCCGATCTCATGGGCCAGCCCCGACGCGAGCGTGCCGACGGTCGCTAGCCGCTCGGCATGCCGCAGGCGACGTTCGAGCTCCAGCTCGCGGCGATGTTTGGCCAGCAGATCCTGGCGCGCGACGGTCAACTGATCATCCAGTCGCTGAAACTACTCGGTGAGCAAACTCACCTCGTTGGTCGGCGAAGGGCGATCCCGCAGCTCATCGTCGGAGAAGCGCGTGACTCTTCGCGAGAGTTCGGCCAGTGGACTGGAAACGTAACGCCGCACCAAAAGCGGGATCAATGCGACGATCACACCAATAACTGCGAACGCGGCGAGCGCGGAGATAGCGGTGCGTTCTTTCAAATCCTCCCGAATGTCCGTCCAATCCTGTGCTACCAGGAGGTACGCGAATGTGTTGCCTTCCTGACCCTCGCGATCCTTGAGCGGCACCACGCGGCAGAACCAGTTCGTCTCACCGATCCAGGCCTCGAACTCAGCGTCGTCGCTGGGTTTGGTTCGGAGTAATTGTCCCACTAGTTCGGAAGTCGCGCGGTCGGAAGTCTTCAGCAAGGATCCATCCCGGTTGAGCAACGCGACTTTGGTCGTAGCATCGGTCATGCGCCTTAGCACGTCATCGAGTTCGTCCCATTCCTTCTGCAGCAAGTCATTTTCCAACGCCGGGGCGAGACTGCGCGTGGTAGCTCGTATATCGCGCTTCAGATCGTGGACGTAGACGACGCTGGAGCGACGCACGCTCCAGTACATGTAGCTCGCCAGCACCGGGGTGAGGGCTAGCAGCAGGACCAATGTCAGTCTGGTTCCGACCTTCATCGTGTGCATTATAAGTGTGCCCTCACTCAGACCTACAGACACGCATCGTGGGTCCGATCTCATGCGGTCGTCCAAATTTGAGCAATCACCCTGCCAGCGACAATGCTCGCCTGATTAGTGTTTCTCCTCGGTCTTGCCCCTTCTTTATCTGAGGTTTTCGCGGACGACGAGCGCGACAAAAGGTCACTTCGCTCAGTTCAGCTACGAATGAGTGGGGCACTTTAGCACGTCGGGGCTAACGGCGGCGGGGCAGTCTGCCTCGGAGGCTATGCGCAGATAACAACGTTCGGCCTGGCGCGGAAGCTGTCGTCGCTCGTTGCCAAAGGCCCCTTCCTGAAGGAAGGTAGTGGCGGCAATCGCGAATTGCGCTGAGAGAGCGAAAGAGGTGTGCTGACCAGCAGGACCGTCCGATCCGTCGAGCAGCCGCCCTGGCGAGGGGCGTATTGTTGTCCTTGTTGATTGCCTCGATTGCTTTCGCATTCCCACATACGCCGAGGACCTGGAGACTTCACCAGATGAGG
>JAFAHS010000460.1 GCA_019237115.1 Deltaproteobacteria bacterium
CGCTTCAGATTGAAACCGCCGCCGTCAGTTCGGTGGAGCGCAATCGACCCATCGGCCGCCCTGCTCATGCGAAAGCGTCGCCGCTTCAATGAATTTCATTCCGCTCAAGCCATCCTCGACACTGGGAAGGATCGCGAGATACTCGCGGTAGGGGCGGCCCAATTGTCGCGCCATCACGGCCTGCGCAAAGTCGACATAGAGATTGGCGAAGGCCAGGCCGTAGCCCTCGGCGTAACCCGCGCGAAAACGGTCGTGCCGGGTCGCGCTCGGGTCATTGCTGTCGTAGCCCCTCGAATGCCGGATCGCCGGCCCTCCGATCGGCTTAAACCAAAGGTATTCCGGATCCTCCTCGCTCCATCTCAGCTGGCCCGTTTCTCCGATGATCACAAACGAAAATCCCTGATCATTGCCGGCCGCGACATAGCTGCTCCAAAATCTGCCGGCCGCTCCGTCTGAAAATTCGACCGTCGCATAGAGGTTGTCGAACACCTCCCGGTTCTTGGCGAAGGTGGCGAGGTGCGCGGAAACGCGCTGCCCTTTGAGCTCAGTCACGAAGCCCGCCATGTGGTAGGCGTGAGAATTGACCTCGCCGAGGATCGACGCCTTGCCGATCGATGTCGCCCGAAAGCGCCAGTGGCGATCCTCAGGATTTTCAGGGTCGACCGAAGTTCCGGGATCGCCGACGGCGAATATGACGTCGATCATGCGCACTCGCCCAATCGCTCCCTGCTTGATCAAGGCGCGCGCGTGACGCGTCATCGGGAATCCCGAATAGCAGTGCGTGAGGCAAAAGATGCGATTGTTGTCGCGAACGAGGTGAACCAGCTCCTGCGCTTCGGCCAGATCGCGCGTCATCGGCTTTTCGCAGATCACGTCGATTCCGCACTCAAGAAACGCCTTGGCGATCGGAAAATGGAGTTGCGGCGGGGTCGCGATAACGACCGCGTCAATCCGGTCGGAACGTTCAGCCTCGCGCTCCAGCATCACGCGCCAATCGGTGTACGCCCGCTCACGGTCGATCATCTGCGACTGTGCTGAGGATAGAGCGATCTCCGGCTGGACAGACATCGCACCGGCCACCAATTCGCAATATCCATCGGCCCGCAGGGCCAAAAGGTGCGTGCCCCCGATAATTGAATCGGAACCGCCGCCGACCATGCCGAGACGGACCCTTCGGCCAAAACTTCTGATCAAGGCCCGGTCCATGCTCTCGTCGCCTACCTTCCCACTCGTCCCGGTTGCGACGATTCGCCGGTCACGCGCTTGGACTTCCGCAGTTCGGCGAACGCGTTCTCGATATGACGGTCCATCGCCCGCGCGGCGCCGGCCCCGTCGCGGGCCGCAAGCCGGTTGACGACTTCAGCGTGCTCTTCCTGGGAGCGAGCCATGCGCCCTTCGAGCACAATAGGCGTGAGGGAGGGCACGCCGCTGTAGAGACCCCGAATAATGCGGACCAACCGAACCATTCCGCTGGCCTCGTAGATGGCCATGTGAAAACTGGTGTTGATCTCGGTAAATTTCTCCAGTTGTCGCCGCCGCGCGGCCTTGCTGAGTTCGTTGAAGAGCGACTTTATCTCGCCCATCGCCTCCGGGGTCATCGCCTTGGCGGCGAGCTCGACCGCGAATGGCTCGAGCTGGCGGCGAATCGCGTACACCTCCGCCGCGTCCTCGGCGCTGAATTGGACGACCGAGTACCGGCCAGTCTCGTCGCACATCACGAGGCCATCGCTCTCGAGGCGCTTGAGCGCATCGCGGACAGGGATGCGACTCGTGCCGATTTCCTCCGAGAGTGGTCCTTGAATAAGCCGCGAACCGCCGGTGATCTCTCCGCGCAATATCCGGTCGCGCAACAAATGATAAACCTGGGCACCGAGAGTCTCCCGTCGCACGCGCATTTCCTGCTGATCGCCCAAAAGTAATTCTGATCCATTCATGACTTTGCTTTCCTTGTCCATCTAATATCGCGCCAAGGGGCGAGAGTTCTTCAAGGAATCAAGATAGATGGCAATGAAGATAATAACTCCCGCGACAAATGGATAGACGTAAGGGGACACCCCTCTCGTGCCCAGCCCGTTGCTAATGATGATCAACAGCAGCACGCCGGCGAAGGTGCCGGGGATTACGTTTCCCCTGCCGCCAAACAGACTGGTTCCGCCGATCACGACGGCGGCCACGGCCTGAAATTCCATTCCCCTTCCAGTAAAGGTGGTGATTTCGCCCAGGTACATCGAAGAGAGAAGACCGCTGATCGCTCCACAGACACCGGAAACGCAAAAGGCGCCGAGCTTCACCGCTTTCACTGGAACCCCGAGCTTCTCCGCTGCGCCTTCGCTGTTGCCTATGGCGTAGCAATAGGCGCCGAGCTTGGTTTGGCTGAGTACGATCTGCAGCACTGCCATTACTGCGATGCTCACCAGGAACACAACTGGGAGCACGCCGAAAAACTCTATTTTTCCGAGCCTGGAGATGACGTCACCGACTGGATGCATGGTTCCTCCGGTCAACAGTAGACTTATTCCCCGATAGGCGATCGTCAGCCCCAGGGTCGTAAGCAATGAATTCATTCCGAAGTACGACACCAGAAGTCCGCTGAGCAGTCCTGCGCCGACGCCGACCAAGATCGCCGACAAGATCGAGACAAAGAACGGGTATCCCGCGGTCAAATAGACGCTTGCCGCGGCAAGATAAGCGATCGAACCAATCGAAACATCAATGCATCCGGTTATCATGACGAGCGTGAGCCCAGCCGAAGCGGTCAGAAGAAAACAAGCCGCAATGCTGATCTGGGTCCAGTTGCTTATCGTCAAGAACGAATGAGAAATGACTCCGAACAGCAGGATGAGCGCCGCCAACAGGACATAAAGTCCATGGTCGAGCACAGCGCCCGCGCGAGTTTCCCATTGTCTGACGGCGCTACGCATTCAAGCGCTCCTCGCCCAGCGCGAGCCGCATGAGCGTTGCATTGTTGATATCTACGCCTTCCACGTTTCCGACAATCTCACCCCCTCGCAGCACCAGAACCCGGTCGCTCAGGCTAGCCATC
>JAFAHS010000503.1 GCA_019237115.1 Deltaproteobacteria bacterium
AAGAGCTCGGGCTGCCCTATGAAATCACGCGCTACCAGCGCAACGCCGAGACCCGTCTGGCACCACCCGAGCTCAAAGCCGTGCATCCGCTGGGCAAGTCGCCAGTAATCACCGACGACGGTCGTACCATCATCGAGTCGGGCGCCATTGTCGACTACCTCGTCCGGCGCTACGGCGGCGGCCGCTTGCAACCCCCCACGGGAAGCGCCGCCTACGATGAGTACGTGCAATGGCTGCACTATTCGGAAGGATCCGCGATGTTGCCGCTTATGCTCAACCTGTACGTCTCGCGGCTCGGTGAGGCCGGCGCGCCGCTGCGTCCGCGAATCGAAAGCGAGCTCGCAAACCACCTCGGCTATATCAACGGCGCGCTCAAGGGTAAGCAGTTCCTGGTCGGCAACGCCCTGACCGGCGCCGATGTGCAGATGAGTTTCGTCGGCGAAGTCGCCGGAGCATTCGGCGTTCGCGGCGCATATCCGGAGCTTGATGCGTGGACCAGGCGCCTGCACGAGCGGCCCGCATACCGGAAGGCGCTTGAGAAAGGCGGCGCATACGCCTACGGAAACTAGCGGAAAGGGTGCTTGGCTTAGAGCGGGGTGAGCTCCGGACCGGCGGGAGTTTCGCCAGGGGTGCGGGCGGGGAGATCCTATCCAGTCAAGTGCCGGCGAACGATCTCCGCCATCATCGCGATGAATTCCGGGTGGTCGCAAACCGTACCGGCTCGTTCCATCCGCACCTCCGATTCGCGCGCGATCCGGGCAGCCTCAACGTCGAGATCATAAAGGACCTCGACGTGATCGCACAAAAATCCAATCGGGACCAGCAGCGCGGTGGTCCCGGCTTCAAGCTTCTGCAGGGCGGAACCAATCTCCGGTTCCAGCCACCGGTCCTGCGGACTTCCGCTGCGGCTCTGGAACGCCAGCGTCCACGGCTTGATGCCAAGCTGCCCCGCCACTAAAGCGCAAGATTCGGTGAGCTGCTCGACGTAGGGCGCGCCGGAGGCCATGGCGACCGGGATGCTGTGTGCGGTGAAGATAAGTCGCACCCGCCGGCCTTCATCCGGTTTGAAGCGTGCCAGCGCTTGGGCCGCGCGCTCTGCCACCGCGGCGATGAATTTCGGATGGGTGTGCCAGGGCTCCGGATACTCCACCTCGGGCGCGCGCGGTCCCAACGCTTCGCGGGCAGCTCGCACCACCCCCTGGTAGCGCTCCCAGCTCGCCTCGCTACGAAACGCGGCCATAATAAATCCGAGTGCTCGGCGGGCGCCCGCGCGCTGGAGTGCGACCAGCGCATCAACCACGTATGGTTCCCAATTGCGCATTCCGACTTCTATGGGAATCGTGAGGTTCTCGCTGGCGAGTTTGTTGCGTAGCGCTCGGGCTTGAAGAAAGGTCAGTTCGTTGTACGGAGAACGTCCACCCATGCTTTCGTAGTGACGGACGACTTCCTCATAGCGTTCGCGCGAAACCGGTCTTCCGCGCAGGACGTTGTCGAGAAATGGGCGAATCTCCTCGGCACGGGTTGGTCCTCCGAAACCTACGACCAACACCGCCTCGCATGGTCCGGTCGATGCCATCGCGAATCTATCTCCGGCTCAGCTCGTGAACCGCGTCCACCAGCGCGATCACATGATCGACCGGAGTTTCGGGCAGAATACCGTGCCCCAGGTTGAAGATATGCCCGGGCCGCCCGGCGGCCTGGTCGAGAATCGCGCGGGCGCGGCTGCGAATTTCGCTGACCTCGGCGAATAATGCAATCGGGTCGAGGTTACCCTGCACCGCGACATCGAAACCGAGGCGCTGCCACGCTTCCGCAAGCTCGACGCGCCAGTCCAGCCCGATCACGTCGCCGCCCGCCTCGCGCATCAACTCCAGAAGGTTTCCGGTTATGGTTCCAAAGTGAATCACCGGGACACCAGGCTTCACCTTTGAGATCAGGGTCGCGGTATGCGGCAGCACGAAGCGGCGATAGTCGCCAGGCCCCAGGCTTCCTACCCAGCTGTCGAACAGCTGCACCGCGCTCGCGCCCGCGTCGACCTGCAGGTTCACATAGTCTGCCGTGATGCGCACCAGCAGCTCCATGAGCCGATGCCAGGTCTCGGGCTCGTTGTACATCAGGGTTTTGGTGGTTTGATACTGCCGCGAAGAACCACCCTCGATAAGGTAAGACGCCAGCGTGAACGGAGCTCCCGCGAACCCGAT
>JAFAHS010000540.1 GCA_019237115.1 Deltaproteobacteria bacterium
AGGAACGAGCACTGGAACGCATCGCACCACCGAATTCCTCTGTCCGCCGATATAAGGCCGACGATACGCTCCTGGCCTTTCTCGCCTCGCTTTAATATTCCGAGCTCTCATCGATGAAACGCAAGCATGGCGCCAGATCGCCACCAACAACTCGGAATATTCCGGAACTCGGAATATCGGAAAGTATTCCGTTAACGGAATACTTTCCGTTTCCTGAGCTGACCCGATTTACAGGCACAAACGGATTTTCAGATAACGTCTCATAGAGAAATGTTGAAATCGGGAATCTTGTGCTCCTTGTAAAGCTTGACCAGATCATCAGCGAAGATTGCGAGAGTGCCGCTTGGAATATCGGCCGCCAGAGTATGCAGCCACGCCAGCCTGCCAATTACGCCGATCTGGTACTTCACTTCCGGTGTGATGATATTGGCGGCCTGTCCGAGTGCCTTGCCGCCGACGCCGCCCGGTGTTGCGCTCTTCGGTGGGGGGCCGGCTTCACCAGCCTGAACCGTCTCGCCACGCTGCGCCGCCTCATTTTCCGCGGTTTGAGCGCTTCGATTGAGGTATTTGTCTTCGAAATCCTGTAAACGCGCCCCGGGAGTTTCTGTGCCTTTCGGTTCGGTGATTTCACCACTCTTGACGCCGCTCGTAAGCGCGCCCAGCGCAGCGCCGAAGATCAATCCAACCAGCGCGCCCCCCGCCATCAGCTCGAGGGTTTTCACAGGATCCGCCTTTTCCGCAAACCCGGCTGCAAAACCCATGGAAGCCCCATTGATGACGCCATTAACGCCTCCAGCAACAGCTCCTTGAAGAATTCCTTGGCCGATCCCTTTGATGATACCGGCATAGGCTGCACTCCCGGCATATGCCGACCAACCCCCTACGGCAGCGCCGACAATTACGCCAGCGACCACATCCCACCCATCTGCGCCCGGTTTACGAGCGGCCGTAATCCCACCCACCAGTCCTCCCGACACAACGCCGATCACAACGGCTGCGACTACAGGCGTGGCGGCGCCCCAGGTCACGATCACAAGCGCCACGAGAGCCACTCCGGCAATCACTGTGACGAGCACCCGCCACGCGTCGTGGCCATCCGGGTCGAAAAGGCTGGTTGGATTGCCGCGGCAATATGTGTAGGAAGCCCAGTTTGCTGGAATGTGGGCGTCAGGAACGACATCGTCCGGACTCAGAAAGCGGCCCAGCACCGGATGGTAGTAGCGTGATCCCAGCAGAATCAGACCGCTCAGTTCTTCCGGAATTCCCGTTGCAAATGTCAATGGAGTGCTGGCGCTCCCGGTGTGTCCGATCGTGCGACCGTACGGATCGTAGCGTCGCGTTTCCACTACAGCGCCTGTCCCGTCGGTTACCCGAATGAGGCCGCCCAGATGGTCGCGATGGAGAAACAAACGCTTCCCGCCCGCGAGTTGCCGGGCGAAACCGCCCAGTTGCAGCACAAGTCTTCCGGACTCAATCGAATACAACGGGTCGGGAGTGACGAGGTCCACCGCGCCCGAAGCGCGCGATCGAGCTGTTACGCGCTGTCCGGAGTGGTTATAGCTGAAATCAATCGTAGTGCCAGCGGTCGTCAGTTGCAGCAGGCGGCCGAGCGGATCCCACACATGCGTTCCCCACGGCGCCGACAATACCTGGCCGGCGGCGTTGTATGTATAGCTGCCCGATCCGGCGCTTGTCAGTAGAGTCGGCGCCGCGCCGCCTTCTCCATAGTGGTAGTCACCGACATCTGATTTGTGAGCCAGGTTGTGTGCGTCATCGAACGTGTAAGTGAAGGTCTCGCCCGTGCCGAGCGCGGCATTTGTGAGCCGGTAAAGATCGTCATACACATATCGTGCCGCTGTCTTCGGATCGGGACTGACCAGCGCCAGCACATTTCCTACGCCATCCAGGGTATAGGTAGTTGAGAAAAGAACTCCGGAAGGACCGCTCAGTTGCTCCGTTGACCGTCGGCCACGAGCATCGTAGCTGGCGCTCCACTCCACTGTGTTCGCATAGCGGATGCGGGTTGGCCGGTTGCCGAGATCGTAATCGATCTCATTCACAAGGCCGGCGATGGAGGATAGCCGTCCTCGTGCATCGTAGGTTTGTGTAACGGTCTCCCGGGCAGTTCCATCGTCCGGATAAACGATTTGCCCGGGTTGACCATCCGCGCGAATGGCGAGATCCACCCGAAACGACTTGGAGGGATCTGTTGCCGGCGTCCACACGCGCTTGATTACGTTGCCACGCGCGTCATAGTCAAAGACCGTGCTCCCCGCCGGGTCATCTACGCGGACCAGACGCCCCAGCGTGCCACTGCCCGCATCGGGCGGCGCCGGGAGTCCCGGATCGTGATAAGTAAATGACACAGCGGGTGCAGCAGAACCGTCGAAGTGCTCCTGAACCGGCCGATTGCGTAAGTCAAACCTACGCGCCACGCGCCGGTCCGCGACCCGCGACTCGACGGGATTCCCCGCGGCATCGAAGACTGTAATGGATGTCTGCTCAGGTCGGTCGGTGCGCACATTCCGCCCGAGAAGGTCGAATGCGGCGGACACTACCCGGCCAAGCGGATCTTCGTGGCGAGTCAGGTTTCCCTTAACGTCATACTCATAACGGCTAACGATCGAACGCGGCCCGAGACGCTCTTCGACCGCGGCAAGGCGTCCGGTCGGATCGATATGCCGCAGGGTCGTGGTCCCTGCGTGGGGTGAGCCGGCGCGCGTGTCCTCTTCGTCGGCTAGTTCGATCACTCCGCCCCGATAAGCAACGTTGCGAACAGTGGCATCCAGGTTGACGGTTCGTACCACCCTCCCCAAAGCGTCATAGCTGACCGCAAGGGCCTCTGCATGTGCGTCTGGTGGCGTGTAACCGGGCGTCGTCGCCCGGCGCTCAGAGAATCGCCGGGAAAGAAGCCCCCGTGCCCCGTAGAGAAAGGCAGCGGCTGATACTTCGCCCGCTTCATCGCGCGCACGCTCTTCGAGCAACCGCCCGGCTCCGTCCAGGAAATGACGCGAATCGATTGTCTGGGCGCTCCCACTGATTGCGCGCCTGGATCGAGCGATCTCGACGGGGGTCTTGGAGACGGTGTATTTCCAGGAATCGGTTGGAAGTGCGTCGCTGTCACCGGGCGCGATCGAAGCGATAATCCGCGCCAACTGATCGTATCTCGCGAACTGAGAGGCGCTGGCGGTGTCCGTAATTTGAGTCGGACGCGCCAAGCGCGCATCATAAGCAATCCGGACGACGTTGCCGAACGGCGTCGACCACTCTATTGGAAATTGCTTCAGAGGATCGAACGTCACATCTGTTTCGGCGCCCCTCGGGCCGATGATTTTGCCCCGCAGCCCGGAGGCGTCGTCGATGCGCTGGTAACTCGCGATAGTGATCCACCAACCGGCTGAATCGGGCCGCCGAAAATACCCAAGCGAAGCAAAGTCCGGCGGGGTGGCGCCGTAAACAGCCGTCACTAGAGTGTCGGGCAAGACCAGTGCGCTTCGCTTGGTGAGGAGGCCCTGAGGTCCGACCGAGCCCTCCGCTAGGGAGTCATATTGCAAAACGGTATCCGCGACGATTTCACCATTTCCATCGAACTGCTGCGTGCGAAACGGCTTGGAAAGAAACCGCCCTGTGGGATCTGCCGCGTATTGAGTTTTTGTGCGGAGAGTGCGCGTGAAGGTTGGATCAAGCTCACTGGTGCTTGTTTCGGTGGCTTCGGTGACATTGCCAGCGGCGTCAAAGGCAACACTGGTGTTGACTACGACAGCGCTTGCTGTAGTCGCGCGCTCGAAGGTCTTGGTGGTGGTCGTGCGCAGTCTCGGCTTCTCGACAACACCCCCGGGCGTTGACTCTTCGACCACGATCCAGTCGTACTCCACCCGGTCAAATGGGAGCGCCGCCAGTGGGCCGCCGTCGGGGCTGCTCCTCTCCTGAAGCTGCATGCGGCCACGAAGGGAGCGCCACTTCATTCGTTCCGCGGTATCCACCGGTTCTCCGCCGGTGTCCGGGTTCAGGCCAACATGAAACCGGTTCGTTGTCCGAAGCGTCGGCTGTTCAGCGTCTCCGAGTTGGTCTTCTTCGACCAGAGCAAAACCGGCGAACTCATGGAGGACTCCATCCCAGCGGCCGTCATGATAGTTGAAGCGCACGCTCCGCACTGGTCCGCTGACCTGATCCGATACATCAAATCCGGCCACAACTGGAACGACGACGGGGAGACTCGTGGACCAAGGCCGTCCTGCATTCGCAGCAGCGGCGGCTTGAATTGCTGAAGTCGTGTACTGGATTGTGGTCGTCAAGCCAACGCCGTTGCGGATGCCCGTCAGAAGGTACGGCTTCGTGCCGCCGGTGAAGTCGAGGTAGAAGTAACTCGCAGAATGGCCATAAGGGTTGGGCTGCGCCCAGAGGAGGCCAGCAGTACCGCTGCCTAGCATGTCAGCAAGGCGAATATCGTTCATACGGGCCGTTGGAAGCCAGTCGATTACGCGTTCGTCCGCAAAACGATTCCCGCCCTGGTTCAACCAGTAACTTACTTGGCCGCCATGGACGTAGATCAGATCGGCGCAGCCATCTCCATCGATATCGGTTAGAAAAAGCCTGTCCGCCTCCATGTCAAACGGCAGTTCAGGTGGATTCTCCATCTGTACCGGGTCGCTCCACTTGCCGAGTCCCAGATAAGGCGAGTAAGTGACGCCTCCGCCATCGACCCTCACCATGTCGAGACTGCCGTCCCCTGTCATGTCTGCTAGGAACACATGCGGGTCGGCGAGGTCCAGCGCGGGCGCGGAGGATCGCGGCACCGTTTGCGGACGAGCGCTCCAGCCGTCGGGATCTTCCCTGTAATAAAGCACCAGATTGTCCTGGCCCGAAGTCATTACGTCGACGCGCCCGTCGCCGTCAAGATCGGTAAACCGCAATCCAGGAGTGTCAGCCGCCATGCGCGGACCCGTGCGCCAGGTCACGGGCCGATCGAATCCGCCGCCCAAAACGCGGGGGAGATAGCCGTCCATGGGACGATCCATGCGGATGAGATCGGCAAGCCCGTCTCCATTCAGATCGAGGAATCCAATCGTGGACGACGGGCCGCCAAACCAAGGCAAATCCCCGATGCCGACAGGCCGCCCCCAGGTGCATTCGCCCAGGTTTGGCCATATGCGAGCGCGGCCATTAGGGTTGATCTCCAGCAGGTCCGGTAATCCGTTCCCGAACCAATCGACGAGTTCGACTCGCCGGTCCGGCCTCGTGAGCGGCCCTGGGGAAATGCCGTCTTCAACCGCCGAAAATCGAGTCAGATCCCGGATCGCGAAATCCGAGTATGTCAATTCGAGCGCCGGCGCGTCGAGCCGCGAGCCATCGGAGCCGAAACCGCTCAACTGAACAGTCGAGAGCAGCGATGCGGCATTTCCCGCGGCCTGTGTGTAGCCCAGAGTCCAACGTCTGACCAGCGACGACGCGTCGGTAGTCAGGTGTAATTCGATGGAATTGCAACGCAGCGCGGTGACGATTTCAAAACCGCACCGGGCCCAGCGGACCGGGTCAGGACGGCTTTCATACTGGAAGCGAAGCTCGTAAGCCCCGTATGCCACTTTCGACAGATAAAGTTGGCGCTGGTCGCGCGCCCAGGTGAAAATCGCCAGGTTGCCCAGAGGGTCTTCAATACTGGCAAGGTGCCAAGCATATACTGCAGTTCTGCCGACTCCGTCCGCTCCGGTCAAACGCGAACTGTCGTCGCTTCCGAGGTGGTAGCGTATTCCGGCGCGGTCGGTAAGCCGGAATTCGTCACCCTCAGCCTCGATGTTCCAGAGACCGCCGTCCACCTGCAATCGGTATCGCTTGCCTGGCAGGACCAGCACTTCGCCCGCGCCCTCCAACATCAGCGTGTCGGATTCATCGAAGTGCGGAAAACGATTAGCCGTGGACCGCAGGATACGCGCCAGCGGCAGGGCAAAACCCATCCCGAAAGGGCCGTTTGTCCGGCCGGAATCGTACTGGAGTCCAAGCCGCGGCGCGATGTCATTCGGGCCGTTTGGGATATCGAGCGGAAGATGGAAAGTCGCGGTGCCGGTCGAGAGGTCTGGGGCGAAAGTTTCTCCCAGGCCCCCTATAGCCCCGCCGCCCGATGGCAGCGATGGCGCCTGCGCGTCGAATCCGATGTCGAGGCTCATGATCGTACCTTCCCAGGGCGGTCCAGCTATGTTCGCGGCGTGAACTGATACTGCAGCAACAGAGCTATGTTGACCAGAGGCGTCAAGTCGAGCTTGCCGTTCTTCACCAATTGCGGATTATCGGTAGCCGTCAGGCTCAGTGAATACCCACCGATCATGGCCCCGCTCGCCAGCGGCGCCCAAGGCGAGGCTCGTTCTGAGTTGATCTGGCCCGCCGCGTCAGTTACCGCCGCGATCGCGGCGTGGGTCGGTGTCGCGAGCGATACTTTGATGCCCCCGGCCGAGACGCTTCCATCCGTGGCGACCAGCAGACCAACGCTTGTGAGTACGGGATTGGTTTCATTCGTGCGGAAGTCGGATTTCTTCAGAGTTATGGACAGATTGCCGGTATCCTGGAAATGGAAATAGGCGTCCGGATAAATCCACCGCAGCGGAATCCCGCGCTGCCGCGTGTTGATGCCTGGCAGCGTAGCCAGTTGTGCGATCACCGCATCGTGCAGCAGGGGGTCGTAACGCGCTTTATAGTAGAACGTCAGCTGGACGTCGGTGAGAGCGCCGTAATCAATATCATTGATTGCCTTTGGCAGTTCGAGCCGCCAGGTGGACGCCAGCCCGGCCCCCTGCATGATACGAAGCATTCCCGAATTGTTAGTTACCAGCAGAGTGTCCTGGCGGGCCGAATAATCGGACAGTATGAGAGTCTCTTTCGATTGC
Organism: Deltaproteobacteria bacterium; assembly: GCA_019237115.1. GTDB lineage: Bacteria > Desulfobacterota > Binatia > Binatales > Binataceae > JAFAHS01. The sequence goes on from JAFAHS010000540.1 coordinate 6,876, forward strand.
ACGCGGAATTTTACTGGGGTTGAGGTCCCGGCGCCTGAGACCGAGGCCGGGGTCCGATAGCTTGAGATGCCGCTGTTCGTGAGCGTTCCTGAGATTCCCGTGGGAGGCAGGACCCCGATAATGCTGACCTCGACCGCCTCAATCCGCCCGGCGTATGTACCCGGATAGTAAAAGTCGAAGTCTTCGATGTGGGTTTGGAACTCCATGATGCCGGTTTTGCGAAGCTGGTTTTCAAAAGCGAACCCGTACTGGTTGTAGAGCGAAATGGTTTGCTTGATCGGCTGCGGCTTGGAAGCACGTGACGTGATCAGATCGAAACTGAAGCTTTGAATGTCCGCCATCAGCGCTTCGGCGCCCAGCAGTCCCTTCACTTCATCGGTTGTGTAGTCGGACTTAATCCACCGCAGTGTCTGGTCGGTCTCGAAGTTGTAGGCTCTCTGCATCAGGCGAGCTGTTCGGATCGCCATGTAAAGATAGCGCCGGTAGAGCCGATAGGATGCGTTGGCAAGGCGGTACCAGACATCGGGCGTAAAGAACTGCTCGTCGAACGCCGCGAGGTTCTGGGTGGCCGCCTGCTGATGGGCGTCTGCGACCGCCTTGGCAGCTTTTGCGGCGTTGGTGCGGGCCTTCGCCGCCGCGGCTTCATCACCTGCTTGCGTCGCGGCCAGGCCCAATTCATTCGCTTCTCGCTGCATCGCCGCGATCTCATACTGTCGTGTGTATCGGGACGCCGCAAGCTGATTGCCGGCGGCTAGCGTCGCTGCGCTTCCTTCGAGATGCCACCCTTCGCGCAGCCTTTGGCCGGCGTCCCCAATTCCCTGAAGAGCGTCGGCGATGCCATTTAGCTGGTTGGGATCGCCATCATCACCGCCCGCCAACTGCTGCGAAGTGGCCTGGTAGACAATTGACATTTCAGAAGTGGAACTGTAGTCAGTTACATTTTGGGTTGCATCGCTGGCGCGTTGATTTGCCAGGGCGGCACCGTCTTCATAGGCCGTCTGCTCGGCTGCAGCGGCATCGATCTGGGCCTGGGCCGCGTCGACTTCGGCATTAGCCTGCGTGATGTCCTGCTGGAGTTGCTGGCGGGTCAGTGTGCCCTGATCGGCGCGTTCCTGAAAGCTGATGAAATCTTTTTCCGCATTGATTGCGAGCTGGGTAAAGTTAATCGCGACATTTTGAAGGTAGTCGAAAGTCCAGATCGG
>JAFAHS010000548.1 GCA_019237115.1 Deltaproteobacteria bacterium
GAATCCGGTCATCAGCAACGGCAAGCCGTATCCGATTCGCGTGCGCCTGGGCGAGGAGACTCGCCGATCGCTTGAGACCATCGAGAATACGGTGTTCAACTCAAGCTCGGGCCACACTGCGTCGCTAGGCTCGCTGGCGACCGTCACGCAGTTGCCGCCTCAGAATGAAATCCGCCGCGAGAACCTGCAGCGGCTCGTCGTGGTGACAGCGCGTCTTGAAGGCACCGACCTCGGGACAGCTGTGCAGCGTGTGCGCCAACGGGTTGCAGCCATGCATCTTTCGTCCAGCGTACGCGTGGTCTACGGCGGCACCTATGAAGAACAGCAGAAGTCTTTTGCCGAACTTTCTCGCGTCCTCGTGATGTCGCTCGTTCTTGTATTCGGAGTGCTGCTCAGCGAGTTTCGCAACTTCGCCGCGCCTACCGCGATTCTCACATCCTCGGTGCTTTCGATCGCCGGCGTCGTCGGCGCGTTGCTGCTCACCGGAACGACCTTCAACGTTTCCAGCTTCATGGGACTCATCATGGTCATTGGCATCGTTGCCAAGAACGGCATTCTTCTGCTTGATGCTGATGAGCGTTACCGGGCCGAGGGCGCCGATGCTCGCACTGCGATGCTGCACGCTGCACAGCGCAGGCTGCGCCCGATCCTGATGACGGCGCTTGCCGCCATTACCGGCATGCTGCCGCTTGCATTGGCTCTGGGGCAAGGCTCGCAGATGCTGCAGCCGCTGGCAATCGCGGTTATCGGCGGGTTGCTCATATCGATGCTGCTGAGCCTGGTGGTGACTCCGGTAGTCTACTTCCTGCTGACCCGAAATCAGGAACGAAGCCACACACCGGATCCGGAGCTGTGGAGCGACGAAAAGCCTGCGCTGCGCGAGGCGTCCATTCGAAGCGAGTAAGTTGGTGTTATTTCTTTTCAGAGACTTATACGATCAGTGCGGTCACGGTCGTTCCTCTGCCTTGCTCGCTTCGGATTTCGATGGACCCACCGGCATTCTCGACGATGCTCTTACAGATCGACAGGCCCAGGCCTGCGCCTCCGGTATCACGAGAGCGGGAAGGGTCTTCGCGGAAAAATCGCTCAAATACGTGAGACAGGTTCTCGGGCGAGATGCCTGTTCCAAAGTCCTGAACTTCGAGTGTCGCTTTTGCCGGACCATGCCCATTCGACCGCACGCTCACCCGCACCTCGGACCCGCGGCTGCTGTGCTGCAGGGCATTCATTACGAGGTTCGAGACAAGTGCTTGTATCGCCTCAGGATCCATCTGCACCTTTACGCCCGGGTCCTCGGTAAAGTTCAGTGAAATACCTCGCCATTCGGCGTAACTGACCAGATTCCTAACGGCTGTCGCAGTTTCGTCCCCGAGATCGGCCTCAGTGAGCGATCCCGCAACCTTTTCTTCGAATCGCGCAAGCGTCAGCATGCGCGAAACAAGTTCCTCGATACGCTGATTGTCTTCCAGAATTCGCTCGAGCCCACCGAGGTATTCCTGAGCAGACCTCGTCCGCATGCCGAGCACCTGGATTGTCGAACGCACGACAGCGACTGCGGTCTTCAATTCGTGTGCGGCATCGCTCACGAAGCGCCGCTCGGCTTCGAACGCGCGGCGGACGCGCGCGACCATTTGGGCGAGCGCATCGGCGAGCGGCCGCAATTCAGATGTTCCAAGCGCTGAGGGAGGTGGAGAGAATGCGAGCGCGGAAGGCTCAATAGACGATGCGGCCGAAGCAAGTTCATTTAATGGCCGCAACAGGCGGCGCGCCAGCAGAACAAGGACGAGAGCCGTCAAACAGACAGAGGCGAGACTGAGCAGCAGGTAGAAGCGGGTGGCCTCCAGCACCTCGTGCCAGACATGATCGCTGCGGACGGCGTAGACAACGGTAATGGGACGGCGCAGTCCGCGGCCTCCGGTCTCGTCGCGGTCGATGATGCGCAGAGCGTTCCGTTGCAGCACGCGATAGCGATGTCCGTGCGTCGTGATGCTGTGAAATGCGTCGCTCGGCCCGAGCCCGGCGGCTGAAACATCGCCCTCAGAGGCGCCAAAGAGGCGGCCGTCGCCGTTGTAAACTGCAAACTCTTCTCCTTTGCCTGGGGAAAACTCCTCGCGGTCGATCTTTACGTTATCCTCGGGATCTTCAGCATCCTGTACGGCACCGATCAGCGAGTCTGAGCGTCCCTGCAACATTTCATCGAGCGCGTGCAACCGCGTTTCCCGCTCATGCCAGATTGCGACCGAAGCCATGCCCAGCGCGCAGAGCGACTCAATGGCAAGCACTGCCACCGTGGCGCGTCGCACTAGAGAGGTCGACTTCATGCGGCGAATTCATCGCGCTGGCTGAGGCGGTATCCTCGGCCGCGCACGTTCTCAACAACTGTCTGCGGCGTGGCGCCGCGAAGCTTGCGACGTAAATTTGAGATGTGCGCCTCAACAACATTGGAATGGTGCTCCCAAGTAAAGTCGTAGAGATGCTCAAGCAACTCGCGCTTGGATACGATCTTGCGCGGGTGGTGCATCAGGTATTCGAGGATTCGATATTCAGTCGGAGACAGCTCGATCTGCCGGTCGTTTGCTGTGACGGTTTGCGCTGAGAAATCAAGTGTGAGGCCACCGTACGTCAGTGAGGTCTGCCGCAGGCCTTTGCCGCGGCGAACGAGGGCTCGCGCGCGGGCGATGAGCTCTCCCAGGTCAAACGGCTTGGTCATGTAGTCGTCCGCGCCGAGGTTCAGCAGATCGATGGTGCTCTTGACCTCCGACACAGCGGTAAGAACCAGTACCGGCGTCTGGCAGCCCTTTGCGCGAAGCGCCTGAAGAACCTTGCTTCCGGATTGTTTGGGAAGCATGAGATCGAGCACGATGAGGTCGTACTCCACTGCGCCGCAGGCCAGGAGCGCCTCCTCGCCATCGTGGCATACGTCCACCGCGAATCCCGGGCCCTCGCGAAAGGCCTCGGCTATGTTTTCGGCCAGCCGGCTTTCGTCTTCAACGATCAGGACGCGCATTTAGAGACCTTCGGAGAGACACCCGGCGCATCGAGCAAAATGGTGGCGATCTCGAAAATGTCCTGTAATCGATCATATCCCCGGGCTGTCCGGGAGTTCTTCATTGCTGCCCGACAGCGACGATCATGAACGTGCCCGGTTTCATCTTTGGCCGTCCAGTAGTCGCCGGCTCGAATTCCGCAGTTGGAAGGTAAATCCGGTGGGTTGAAGAATCGATTCCGAGAGTGCGAGCACCCTCGGGAGTCTTGATGGTCTGGTCGACCTTGAGCCCCTGCTCTTCGACCGCTGCGGCGATGAGGGAGCCGTCACGGCAACTCGCAAATGCATGTCCCTGAGCTAATCCAACGGCGTCGACACCGACACCAATCGGAACCGAAGATTCAACCTTTCCGGTATCCGAATTCATTTCCACCAGCTTCTGCGGATTGCGGCAGCCAATAAGGAGGCGGTGCTTTTCTGGATCCATGGCCATTCCGACCGGATGCCCGCCAGGGGCAACCGGCCAGCGAGCCAGCACTTTCCGCGATGCCAGATCGACCACCGCGACCAGATCCTTGTCTTCCAGGTTGATGTACACCTTACCGGCTCCATCAGCGGCGAGAAATTCCGGGGCTCCGCCAAGCGCGATCGGCAGATCGATTTTGCCATTCTTCGGGTCAATGTCCGGCTTGAATGTCATCAGCACGCCGCCATCGCCCG
>JAFAHS010000581.1 GCA_019237115.1 Deltaproteobacteria bacterium
ATCGAATGTAGCCAGTAACACCAGCCCCTTTTTCGCAATTCTTTAATCAATTCGTGTACTTGCTACTCATCGTCAATGGAACTTCGGTTTAGTCTACAGCGTCCCAACCGCTTGTGAAGCTAAGCTTCCCGCCTTACCCAGAGCCGGTGTGTTAGATGGCCGCGGGATGCACCGGATGGGCATCGACAACAACCGGAGGTGCGCCGCGTCTGCACTGGCACTGATTGCTGAACAAAATCCCGGGCTTGCTCAACTGCTCTGGGCAACCATCCTGACGACCAAGGAAGGAACCCAAGCCCACGAGGCAGAAGATAAGGGCTCCCGCCGGTTCCAAGTTCCGTTCGTTCACGGTTGAGACCTCAATTTTCCCATTGGGACGCTGATTTTCCTGCCATAACTCGGAGAGAGCGCGGAATTGGGCCGAGATCGGTCAGTCGGCTTGTAACAGACCATCGCCAAGCAGGAAAAAACGATGAAGGAAAGCTTTAGCTTCGCGCCTCAAGGAGGAAATAGCTATGTCCAAATTACTAACTTTGATGCTGCTGGCCGGAGGGCTTTCGGCGGGGGTTAGCTACACCCAGGCGCAAAGCCAGCCGAACTTTGCCCAGGTTGTAGCACTGGACGAATGCGACCCCGCCACTGTCAACACAGCGACCGGGGCGGGACCCGACTTCTGCAAGAACGTGGCGCTGGGCGCGTCCACCACGCTGCAGGACCTGTTGGCCAAGGCTGCGGCGGGCACCCCGGATCCCAAGTGGGACTTCGAACCGGACAGTCTGACCATCAAACAAGGCCAGGTCATTTCGGTAGTAGACCAGGGTGGTGAGCCGCACACCTTCACCGAGGTGAAGCAATTTGGTGGAGGGTTCATACCCGGACTGAACGGACCGGGCGAAAGCGTAGTCCCCGAATGCGCAGGTGGCTTTTCCGCGCTGGCGGTGGCCAAGACCCGGATTCTCCAGGGCAGCCAGCTCGAGGTCATCGGTCTGTCGAAAGGCAAACACCTGTTTCAGTGCTGCATTCATCCCTGGATGCGCATCGAAGTCGATGTGAAGTAATGGGTGAACTTCGCCACTGACCGTGTCTCCCCTGGTCGGGCGCGGACGAGCATCGGGCCCGCGCTAGAGCGCCTTCCATTCATCCCTCTGTCGCGAGGTATGCAGCCGCCTTGGTCACGAGTCCCCATGAGATTTAACCAGCGCCGCGACTGGATTTCGCTTTTGGTGCTATTCCGCAGTGCAGTTTATGCCCCGCCGGTCGGTGAAGGACTTCCGCAGAATCACTTCAATGCCATGGAACCCCGACGATCACAGGTGGCGCGAACAAGGCGCAACAAGAGCAAGGACAATGACGCCGGCCTCTCACATTCCCATCGGGACGTTGATCTTCTCACTTTTTGCGATGTCGGCGGGATAGAAAGATGGACAAGGATTGGGAGGCGCGCCGTGTTACCCGCGCAATCGAGCTTGCACTGACGCTGATCGGTGAGCACGACCCCGAGCTCGCCCGTGTGCTCCGTGGGACTGTTAAGACCGGCCAGTACCTATCGTACTCACCGACGGCGGAGCCCATCCCGCGTCGCAAGTCCCAGCGCGCACCAAAAATACCCCATCACCAAAGAAGGAACCCAGGCCAACGAGGCAGATAAGAGCTTCCCCCATTCCCCTTCCGCGCGTTCACGGTTGAGACCTCAATTTTCCCATTGGGACGATGATTTTCCCGCCCCTGTCTAGAACGAATGGTGGTCGTGGGGCTTTGAGCGATCTGCCCCGGGATCAAAACGCCAAGAACTTGAGGCCCGAGGTCTGCCTCGGCCAGGGAGGGAATGTCATGAAAATTTGGAAAGCGGTTTGTCTACTCTCTTTCTTGCTGGCTATCGGTCTTTCCCCCGATCGACCGGCGCTCGCAAACGTGGTCAACGACTGGGATGCAATCGCATCCACGACCATTATCACCAATGCAAAGATTGGCCCAGGTCCGGCACCCGTATGGTTCGCGTACACGCATCTGGCCATGTACGACGCGGTCAACTCGATTACCGGAGGATTTCAGCCGTATGTGTTTTCCACCCAGCCACCCGCGGGCGCCAATGAGGACGCCGCGGCAGTAGCGGCGGCGCACAATGTACTGGTTCATTACTTCCCGGCCCAGCAGTCAGGTCTGGATGCTGATGAGGCCACTTCGCTGGCCGCGATCTCCGATACTCCCAACGATATCGCAGCGGGCGTATCGGTAGGCGAAGCGTCGGCGCAGGCGCTCATCAAAGCTCGCGCCAACGACGGCCTGCTGGCCAACGTGCCCTATACGCCCGGCAGTGGACCCGGCGTTTGGCAGCCTACGCCACCGGCCTTCACACCCGCCATCAATACCTGGCTGGGCCAGATGACGCCGTTCACTATGAAAAGTGCCGACCAGTTCTTTCCCAAGGACGGCCCGTCCAAGCTTACGAGCAAGACGTGGATTCGGGACTACAACGAGACCAAGTCGCTCGGGGCCATTGACAGTACAACCCGAACTGCTGAGCAGACCGAAATAGGGCTCTTTTACACCGACCATGCAAGTCAGCAGTACGCCCGCATGTTCCAGGATCTGATCACCCAGGAGGGACTCGACACGGCGGCGAGCGCCCGGTTGATGGCGATGTTATGGGCAGGGGAGGCCGACTCGCACATCGGGTGTTTCAACGCGAAGTATGCCTACAGCTTCTGGCGCCCGGTGACCGCCATCCGTGCGGGTGGAGGCAATCCGAAACTCGAAGGCGATCCCAACTGGACCCCGCTGGCAGTGACCCCCGCACATCCTGAGTATCCTTCCGCGCACGGATGCTTTACCGGGGCGGGCGCCGACATAATCGCGGGATTCTTCGGAACCGACAGGGTCCACCTGGTGCTGACCAGTTCGGTTACCCAAACCACGCACACCTTCGATAACACCAATGACCTGGTGGAGGAAGTTTCCAACGCGCGCATCTACGCTGGCTTCCACTATCGTCATTCGGTGGACGACGGGAGAGCTTTGGGACACCAGGTCGCGGCGCGTGTGCTAAAGAAGTTTTTCCGCAAAGTCAGGAATTCCGGAAAATGAGTAGTACAGCTCGAAGTGGACTAACGGAAACTAGCAACGAAACCTGTGATCCCGCGGCAATTTCCAAAACCAGCATGCTGGTTTTCCTCCGCGGTGAAATCAAAATTCATCGTTCAGCCCAGCCGCAGGATCGCTCTGGCATTACCGGACAGAATCTTGGCCTCACTCTCGGCATCCAGCTCGAGCGCTTTGACCTCTTCCACCGGATGAGCGAGCCCGGCCGCCAGCGGGTAGTCGCTGCCAACTACGAATCGACCCGCGCCGTAGTTGCTGACCAGATGACCCAGCATCGGGCGGCTGTGCGCAATGATGTCGAAATGAAACTGCGGCAGGTAAGTCGACGGTGCCCGCGGAATCGCCTGTTTGCACTCCGCCACCAGGCGATAGCCCATGTCCAGCCGCCCCAGCAGCGCGGGGAGCGCACCGCCGGCGTGATACAGCACGACCTTCAGCTTCGGATGACGTTCGAGCACCCCGCCATAGATCAGAAGTGCAGCCGCCAGGCCGGTGTCGTAGAGATTGCCAACCAGATTGCCGAGAAAGTAGCGGCTGAGCGCTCCAGCCGGTGCCGCTTCAAAAGGATGGACGCACACCGCCATCTCCAGCGCTTCCGCCGCGGCCCAGAAAACCTCGAAATCCGGTTCGTCGAGCTGCCGCTCGCCGACCTTGGGAGGAATTTCCACGCCGCGCAGCCCCAACTTCGCCGCACGTTCGAGTTCTCGTGCGGCGGCGGCCGGATTCTGGAGCGGAACCGATGCGAGCGGCGCGAAGTGTCGCGCATCGCTCTGCGCGAGCGCCGCCATCGCGTCGTTATTCACCTGTGCGATAGCGAGGCCGGGGTCATTCGCAACGTCTGGGTACATGAGAAACGGGACACACGAAATGGCTTGCAGCGCGATACCTTCCCGCTCCATGTCCGCGATGCGCGCTGCGGCATCCGAGATCGGCCCATCCATGGGACGCATGGCCTTTTCCTGGATGAGAAAGAACCTGCGACCGTCGCGTTCGACAATCCTGGTCGCGTAGTGCTTTCCTTCGCGTGCAAGGAAGTCGATCACCTCGGGCGCCACCAGGTGGTTGTGCATGTCGATTGCGTTCATCGTTAGGTCCTTGCGCTGCCCCAATGACGCGAAACGGGCAAACCCGTCTACAAAATGAAACTGATTTTGCCGTGCGGGCGGAGTGCTTCGTTGTCGAGAACTGCTCTGCGCTCTTTTATTTTCAGATCTTTGCCGACCCGAACGAGCTTGTAGTCGTAGCGACCGATGTAGGTATCGACCGATTCGTAGCGCATCCGGTGCACCGCGAAATTGGCGGTCGCAAGGATACGGTCGCCGTCGGCACCGAGAACGCGCACGTTGCTGATCATGCGGCGGGTGCGCGAATGCGGGCTCTCCGCCCACGCGGACTTCCCCAGCAACTGCTTTACCCGTGAGCGGATCCGAACCGCGTCGTCCGCGATGATGAAAAGGGTGTTGCGGGCATCTCCCTCGGGCACGTCGGTGGGCGGAACCTCGTAGACCACGTCGTCGGTGAGCAGTTCGAGCCATTCCTCGAGCCGCCAATCATCGAGCAGCGCCGCCTCCTGGTACAGAAGATCCTCGACCTCCTGCCTGCCTGGAAGTTCCCCGGCACTCATGCGGCACGTCGCGCCCGCTGAATCTGCGGCTCGGTCATCAGCTGGTTCCAGCGCCGCCAGAACGCGCGCATCTGCAGTTCGTCGGTTATGGATGGGTGCTCTCGCTTCATTCCACGCGAGATGTCCGACCATTCGACTTCACGGTTCAGAAAGCCGCGCTGACACGATTCGAGCATCTCGACGTCGTCAGGAGTCGCAAACCCGCCCGGCCCGAGAAAAGTAAGAAAATTATCCAGGCGCAGCGCGGAATCTTCCGCGCTCTCTTCGAGCGGCGCCAGTGCCCAGGCATTCACCTCCATGTATCCGGGAGCGACCGGATAGAAGGTGCGAATCGTGATCGCCATGATGTCGTTGATGACCAGGTTCGGGAAGATTCCGAGGTTGCGGCTGGTCTCACAGATTCGCCACGCGCGCTCCTTGCCGAACCGTTTCTCGAATTTTGCGCGTAATTCCTCAAAGTGAGCCCTGCGGTGCTCACCGAACGGCGGCACCCAATGTGCGATGGGGCGGCCCCACGCGCTCTGGTACTCGACCACCGCGTGTCCGTTGCCGAGATCGACCGGTTTCTGGTGCGGCGCCGAGGCCAGGTCACGCGACCGCACATCGATTCCGATGTCGCTCAAAAAAGTGAAGTAGCGCTGATGAGTAGGCAGCCCGTGGTAGCCGTCGTAGCTGTTCTCGACCAGCAGTTTCCAGTTCGCCCGCGCGCTGTATGCCTGCTGCCCGGCGACCACCTTCATCCCGACCTCGGACTGGTCGGCTACCAGGTCGAGGTATTCGCGCGCTCCGGCCAGGTAGTCGTAGAGGCTTTGCGCCGCCGGATCGAAACACGCGAAGACGAACCCCCGATAGCTGTCGACCCCGGCGGGAGATGCAAGTCCGCGCTCCTCGCGCGAGAACGCATCGCTGTAGGCGTCCTCGCCTGGTATGCCCACCAATTGTCCACGCGCGTTGTAGGTCCACGCGTGATAGGGACACTGAAAGGTCTTGGCGTTGCCGGACTTCTGGCGGCACACCATCGCACCGCGATGGGTGCAGGTGTTAAGCAGGACGCGGATCACATTGTCGTCGCCGCGCACCAGGACCATCGGCCGTCCCGCAACATTGCGCGAGCGATAGTCGCCGGCATGGGGCACTTCGGATTCGTGACCCACGTAGATCCAGCACTTCTCAAAGATGCGTCGCCGTTCCTGCTCCAGACACTCGGGGTCGTAAAACACCCGCCGGTTGACTCGGAACAGGCCCGCCGCCTGGTCATCCATGACGTAATTTTCGGGCGGTCTATCCATGATGCGTCTCCTTGTGCC
>JAFAHS010000263.1 GCA_019237115.1 Deltaproteobacteria bacterium
ATGGCTCAACTCAGGGGCCCGAAGTAGCGGCCTGTAAACACTGAGATCGAATGACTTCGCCTAGCTCCGCCGGAACGTCGAGAGGCGTAATCACGGGTTCGCGCCTGGCCTCGCGCGGAAAGTGCTGACCACCCAATTCAGGCTTGCAAGCGTTTGCGCGGCCCTGATCGCGATTGAGTAGCCGCAGCGGCGGGCCCCAGAGTGATGGAGGTGGTCAGTTAAGTCGTGATAGCCTATCCTTCTCAAGAAGATTGTCAGACAAGGTTGAGGAAGGCCGACCTCAGTCGCGTAGATCCGGGTATCGGGTTTGGAGGAGTCGTTGAATGACCCCGAACAGCATTGCGGTTGATACGCCAAACATGAGCATCCCATCTGTTGCTGCCAGCGGACCTAGAAGGGCCGATCTGGCCGGAGCTTCGGCAGACCCTAACGTCGTGTAGCTAACGGCAGCGTAGTGAATATTTGCAATTAATCCCGAGAATTCCCCTGAGCTCCAAAAGAGCGCTGTCCAAACCACGATCTCGATTAAATGTGCAATGAACGCCACCATTGTGGCAACAATCACTGTAAACAGATCAATCCAGAATCGCGTGCCGGCTCGTCCAGCTTTCAATTGCCATCGACCAAAATCACTATGCCCATCACGGCTAATCCATGAATGACAATGCTCGTGAGCACGCCGGTCGCACCAACAATCGAGGTCACGAGAATAAGGCGTGTTTGCGTCATAGTGCTCGCGACGAGACCCCGGCAAGTTGCTCAAGTTCTTTTCGGACTGGCTCGGTGACGCATCGCTCCATGCCATTATTCTTGATGTTTCTAATTCTCTAATCCTTCTGGTGAGACGATTTGGGTCACGGGCCTGCGGAGCACCGCGTTCTTCTCGTGACTCGTGAGTAAGTTCCCGAGACGGCTTCGCGACGGTCGACATGCGCCCGCCTGCGGGCATATCGCAACCTCCGGCCCGGTCCTTTCTACGTGAGGAAACACGGCATGGCGTTCACATCGCTTTGCGTACTCTTCAATGGTCGTGCCGATTGAACACTCCCGAAAACTGGGCGGTCCAGGATACTTTAGGTCCCCCTCTTCTGCGCTAGCGAACAACTCCACGAATGAAATAAGCGATCTCGAAGCCCAAGCGCACATGCGTTCGACTAAACGCCGGATCTAACGAGATCGTTCAACGTAAAGGGTGATCCGGACCATACCCAGAGCCTCCAGTGGCCCTTCGCTGGCCGCCGGTGTCTCAGCGAGAAAGTATTCGAGATTCATAACCGTATAGCCCTCCCATTCGCCCGATATGCGGTGTCGAAGGAAGATACGTTCACCGGTGCGTGGCAGGTGAGTGATTTCAACTAAGGGAGCCTTAGCTATAGGCGCATTTTTGGAGATGTCGAACAATTCCACGTAGCTCTGTTTTTGTTCAATCTCCGACATTGGATAATCCTCCTCAAGACACACCAGCCTTCGACGCTCTATAAAGAAGCAGTCCTTTTTCGAATTGCCTGCATCGAGGGCCGTTTCAGATCTGCAACGGCTCCCGCCGCTTGGTGGCCACACGTGGTTGACTCCCTCTCATATCTTGATCCAACGCGTCTCAATGGAACAGGAATTGAGGTCCCGCCGATTTGTAGTAGTCATGTTTGGCTCGGCTAACCTTTCCAATTCCATATTGCTGGATTTCACCTTGAGGTCGCATCACCAGCAGTCACCGCTACTAGCCGAGGCCCTTTCGTTGGGGGCTTCTGCTCGGGTCTTTCACCTCTTAGGCGTTGCGAGAGCCGCTCAACCATGACAAAGAGCGGCGGCACGAGAAAAATCGCGATCCCGCTCGAAAACACCATGCCCACGATGGTGACCGTGCCGATCAAACTCCGCGCCATGGCGCCCGCGCCCAGGGCGTACCATAGCGGCGACAGGCCAAAAATGAACGCGAAAGAAGTCATGAGGATAGGCCGGAGCCGCAGGCGCGCTCCATTCAGCGCCGCGTCGATCACGGACTGACCTTTTTCGAGTTCGGCCTTGGCGAACTCCACGATCAGGATGGCGTTCTTGGCCGACAGCCCGACCAGCATAATCAGGCCGATCTGCGCGTAGATGTCGTTGTCGAGTCTCCGCGACCATAGCCCGAAGAACGCGCCGCACACCGCCACCGGCACGCTCAGCAGCACGCTGAACGGCAGCGACCAGCTCTGATACAGCGCGGCGAGAATGAGAAAGACCAGGACGATCGAAAGCGCGAAGACGCCCGCGCCGCCGCCGGCAATGGACTGTTGGTAGGTGATGCCGTTCCAGGCGTAACCCATATCCTGCGGCAGGATGCTGTCCGAAACCTCCTTGATCGCCCTCATAGCGTCGTCGGTGCTGTAGCCGGGCGCGGGCGCGGCGAAAATTTCGATGCTACGGTATTCGTTGAAGCGGGTGGTGTAATCCGGACCTGTGTCACGCCTCATCGTGAGGAGGGTGGATAGGGGAACCATCCCGCCGTTGCTGTTGCGCACATAGAACTGGCCCACGTCGGTTGCTTTGTTCCGGTAGAGCGGCTCTGCTTCGACGAAGACTTTCCACACCCGGCCGAAGCTGTTGAATTGATTCACGTAGTACCCGCCGAGCAAGGTTTGCAGCTCTTCATAAACGTCGTTAATCGGCACGCCGAGCTTGAACGCCTTATCCTTGTCGACGGCGGCGAGGAGCTGCGGAACGGCGGGGGTGAACAGAAGATTCAGTTGCGCCAGTTCGGGACGCTTATGCGCGGTCGCGAGGAACTTCGCGGTGTTGCTCCAGAGATAGCCAACGTCATGGCCGGCGCGGTCCTGGATGAAGAAATCGACGCCGCTGGCCTGGCCGATGCCGGGGATGGCTGGAGGGGGAAAAGCGAAGGCGATGGCGCCCGGAAGCCCGAACAGCTTCCGATTTACCGACTCGATAATCGGTCCCGCCTGCAGCGCCGCGGTCATGCGCTCGTCATAGGGTTTCAAGCTGCAGAAGAAAAAAGCGTTACGGGGACTACTCGTCTGCGAGAGCATGCTATAGCCCCCGATGCCGCTGACGTATTGAATAGCCGGTTCGCTCCTCAAAATGGCGTCGATCGTCTTCATCACCGCCATCGTCCGCTGCAGCGAGGCCGCCTCCGGCAACTCGACGTTGACCATGAAATAGCCCTGGTCCTCGTCCGGTAAGAACGAGAGCGACAGCGTCCTGCCCAGCGCGCCGGCAACCACGACAAAGCCCGCCAAGATGATTATCGCAACGCCGACCTTGCGGACGAGCAGGCCGCAGATGCGAACGTAGCCGTTCTGCGCGCGCTCGAAGCCGGCATTGAAGAGGCCAAAGAGAAATTCAAGCGGGCCGCGGCGGCGCCTCGCCATCCTCGGCCGCAGGATCATCGCGCCAAGCGCGGGGCTCAGCGTCAGCGCATTGAACGCCGAGAGCAGCACCGAGAACGCGATCGTGAGGGCGAATTGCCGGTACAACGAGCCGGTAAGTCCGGTCATGAAGCCGGCGGGGATGAACACGGCGGACAGCACCAAGGCTATGCCCACCAACGCGCCGCTGACCTCGTCCATCGCCTCGATCGCCGCATCGCGCGGCGACCGCCCCTTTTCAATCTTCGACTCGATCGCCTCGACCACGACGATCGCGTCGTCAACCACCAACCCAACCGCGAGGACCAGCCCCAGCAGCGACAGCGTGTTGATGGTGAAGCCGACGGCGGGGAAGAACATGAAGGCGCCGACCAGGGACACGGGGATGGTCAAGATCGGAATCAGCGTGGCGCGCCAGCTTTGCAGAAAAATGAACACCACCAGCACCACTAGCGCGATCGCTTCCAGCAGGGTTTTGATGATTTCCCGGGCTCCTTCGGTCACTGGCACGGTCGTGTCGAGGACCAGCCTTTCCTGCATGTCGGGCGGAAACCGCTGGGCGAGTTCGGCTATGCGCGCCTTCGCCTGATCGGCCGCCCCAAGCGCGTTGGAGCCGGGGTTCTGATAAAGTAGCAGAAACGCCGCCGGCTTGCCGTTGATAAGCGACTGCTGGGTGTAGATCTCGGCGCCGAGTTCGATCCGTGCAACGTCCTTGAGCCGTACGAAGGAGCCGTCGGGATTGGCGCGGACGATGACGTTGCCGAATTGCTCCGCATCCAGTAGCCGCCCCTGCGCGTGCACGGTGTAGGTGTATTGCTGGCCCGGCGCCGCCGGCTCGCCGCCGATGGTTCCCGCCGGATTCACCACGTTCTGAGCCGACAGCGCGTTGACTAGATCCGCGACGGTCAGTTGAAGTTTCGCCAGCTTGTCGGGCGCCAGCCATACGCGCATCGCATAATTGCCGGCACCCATGATCTTTACCTGGCCGATTCCAGGTATGCGGGCGAGTTCGTCCTCGATGTTGATCGCGATGTAGTTGGCGAGAAAGTTCTGGCTCCAGGTCCCATGCGGCGAGGTGATCGCGATCACGAGCAGAGGAATTCCCACGGTTTGCTGCGTGACAAGGCCGTAATTGTTCACCGCGGTGGGAAGGCTGGAGGTCGCCTGTGACAAGCGGTTTTGCACCTGGACCTGATCGAGATCGACATTGGTGCCGACCGCGAAACTGACCTGCAGCGTCGTCGTGCCGTCGTTGCCGTTGATCGACTGCATGTAGATCATGTTCTTGGCGCCGTTGACCTGCTGCTCAATCGGCGTGGCGACCGATTGCTCCATCGTGAGCGCGTCCGCGCCGGGGTAAGTGGCGGTGGTCTGGATTTGCGGCGGCACAATATCCGGGAACTGCGCGATCGGGAGCCGCAGGACCATCACGGCGCCCGCGATCACGAAGAAAATCGCGGCTACGATCGCGACGATGGGCCGGTCGATGAAGTACCTTGACATGGGACTACTCCTGCCTGACTGGGTTGGGGCCGGCCGCAGGAGTTCCTGACATGGGCGGCGTCTGCCCAGTTGCGAGGACCGGCTTCACTTCCATTCCTTCCTGAATCTTCTGCGCCCCATCGGCGACGACGCGTTCTTCGGGCTTCAGCCCCTCGTCAATCACCCACAAGGAGCCCGTCTTTATGCCGGGAGTCACCGGTCGGAGCGTCACCTTATCGTCGGCGCCGACTACCGCGACCACGTCTTGTCCTTGAATCGAAGAGACGGCGGTCTGAGGAACGAGCAACGCGTTGTGCTGAAGATCGGTCTTCGCGCGGACCTTGGCGTACATGCCGGGGCGAAGAATGTTTTCGGGGTTGGGGAAAGTGGCCTGCATCATTATCGTGCCGGTCTGCACATCGGCCTGCCGGTTGACGGAGTAAAGGCGGCCCGGGTAGCTGTAAACGGAGCCATTGTCGAGGACCAGTTCAATCGGGGGCGGCGGAGACTTGGCCTTTGCGTCTTCGCCCGCGTTGATCTGACCGGCGAAGTGCAGATACAACTTTTCGCTAACAGGAAACGAAACTTTAATCGGATCGACTTGCGAGACGGTCGTCAGCAGCGAGCTCGTGCCCACCAGGTCACCGACCTGCGCCCGTGCGATTCCGGCCACTCCATCGATCGGCGAATACACCTTGGTCCACTGTAGGTTGAGCTTTGCGCTTTCAACCGCGGCTTCATCGGCCTCGACCTGCGCCGCGTTTGCCCGGGTGGTCTGGGTGGCGTCATCAAACGTCTGCTGGGGAATCACCGCCGCTTTGAACAGCTTGGTGTAGCGAGCGAGAGTCAATTGGTGTTGCTTCAGTTGCGCCTGCGCCTGGGCCAGGTTACCGAGTTCTTGATCGAGCGCCGCTTGGTATTGGCGAGGGTCGATCTCGAACAAAAGCTGGCCTTGGCGGACGCGGGAACCGTCCTGGTAGTTCTGCTTGAGCAGATAGCCGGATACTTTTGGCAGGATGTCGGCGTTGACGAAGCCGACGGTGGTGCCCACCGACTCCTCATAGATAGGCACATCCTTCTGCACCACCATCGCGACCGTCACAATCGGAATCGGCGGTGCCGAAGCAGGCGACCCAGACACGACCCGGCTTTTACAACTCATCACAGCTATGGAAACCAGGAGCGCTAAGGACCCGAGCGTTCTGCTCAAAATTCGCCAAACGAGCCAGCGTTCCCGCAAGTCCAAAGCTCTGTTCCGCCTAAGCACAGGCGAGAACTTGCAACTACTGCTCACCAGCCCGACTATGCATTCGGAAGATCTTCGAGCGAGCAGAGCAAGAAAGCGCGTGCTGCGTCGCGGTGTAAGCAGATCTACGAATCTGCAAGGCTTGCGAATCGCTGGTTCGGCAAGTTCCGCATCACTTGGGTTATTTTTCACCATCGGATCTCGTGTGCGATGTCACGTTAATTGAGAGGACAAGGATCGAGACGCCAAATGTCCTTTGCGTATTCCGCTATGGTCCTGTCGCTTGAGAACTTCCCAGAGCTCGCCACGTTTAGGATGGCCTTGCGCGCCCACTCTTCTCGGTCCGCGTATAAGTCGACGGCTCTACAATCCGCATCGAGATAGGATTTAAGGTCCGCCAAGTGCATGTAATAGTCGCCGTGCGTGAGAAGGGTGTCCCGCAGCGGTTCGAATATGCCACGCTCGTTGGGGCTGAAATGATTGGAGAAGATCAGATCCAGAGCGGCGCGTGTCTCGGGTTCGTTGTCGTAGTGCCAATGCGGGTCGTACCAGCTTCGACTATCCGCGACTTGCTGCGCGGTGAGACCGAACAAGAAGAAGTTCTCCTCGCCAGCTTCCTGCGCCATTTCGATGGTGGCACCGTCGCGGGTGCCGATAGTCAAAGCTCCGTTAATCATGAATTTCATGTTGCTGGTGCCGCTGGCTTCGTAGCCAGCCGTCGAAATCTGATTGGAAATGTCGCTGGCCGGGATCAGCCGCTCCGCCAACGAAACGCCGTAATCTGGGACGAACAGCACCTTGATTCGACCCCGAACTTCGGGGTCGTTGTCGATGGTATCGGCCAGATTGTTAATGAACTTGATGATGAGCTTCGCCAGGCGGTAGCCGGGAGCCGCTTTCCCCGCAAAAAAGAAAGTACGCGGCCGTATCTCTGCGCGGCGATCCTGCAGCAGTCGATTGTAGAGCACCACGATACGAAGCGCGTTCAAGAGCTGGCGCTTATATTCGTGAATACGTTTGATCTGGCTGTCGAAGATTGAATCTGGATCGACGGTCATCTGGAACTTCGATTTGAGCCAGTCGACAAACGCGACCTTCGTCTGCCGTGTAGCTTGTCGAAATACATCTCGGAAGACCTTGTTGTCAGCCAGCGGCTTCAATTTGTTCAGCTCGCTTAGGTTCGTGATCCAGCCATCGCCGATGGCATCGGTGATCACCATGGCCAAAGCCGGGTTTGCCAGACGCAGCCAGCGTCTGGGAGTAACGCCGTTGGTCTTGTTGTTAAAGCGTTCGGGGAACAGGTCCGCCAGGTCTTTGACGGTCGTGGTGCGAAGCAATTGAGAGTGGATTTCGGCGACACCGTTGGTACTGTGCGAGCCGACAATTGCGAGATTCGCCATTCGGACATGCTGGTTGGGACCTTCCTCGATCAGACTAATCTTTGAGATACGATTTTCATCGCCAGGAAAACGAGCCCTGAGTTGATCAAGCAGGCGGCGATTGATTTCTAAGATAATGTCGAGGTTGCGGGGTATGAGTATTCGAAACCATTCAGCCGGCCACTTTTCCAACGCTTCCGGGAGTAAGGTGTGATTGGTGTATGCCAGCGTTTTGACGGTCAGGTCCCAAGCCTCCTCCCAGCCGAGCTTTGCCTGGTCAAGCAGGACCCGCATCAGCTCCGAGACTGCAATAGCTGGATGAGTATCGTTGAGCTGGACGGCGGCCTTTTCCGGAAGCGTACGCCAATCTGAGTTGGTTAGTCGAAAGCGGCGCACTATATCGGCGACAGCACACGCAGCCAGAAAATATTCCTGGATAAAGCGCAGGCCCTGCCCGAGACTGGTGGAATCGTCGGGATAGAGCACTCTGGTTAGCGATTCTGCTTCCAGCCGCTCGGCAACAGCCCCTACGAAATCGCCCTGGCCGAACTCCTGGAAATTGAAATCGTCCGGAGCGGCCGCCGCCCAGAGCCGAAGCGTATTTACCGTCTTCCCGCCATAACCCACCACCGGCCGATCAAACGGAACGCCGATCAGGGTTGAAGGGCGATTGCTCACAGGGCGCAGCTCTCCCCCGTGTACCTCGAACGAGCAGTTTAGTTGCACCTCGACAGTTTCACGCGGACGAGCCACTTCCCAGGGGTCGGGACGGCGCAGCCAATTGTCCGGGCGTTCTTGTTGCCAGCCATCGCGGAGCGACTGCTTGAACATCCCGTATTCGTAGCGTAGTCCATGGCCCATGGCAGGAATTTGCATAGTCGCCAGAGAGTCCAGGAAGCAAGCCGCCAGACGACCCAGCCCGCCATTGCCGAGCCCTGCGTCAGGCTCCTGCTCCAGCACGCTGAGGAAGTCGATGTTCTTTTCCTTGATTAGTTGGGCCGCGACCGGGTCGAGCAAGAGATTTTGAATATTGTTGGTCAGAGAGCGGCCCAGAAGGAATTCTATCGAGAGATAATAGAGGCGCTTTGAATTTCTTCGTTGGTAGTTCTCCTCGGTTGCTATCCAGCGTTGCGAGAGTACGTCGCGCACGGATCGCGCCATTGCTTCAAACCGATCGCGTGCGTCCGCCAATTTTACGTCGGTGACACTGTCGAACAGCAGATGACGCTCATAGAGGGCCTCATCGGCGCCGCTGAATGTCACGGGACCGCAGCCGTACTGCGCGGCCAGATTTCCTAGAAGATCAGGCTGTAATTCTTTGATCGGTGTAGCCATGACCCTTTCCCGTTGGATAGATTTATCAATGGATTCGGGCTCCATAGACCTCGCTGCATTCAGGCTATTCTTCCCTCAGAATGGCCAGTTCCAGTCAGTTATTTCCTTGGGATCGATCCCGAACTCGTGCGCATAGTTTTTCCCTGCTATCTGCCGATTCAGCAGTGCTTCGCGCGTGGCGGCGGCCGTAACGTGAAGCCGCGGAATTCGGTCGATTGCATCGATTGCGAGACTGAATCGATCGGTCTGGTTCTGAATTGCCAGTTCCAGCGGTGTGTTGATGTTTCCCTTTTCCTTGTAGCCGCGAACGTGAATGTTATGCTGGCCAGGGCGACGATAAGTCAGCCTGTGGATTAGCCATGGATAAGAATGGAAATTGAAGATGACCGGCTTATTTGGAGTGAAAATCGCCTCAAATTCCCTATCGGTCATTCCATGAGGATGCTCGGTACCGGGAACAAGCCGAAACAGATCCACGACGTTAACAAAACGCACCTTAATGTCCGGGATGGCTTCGCGAAGCAAGGCCGTGGCTGCCAAAGACTCCATCGTCGGAACGTCTCCACAGCTCGCCATCACCACGTCAGGTTCGGCGCCCTGGTCGTTGCTGGCCCAATCCCAGATCCCCGCGCCTTTCGTGCAATGCTCGATTGCGGCTTCCATGTTCAGGTACTGAAGATGTACCTGTTTGTCGGCAACAATGACGTTGACGTAGTTGGTGCTTCGCAAGCAATGGTCGGCGACTGACAATAGGCAGTTTGCGTCCGGCGGCAAGTAAATTCGAACAACGCTCGGGCTCTTGTTGACCACCACATCCAGGAATCCGGGGTCCTGGTGCGTAAACCCGTTATGGTCTTGACGCCAGACCAGCGCCGTGATCAGTAGATTCAGCGAAGAAATATCGGCGCGCCATGCCAGTTCGTTGCATTTCTCCAGCCACTTCGCATGCTGGTTGAACATCGAGTCGATGACATGGATGAACGGTTCATAGCTGTTCAGCAAACCGTGTCGGCCGCTTAGAATGTACCCCTCGAGCCAACCCTCGACGGTGTGCTCGCTGAGCATCTCCATCACGCGTCCGTTCGGCACCAGCTCACCACCGTCGCTGTCCTCCGGAAAGTACTCTCCGAGCCAGACCTTCTTGCCCACTTCGTATACAGCTTCGAGGCGATTGGATTGGGTTTCGTCCGGACCAAAAATGCGGAAGCGATCCATATTCAGTCGCATCAGTTCCCGAAGGAAGTTACCCAAAGTTGGAACGTTGCCAGCCAGAGTGGCGCCAGGCTTCTCAACTTCGACCCCTGAATCGCGGAAATCAGGCATGTCGAGAGGCTTGCGCAGAAGCCCCCCGTTAGCTCCCGGGTTGGCGCTCATTCTTCGGGGTCCCTTAGGGGCAAGTGCCTTAAGCTCCGGGATCAGAGAACCAGCTTCGTCGAACAGCTCTTGTGGTCTGTAGCTGAGCAACCATTTCTCAAGCAGCTTCAAATGGGCAGGATTCGAGCCGATGTCGGAGATAGGAATTTGATGCGAGCGCCAAAAGCCCTCCAGATAGTGGCCGTCTATCTGTCGCGGCGCCGTCCAACCCTTTGGACTCCGAAGAATGACAATAGGCCACCGCGGTCGAAATGCTTTTCTAGCAGAGCGCGCTTCTTGCTGAAACCCTCGAATCTCTAATACGGAGTGCTCTAGCGTTGCAGCCATGGCCTGGTGCATGCTCTCGGGATCGCTGCCTTCGACAAAGTAAGGGGTGTATCCGTATCCTCTGAACAGATCTTCCAGTTCTTCATGTGATATGCGCGCGAGGATGGTGGGGTTGTGGATCTTGTAGCCGTTGAGGTGCAGTACCGGAAGCACCGCACCATCATTAACCGGGTTGAGGAATTTGTTGCTGTGCCAGCTGGTAGCCAATGGACCAGTCTCTGATTCACCATCTCCCACCATCACGACGCTGATCAGGTCTGGGCGATCGTAAACCGTGCCGTAAGCGTGAGAGATGCTGTACCCGAGCTCGCCGCCCTCGTGGATGCTGCCCGGCGTCTCAGGGGTGGCGTGGCTGCCGATTCCACCCGGAAAACTGAATTGTTTAAAGAAGCGTTGCATACCCGCCGCGTCCTGGCTCTTTTCGGGATAGATTTCCGAGTAAGTTCCCTCGAGGTATGCGTTGGACAAGACCGCGGGCGCTCCATGTCCTGGTCCGGAAATAAAGATTGCGTTCAGGTCATACTTGTTAATGAGCCGATTGAAGTGGACATAGGTGAAACTCTGACCCGCATCCGACCCCCAGTGGCCGAGCAGACGCGGCTTTGTTTGCTCGACTCTGAGGGGGTCCCGCAACAGGGGGTTCTCCTTCAGATACAGCATACCGAGGCATAGATAGAGGCTGGCTCTCCAGTAAGCGTCGATTTTGCGCAACTCGTCCGAGCTGAGTGGCGTCCCTTGGATCGTGGAACGAGCCGGACCGTAGGCCGATATCGCTGATGTCTTCTCGTCAGAAGAAACGGTGCCCGGGAATTTTGCCAAGGTGGTCATAGATCTTCCTTCGTGCCCCTAATGGAGCTGCTTTCTGTTCGACATTAAGCAAGCCGTGGCGAAGACTTTGCGATCTCGCTGTTCAGGCGAAAAATTGCTCACGCATTGCTTGTACCGGGTAACCAGCCAGGCGGAGTTGAATTCGGAGCCGACAGTTTGACCATCCACTTCCATTAAGTGGCGCGAATCGCGCCAC
>JAFAHS010000465.1 GCA_019237115.1 Deltaproteobacteria bacterium
GTTTTGGGCGCAGCCGCTGCCCAGTCCGAGTGCCGACGGGACGAGAATCTCCTTCAATTCGAATCGCAGCGGCAGTGTCCAGCAGTATATTTTGTGGACTCCTTCGAATCCTTGAATCAGAGCGAGGGTGCCCAATGCGGGAACGCAACCGGCCATTGAGCGGGGTCATTGTAGCGCACCCCGGCAACCCGCTGCGCTCGTACGAAGCCGTGTTGAGCATGCAGGAGGCCGGGTACCTAAAGAAATATGTGACCGGTTTTTACTATCGGCCCAATCGGATAGTTCGCGCATGCATTGACGGTTCGCGTCCCTTGAGCCAGCTGGTCGAGCGCGGATTCTCAGGGCGGTACCGGCCGGAATTGGACGCCAGCCGTATTCGCATGGTGCCCGCTTTCGAGCTGCTTTATATTGTCGCTCACCGTCTCAAGTTCCCCAAAAAAATTATCGCCACGCTCTGGAGATGGCGGACCGGACGGTTTGATCGCGTGCTCGCACAGATTCTGGAGAAAGAAAGACCAGCTGCAGTCATTTGCTACAATGATTGTGCTATTCATACGCTGCACAAGGCGAAGTCGCTTGGCATCTTCTGTATCCTGGACCAGATGATTGGACATGTTCAGTCTGCCGTCAGATTCTTTCAGGAAGAATCGAAATTACACCCGGACTTTGCCCCCAGTACCAACCAGCGAGTAGTTGACTGGGTTCTCGATCGTGCGCGCGATGAGGTTCGGCTCGCGGATTTGGTGTTGGCCGGCTCGAACTACGTGAAGGGAAGCCTGGTCGAGGTGGGGGTAGCGCCCGAACGGATCAGAATCCTGCCCTACGGTGTCGATACCAGACAGTTCAAACCTGGGCGCCACCAATCAGGCAAAAAATTCCGCTTGCTCTTCGTTGGCCTGATCTCCCAGCGAAAGGGCATCAAATATCTGCTCGAGGCGATTAAACAGCTTGGGGCACCAGAAGTAGAGCTGGTGATGGTCGGGCGGATTGATGGTATCGAGCAGGGACTTGCTCCCTATCGATCCTATTTCACGCATATCCCCAATCTGCCGCACACGGAAATGCATCGCGTTTTTGAATCCGCGGACGCGTTTGTCTTCCCCTCGCTCCACGAAGGTTCGGCGCTGGCCACCTACGAGGCATTGGCCAGCGGACTTCCGGTGATCACGACCGAAAACGCCGGATCGGTGGTCCGCGACGGGGTCGAAGGGTTTGTCGTTCCGATCCGGGATGTTGCAGGGCTCAGAGAGAAGATCCTGATGCTCTACCAGAGCCCGGAACTGCGCCGAGAAATGGGCGTGCGGGCCCGAGAGCGGGCTGAGCAGTTCACTTGGGAGGCATATCGGGCGCGCCTCGGTGAGATCCTCGGGCAGGTTCTGGGAAAAGGCTCAGCGATGCAGGGGCGGCTGAAACCACCCTCGTATGTTGCGGCCGCAAATTAGCCTATTTCGCGTAGCTCCGACCACGCGGCGATTTCTTCTCCGTGACCGAAAGAGCCTTAGGCCTTCAGCTTGCTTGGCTGATCTCCGGGCGAAGCGGGCTTGCGTGCAAATAAACTGGTGTTCCTCCGTTCCCGCCACCGTTCCCCCGCCGGCTGCCCGGAGCGCGAGACTGCGGACCTTGCTCAGGCGCGAAGGCTTGAGCGGTATCCTGTTGAGTTTGCCGAGCAAGATAGCGACCGATTCTTTTGGCGCGGCACGGGTGATGGTTCTGGAGAATAAGCTGACTGGACCTCTGGGAATGATACCCGCTGAACCCAACCTGGTCATCCGCCAGATGGACGAATCGGACCTCCAGAGATTTCGCGAACCGGAGAGCTTCCTTAAGGAGCGGCGAATCGCCGATTTCGCGGCACGCCTCAAGAGCGGGCGGCGATGCTTTCTGGCCCTGGCCGCGGGACGGGCCTGCGGTTATGGCTGGCTCAGCCGCCAGACCGAAATCGACGCCCGCTGCGGAATCGAGATATTGCCGGGTGAAGATGAAGGATACATCTATGATGGCTTCGTGTTTCCCGCATTCCGCCGCCGGGGTGTCTATGCGCGGCTCTTGTTTGCGCGTCTCGACTGGCTGCAGAGGGAAGGCTGTCAAAGGGTTTACTCGATCGTTTTTTCGAACAATGTGCCCGCGCTCAACGCACATTGGCAGGCTGGATTCAGACCCTACGGGCAAATGAGCTATAGCAAGATCTTCAATCTCCGATGGCGGCGGAAGTATGCCCTTTGTCCGCCGGGCGCGGGGAGTCAGTAGTTATGTGCGGTATTGCTGGTTGGGCGCACAGTCGGCCCTCCATGCTGGACCGCTCGCGTTTGCGGAAAATGTGTGACGTGCAGGCGTCACGCGGTCCCGACGATTCTGGCTACTACTTCAGCGCCGACGGGCGAGTGGCGCTGGGTCATCGGCGGCTGAGCATTATCGATCTTTCCAGCAACGGTCATCAGCCGATGTCCGACGACGCCGGCACGCTTTGGATCTCGTACAACGGAGAGATCTACAACTTTCGGCAACTTCGCAGCGAGCTTGAAGCCCTCGGGCACATGTTTCGCTCCAAAACCGATACCGAGGTAATCCTTCGCGCTTACCAGCAGTGGGGTGCGGAAGCGTTTGCAAAATTCAATGGGATGTTCGCCTTTGCGCTTTTCGACGAGCCGGCGCAGCAATTGGTTCTGGTTCGTGACCGCTTCGGAATCAAACCCCTCTACTACGGGTGGAAAAGCGGCCGGGAATTGGTGTTCAGTTCAGAGATAAAAGCAATCCTGGAAAGTGGTTTTCCGACCCACTTTCGGCGCGAGCGCGTCGCGGAACTATTCCTTTTTTCGGGCTGCTCGGGCGAACAGACCCTGTTTGAGGGGATAAACGCTGTACGCCCGGGCACGTTTCTTACTCTGTCGCTCCGCGACGGCAGTCTCGCTGGCCGCTCTTTCTATGATCCGAGGCTCAAGGTGAGCGCGTCCGAGTATGCTGCCTCAGAAAAGCGCTCTGACCAGGAAAATGTCGATAGTCTGCAGCGATTGCTGCGGGCCAGCGTCGAGCGCCGATTAATCAGTGATGTTCCGGTAGGGACACTGTGCAGTGGGGGGCTCGATTCGAGCCTGATTACTGCGATGGCGCGCCAGCTAAGCTCAGATGTGAGTTTGTTCACTGTCAGCAGCAAAGGGTTCGCGGATCGGGACGAGGTCGCCTTTGCGCGCACGGTTGCACGCCACATCGGTGCAGACCTCAACGTCTACGAAGTAAAACCGGACGAACTGCAGGACGGCTTCGTCAGAGCCACCTACTTCAACGACAATCCACTCCTGATCATCAATTCCGTGCCGATGTTCTATCTTTCCGAACTTGCGCGTCAGGCCGGGGTGAAAGTGCTGCTGTCAGGAGAGGGTGCCGACGAGCTGTTCGGTGGCTACGAGTGGCGCCACTTGAGTCTGCTTCGCGGATTGCGGTGGCGCCATCGCATGCGCCTGCTGCCGGTCGCGCTGCGCGACGCGTTATCGCGAATGCTGCTTCGGGACGAGCAACTTTACCGGCAGCGTTTCCGGACTCGCGAGAACAGCCTTAGCGAGGTGATTCATCTGGTTTCGGGAACTTTCGTGCGCGAGGCCGAGCGCCGCGAGGATCTCGCAACTTACGGGTTCGTTGGTGACCCGGTGGAGAGCGAGGTGCTCGCGGCAATGTTGTCCGATTTACGCGAGTATCTAGAGCCGCTCCTGATGCGCCAGGACCGCATGACGATGGCAGCGTCGGTCGAGTGCCGCGTACCGTTTATAGACTACACCGTCGCAGAATTTGCGCTTAACCTGCCACTGCGATTCAAGTTGCGGGGCACCACGAGCAAGTGGATCGTCAAGCAGGTTGCCGAGCATTACCTGCCCGGCGATGTGATCAATCGAGCCAAGAAAGGGTTCCCGGTACCTGCAACGGCGTTCCTTTACGACTACATCGACTTTTCGATCTTTGCCGATGGCTTTTGGGAGAACTATTTCGGTTTACCCGGCGAGCGTTGCCGCGAGGCGATCCTGACCTCGGGCAAATCCCGCGCCCTCTGGTATCACATGCTGATGTTCGAGGTCTGGGGGCGCATTTTTCTTCAGCACGAGAGCCCGGACGAGGTGCGGGAGAAAACCTTCCAGCACTCGGCGCGAACCGCGGTCGCCGTCGCGTCCGCGCAGAGGTAAGAGCGAATGTGCGCAATCGCAGGAATCATAGCTAAACAGCCGGGACGACAGCTTGCTCCAGGCCGGATCGAGGAGATTATTCTGGCCCAGAAGCACCGCGGCCCCGATGACACCGGTTACTACAAAGTGGATAACGCCCACCTGGCGATGGCGCGTTTGCGGATTATCGACGTAACCTCAGGAGGGTTGGCGCCAATAGTCAATCACGACCCCAGGGGCGACCAGGTGCTGCTCTACAATGGCGAGATTTATAACTATATCGAGCTGCGCGAGGAACTCACCGCCCTGGGCCATCGCTTTCGAACCGACTGTGATTCCGAGGTCCTGCTCAGGAGCTACTTGCAATGGGGTCAGGCTTGTCTGGACAGGTTCAATGGCATGTTTGCTTTCGTGATCGTCGATTTTGCCAATGATCTGCTGTTCGCCGCACGCGATCGGGCGGGAGAGAAGCCCCTCTATTACCACGAGAGCAGTGACGAATTCATCTTTGCTTCCGAAATCAAAGGGATCCTGACCCAGATCCCGCGACCACAAGTAAATATAACCGACGAGTACGCCGCCTTTGAGTATATGAGCGGCGAAGCGACCCTGTTCGCTGGTATCAAGTGTCTGCCGCCGGGCCACAAGCTGTTCTGTCGGGGCATTGGCCAGGGCCTTAAAGGCAAGCGCCTCTCAGAATATTGGAACGTCATCGATAACGTGTGCGAGATCGATCCGGACAAGGCGGTAGATCGGTTCGACGAGTTGCTCAATGACTCGGTGCGACTGCGCCGCCGGGCTGACGTGCCAATGGCTTTGTATCTGTCGGGAGGACTCGATTCGGGTCTGCTCGCCTACATCGCGCGCCCCCCAGTCTGCTATTCGTGCCATTTTCCCTATGGGGAAAAATACGACGAGCTTGCCTACGCTCGGGAGATCGCCGCTGATATCGAAACCGAACACATCGTTATCCAGCCAACCGCGGAAGACTTCGAGCAGTACCTGCCGTCCATCATGTATCACCTCGATATGCCGGTAGGATCCTTCAGTATGTTTCCGCTCTTTATGCTGGCCAGGCGCGCGGCCGAGCGGGTGAAGATCGTGATGTCGGGGGAGGGCGCCGACGAACTGTTCGCCGGTTACGCACGCTACCTGATCCTGGTTCGTGAACAGGAACTGTACGAGGTGCCCGAGCTGCGACTCTATAAACCTTTGCTCAGCGGATATCTGGGCAGCACCCTCGATCGCTTCGCTCGTCTGCTCAACCGGGGCTCGGTACCGGACGACGCCGTCAAATCAGTCATCGCGCGGCACTTCGAAGAATTTGAAAACCTGATCCATGCGATGGGCTACACCGAGTTCAAGTCGCTACTGGTGTCTCTTTTGCAGATGGAAGATCGTTCGGCCGCGGCCTTCGGGCTCGAAAATCGCTCGCCTTTTCTGGACCACCGACTGATCGAGCTGGCGTTTTCGATTCCAGCGGACATGAAAATACGGGGATCCACTCTCAAGTGGATCTTGCGTCAGGTGGCGGCGCGTTATTTGCCGAAGAAGGTGCTGGATCGGCGAGACAAGATGGGACTCGTGTTTCCTGCCAACCTCTGGTTCAACTGGTCGGGCCGGCGCGGCGAGTTCGATCGGCAGTACTACAACGAACTCTGTATGAAAGTCTGGCGCGACGTCTTCTGCTCCGGAACGCCCGGCAGCGCTCCTGTGCACGCGCCGGCGATGGCTGCGCAGAGTTCACCACCCCGGAACGGGCGGCGTCTCTCGCCTTCAGCCTAGGCCAACCGGTCCGGACGGTCTCAGTATTTCGAACTCTCTAGCTACTAGGGAGATCAGCTATGAAAAAGAAACCTCTCAAAGAAGCCACGGTGGCTAGAGGTAAGTCCAGGTCGTCACCAACTCTTTGGGCCACCTTGATAGTCGCCACTCTATTGGCCGGGTGCTCGACACAGGAACCGCCGAAACCGGCGACGATGCCGGCTCCGCCTGCCGGGGCCTTCCCACTGAGCTTGAATGGAGCGGGCAATTCAGGCGCCATGAAGATGCCCAGCTCGCCCGGAATCCCCAGCTACGATTCCGTCGTACAACAGTTCCCGAGCTCACCACCGCCAACGACCCCGGCTCCGACCTGGCCGAGCATGCCTGGGACTTCTCCCCCCGTGCAATTATCGGGAGTCGCGGGTGGGCCGCAGTCAATGGGCTCAATACCTAGTCAAGTTCCTGCTCCAGTTTCGCCCCCTAAGGGCCCTCAGTTGTCACCGCCCCCGGGCGGCGGTTCTCAGACCTTGTCGATACAGCCGGCCTCCTACCGTCCCGCGCAATATCATCTCAACGTCGGCGACCAGCTTGATATTTCGGTGTTTCGGTACGACGCCGCCAAAGACGACGATATGCGCCGCACGGTGCTCATTGGCCCGGACGGCACCATCTCATATTTTTTCGTTAGCGGCATGCAGGCTGCGGGGCTCAGCGTACCAGACCTTCAAAATCAACTGACCGAAAGACTGTCGCAATACATCAGGTCGCCGGGGGTTGCAGTCATCCTGGCGCAACCACCGCAGAAGCGCGTCTACGTGGTGGGTCAGGTGGTCGAACAGGGCGTTCGCCAGCTCGACACCAATCATGGCGATACACTCGAAGATGCGATCTTTTCAAGCAAGGGTCTGACCACGCAGGCCAATGTTGATCAAGCCTACGTCATCCGTAAAGACGCAATAATCTCAGTAAACCTTGGCCACCTGTTATTTTCGGGCGATGAGACCCAGAACGTGGTGCTCCAGACGGGCGACGTAGTTTACGTGCCGGAAGTAGTCCAACAACAAGTGTTCGTGTTGGGGTATGTCACGAAGCCAACGCCCGTCCCCATCTCGCGTCCGATTACCGTCACCGAAGCGATCGCCTCGGCTCAGGGATTTCGCGTGGGTGCTGCGAAGAGCGATGTCCAGGTCATTCATGGTGGGCTCGGTACGGGCGCAGCGCATCCGGTGTCCGAGACCGTCGACATGGACGCGGTGCTGGCGGGCAAAGCCGGAGATGCCTACGTTCAGCGCGGAGATATCGTGTATGTGCCGTCGACTGTATTGGGGTCTTGGAATGAAGTGGTAGCTCAACTGACGCCCTCACTGATGGCCATGTTTGAGGCTATGTTTATCAGCAGCGGTGTGCCCTGATCGCGCTTCCAAGTAGCTGCGTCAAAAAAGGCGATGTTTGGACTGGGCACACCTTCCGCGCGCGTGCGTTCGTTGCTCGACCACCCCGAGGGAAGGGCTATCTGGGGTCGGCTGGCGGGAATCTCGGGTTTGTTGTTCGGCGCGAACGGAATAACCGGCGCGATGAATTTCGCCTCCTTTCTGTTGACCGTCCGCCACCTTTCCGCAAAGGCCTTCGGGGTCTTAAACATAACCCTAGTAACGATGCAGTTCGTCAGCTCCCTGATGGCCCTGGGGATAAATGAGAGTATGGTCACCCTGGTCTCGCGGTCGGAGGCGGCCCGTGATTCAGACGACAGCTTGGCTCTCATTGGAGCCAGCCTTCGGGCGCGGCTGATTATTGCTTCGATTGGTTTTGGGCTCGGCAGCCTGTTGGTGCGGCCTCTGGCGGGACGAGTGTTTCACCAGCCGCAACTTGCCTGGCCGCTTTTTTTGGGCGTGGTTGGCGCGTGCGGCACGAGCCTGTTTCAGTTCGTGCAGGCGATTTTTCTCTCCTTGCGCAGATATCGGCTGTACTCATTGGCGACCATAATCCGCTTTGCTCCGATCCTGGTCGCGCTGACGACCTTGGCACTTGTGCGGCGGCTGACGCTGTCGACCGCCATCCTGGTAAACGTCGGCGCGCCGTTCCTGGCACTACCATTCAGCTTCTCCATGGTTCCGGTGCCTGTCCTGTACCTGCGACACAAGGCGCTGCAGGTGTGGCCCAGGCTCTGGCGACTGAGCAAGTGGCTGTTCATCGTCGGACTCTGCACCATGTGTTTCAGCCGCCTGGAAGTTTATTTCCTGACCGCGTTCGCGTCGGTGGCCCAGGTTGGAAAGTTCAGCGCCGCCTTCGATCTCTGTGGGGGCCTCCTGCTGGTGGAAGGGGTGGTTCGAAGTGTTCTGCTCGCTGAGATTTCGAGCCGAGCAAACATGCCGCAACGAGGGCGGTTCGTCTTGCAGTGTTCGGGTCTGCTGCTCGTGGTGGGACTGCTCTTATGGTGCGGCGGAGCAGCTGTGCGCCCGTTTCTTGGCCTGATTCTGGGCCGGCAGTACGCATCCATCGGGCCGATTTTCCTGATCCTGGTCGCCGCGCGGGCGGGAGTTCTGCCGGTGATTCCACTGAACGTGCTGTTCTTTGCGCAGGATCGGACGCGCGCAGTGGCGGCAGTGGCTTTGATTCAACTAGCAGCACTAATCATTGGCGGCTACAGCCTGATACCTGGGCACGGCGCGATGGGAGCAGCCTGGACACAACTGCTGGTTACGGCCGCCGCAATGGTTGGCGCGCTTGCGTTGGCGTGGTCCTCGCTGGTCGACCGACCGTCCGAGATCGAAACCGGCCAGAAGAGTGTTGCGGCAATTGGATCTTAGAGTTCTCAGCCGAGTGGATCAGCTCTTAGCGCTGCGTGAAAGCTGGGAAGGACTCCTGGCCCGGGCGGCCACTGCGAATGTTTTTCTCACCCCAGAGTGGCTCATGGCCTGGTGCCGTTACTATGTAAAGGACGCAACGCTCCGCGTGATCGTCGTATACGAGGATGGTGAGCTGATTGGACTTGCGCCGTTGCTGGTCGAACACCAATCAGTTTGCGGCATCCCCCTCTTGAAGCAAATAAAGTTTCTGGGCGCGGGGGTGTCCGACCGCCTGGATATCCTCGCGGCTTCAGGCAAGGAACGCGAGGCACTTGAACAGATTACTGGTTGGCTCTTTGCGCAGAGATGGGATGTCTGGGATGTTGACGAGCTTTCCGAAGCTTCGCCCACGGCAGAGCTTTTGCCCCGGTTGGCGCGCCGCTGGGGAGCTCCTGTAGAAGTGATGCGTCAGAGCGTCTGCCCAGTGGTCAAACTTCCGAATGATGTTGAGGACTATCGATCGACGCGCCACCGGGAATTCTGGAAGAAAGTCGATTATTACGGGCGTCGGCTCAGGAAGGAACACGAGCTAGAAGTGCGTTTTAACCAAGGTGCAGCTGACCTCGATCGCGACTTGGAGGGTTTTCTCGATGTCTACCGTGCTAGCTTCGCGGCTCGACCGAGTCCGCTTACGGATAAACGCTTTGCCGACTTCCGTCGCGATGTAGTAGGCGAAATGGCTCGGCAAAAACGCATTCTACTTGCGTTGTTGCTTGTCGATGGTACTCCGGTTTCCGGTCAGCTCTGCTTCCTGTACCAGCGGACATGTTATGCCTACAATCTTTGTCACGATCCTTCATTCAGCAAGCAAAGCGTGGGCACGGTCCTTCAGTGGGAAGTACTCCAATACTTAATTGAACACGGATATAAGGAATACGACTTTCTCCGGGGAGCTGAAGCATATAAGTACCGTTGGAGTGCCAGTTCCGTTTATCACCAACGAATTCGAATCTGGCGCAATACGCGGAAAGTGCGCTTGGTGCGGGCAGCATTAAGGGTGCGGCGGCGCTCTCAAGCCAATCCGATTGGGCAAGCGGGAGAAGTCGAGGCTGAGGAACGCTCGCGACCCGCAGGCGCGCTCGGCCTTATTCCGCAATCGAACGAGGCAATCGACCGCCCTCAGACTGGTGAAACGGAGTAATGATGCGCAAAGTGATAGTGATAGGCCTGGACTGTATGACGCCACAGCTTGCCTTCGAGCGCTGGGCTGACGAACTTCCAAGCATCAGTGGTCTGCGAAAGAAAGGTGTCTGGGGACGGCTCAAGAGCTGCGAACCGCCCATTACTGTGCCCGCGTGGGCCTCTATGTTATCCAGTAAAAACCCTGGCCGGCTGGGGTTTTACGGGTTTCGAAACCGCGCCGATTACAGCTACGACAAGCTCACCGTCGCGACCTCGAACGTCGTCAAAGACGACCGTGTCTGGGACACGCTGTCGCGAGCGGGAAAGGATGTCGTCCTGATCTCGGTCCCGCAAACCTATCCGCCACGGCCGGTGCGCGGCTACATGATCAGTTGTTTTCTCACGCCAGACGCCACTCATCAGTACACCTACCCGCCCGAGTTCAGATCGGAAGTGGAATCCGTCGTCGGCGAATATATTTTCGACGTGAACGATTTCCGAAGCGACAATAAAGACAACATCCTCCGTCAAATTCTCGCCATGACCGCCAAGCGTTTCCAGCTGGCCCGGCATCTGGTTAAGGCTAAGCCATGGGACTTCTTCATGATGGTCGAGATGGGGGTGGATCGTATACACCACGCGTTTTGGAAGTACATGGACACCAGCCATCGCAAACATGAACCGGGCAACCGCTATCAGAATGCGATTCGCGATTACTACCGGTACGTCGATCAAGAGGTCGGCGAGCTACTTAAATCCACACCGGAAGAGACCACAGTCCTGGTGGTTTCTGATCACGGCGCGCAAAAAATGGAAGGCGGCATCTGTGTCAACGAATGGTTGATGCGAAACAACTACCTGAAGCTGTTGGAACCTCCCATCGGCCTCACGCCGTTAGCAAGAGCGAGGATCGACTGGCCAAAGACCACGGCCTGGGGTGAAGGAGGCTACTACGCCCGCATCTTCCTCAACGTCAAAGGCCGCGAGCCACAGGGGTTGATCGATCCAGACCGGTACGAGTCGACCCGCTCCGCGCTCATCGAGCAGTTAGAAGGTCTTGGCGACGAGAATGGCCAGCCGATCGGGACCAAGGTGTACCGGGCGGAGGAACTGTATCCTGAAACCAGGGGAGTTGCTCCAGATTTGATCGCTTACTTCGGTAATCTGGCGTGGCGTTCGGTCGGCAGTATCGGTTCGGGCCGGATTCACACCTTCGAGAACGATACCGGTCCAGACGACGCCAACCACGCACCCCATGGCATTTTCGTGATGCATGATCGAAAGCGACCGATCGAGGGCTTCGAGCGCGCCGACTTGCAACTGATGGACGTGGCCCCGACCATTCTGAACCTGTTAGAGGTGCCGATTCCCTCTGATATGGAAGGCAAGGTAGTGACGTTCAGCCGCGATGCCGCGGGCTCATCCACATAGGCACGGTCCATGGAAGCTAGGGACCGCCGAAACAGGGGTCCCGCACCGTTTCACCGCGCGCGACCTCGCGAGCGCCGACCAAGCGTAACCGAACAGGGACAGTTTCCCGTTAGCAGATTAAAGAACCAGGCGAATGAAAGTATTGGTCACAGGATGTGCGGGTTTTATCGGCGCTAAGGTAGCCGAACTATTACTCGATCAAGGACACATCGTCGTCGGTATCGACAACTTAAATGAAAGTTACGACGTACGCTTGAAGCGCTGGCGGCTCGACCATCTCAGCGACCGGGCGCGCTGGTCGTTTCATCCGGCCGATATTGCTGATCGCGCTGGGTTGCTTGTAGTGCTGGAGTCCGTGACCGAAAACGACACCTCCCAAGCTGGTTCCCAACCATTCGATGCGGTGATAAATCTGGCAGCCCGCGCGGGAGTTAGGCAAAGCGTCCTTGATCCAGCGAGTTACCTGCGGACGAATATCGTCGGCACCTTGAACCTGCTCGATTTCTGCAAGGAGCGAGGAGTTGGCAAATTCGTTCTGGCTTCGACCTCCAGTCTCTACGGAGCGAACAATCCGTGCCCCTTTAGCGAGGACGCGAATACCGACCGACCCCTTTCACCCTACGCAGCATCCAAGAAGGGCGCCGAAGCGCTGGCCTTTTCATACCACCACTTGCATCGGCTCGACGTCACGGTCTTGCGATATTTCACGGTCTATGGCCCAGCGGGTCGGCCGGATATGAGTCTCTTCCGCTTGGTACAGTGGATCAGTGAGGGGCGTCCGGTCACCGTTTTCGGTGACGGCACCCAATCCCGTGATTTCACCTACGTCGATGATATCGCGCGGGGCACGGTAGCCGGTCTCACCGACCTGGGATACGAGATAATCAATCTGGGCTCCAACGGGCCGTTCAAGTTAAACGAGGCGATTGCACTGGTCGAGCAGACGACCTCGCACAAAGCCAATATCGTTTATTGCCCCAGTGATCCTTCTGACGTGCGCGCAACTTGGGCGAACATCGAGAAGGCGTCACGGCTGCTCAATTGGCACCCGCAAGTCGGTTTTGCCGCGGGCATCGACAGGCTGGTCAGGTGGTATCGAGACAATCGTGCCTGGGCGAAAGATATAGCAACCGAGTGATCTGCGGAGAAGTCTGATGCCAAGAGTCTCAGTCGCGATGAGTGTCTACAATTGTGAGGAGTACCTGCCCGCCTGCGTCGACAGCGTCCTGACCCAGACCTTCCAAGACTTCGAATTCATCATCGTGGATGATGGGTCAACCGATCGATCAGCCGAGATCATCAGAAGCTATACCGATCGCCGGATCGTCTTTCTCCAACAGTCCAACCAGGGAGTCGCAACGGCGCTGAATCATGCCCTGCGCTTCGCCCACGGCGAATACGTCGCGCGGCAGGATGCTGACGATATCTCGTCACCCGAGCGGTTCCGCAAGGAAGTCGCATTTCTGGACACGCATCCGCAGGTGGCAGTGGTTGGCACTGGTGCCGCGCTGATTGATCGTACCGGGCGTCAGTTCAGTACCTTCATGCCATTTGTGCGGCACGACCGTTTGGTGAAGGAGCTCAAGCGTGGGGTCTGCCCTCTCATGCATGGAGCGGTGATGCTGCGGAGGACTGCTCTGACTGAATACGGAGCTTACAACCCGGTGTTCAACTGGATTCAGGATGTCGAGCTGTGGCTTCGGCTGAGCCAATATCATCGACTGGCGAACATCCGAGAGGTTCTATATCAGTTTCGTAAGCACGATTCGTCAGTTACTCACAAGGCGTGGATCGATCTTCGTATTAGAGAGTTTGCGAAGACTGGCAGGCTTCAGCCGGAGACTAAGGTCGAGGACTGGACCAATTTCTGCCAGCAATTCCAGGACGAGTGTGAGGCCGGCCGCTGGAATGATGCCTTCGAAGCGGAGAATCGTCTGCGCAAGGCCCAGATCGAACTCGCCAAGGGCCAGCCACTACGGGCCGTGCGTTGGGTAGCAGACGCAGTCAGACTTAATCCGGCACTGGTTACGGATGTCCCTGCCCGGGTCGGACGCAGGGTCTGGCGTACGCTTCCGGTCGTAGGCGGGCTGTTTTGACCAGTTGAGATACAGCGGAAGTCGAAGGATCGAGATTAATCGGGGCTCGCGGTGCTTCAGGCGGGACGGGGCACCTCTTGGCACCTTTCTGGTTTGGAACGCGTCTACAGAGCCCGCACCGGATGACCATCCGTCAGCGTCCGATAGATAGCCGTATGGGGGCTGAATGAAGACGCGCATGCCCGCAGTGTCGGAGGAAGACCTATGAAGGCGAGTCTTTTAAATGATCTCATTTGCCCGGTCAGCGGGTTGCCGTTGCAGTTGCTGCGGCGAACGCCCGATACCGGCACGGAGATCACTCGCGCTCAGTTGCACGCCGACGGTCGCACCTATGAGGTGATCGACGGTGTTCCCGTCATGCTCGCACCTGAAACTTTCGCACCTGGTCAGGCTGAAACCTTATCGAGCTTCGCGGACAAGTGGAAAATGGTTCCAGATTACCGCGACGCGACTCGCGATCATTATACCAATTGGTATATCGAGCGTTATGGCTTCAAAACGCTCGACCACCTGCGCGAGTTCCTCGCGACCAAGCAGCGAATTCTGGACGCCGGTACCGGGCTGGGACGGGATGCCAACTTGTTCGCGCATAACACAGCGGGGACGGTTTACGCGATCGATGCGAGCAGTTCAGTGTTTCAGATTTATCGGGATCTCTCGACCTGCGAGAATCTCAACATAGTACAGGCGGACCTGACGCGGCTGCCGTTTCCTCAGCGCTTCTTTGACTTCATCTCATGTGATCAGGTGCTACATCATACCCCGGATACACGTAAGTCTTTGAGTGCGCTGCTCGGGAATCTGATTCCGGGGGGACACCTCGCATTCTATGTTTACAAAAAGAAGGCACCAATTCGGGAATTCAGCGATGACTATATCCGCCAGTTTACTACCCGAATGTCTCCGGAAGAATGTCTTCAGGCCTGCCGGGGCCTTACGAGCTTAGGTAAGACGTTGTCGGAGCTGAACGTCAAAATACAGATCGCCGAAGACATCCCCATCCTTCAGATCAAAGCCGGCACTTACGACCTGCAGCGGTTCATTTATTGGCACGTATTGAAGTGTTACTGGAATGAAACTCTCGACTGGGACATGAACTGCATCACCAACTTCGACTGGTATCACCCGCTCCATGCCCATCGTCACACTCCCGCGGAGGTGCGGGAATGGTGCGCCGCCGAAAACCTCGAGATCGTCAACTTTGACGTCGTCGAAAGTGGCATTAGCGTGCTGGCCAGAAAGGCGGCGTAGACGGTGTGAGCCGCAGGACGAACTGCAGCGGGCAGGTTAACGATCGGTTCGTTTCAGGCGAGTCAAAGGTGTTGGGAATGGCGGCTGGCGCTGGCACGTTCGGGCAGCACGAGAGGGCGAGTGGCATTCGAGAAATAATGAGTCCAGAAGTTCGCAAACCGAGGTAGCCAGGCTGTGTGCGGAATAGCCGGTTACCTCCATTACGACCAACAGCGGCCGGTCAACCCGGTGCTGGTCTCGAGTATGCTCCAGGCTATCAGCCACCGCGGTCCTGACGACCAGGGTGTTTATTGCAGGAGCAACGTCGGCATCGGCGCACGGCGCTTGAGCATCATCGACCTGGATGGTGGCCATCAGCCGGTTTCCAACGAGGACGCTTCCTGTTGGGTCGCTTACAACGGCGAAATCTACAATTTTCGTTCGCTGCGCCACGATCTGAGTGCACGCGGTCACACGTTCAAGACGCTTTGCGACACCGAGGTTATTGTTCACGCTTATGAGGAATACGGTCTTGACTTCGTCCAGCACCTAAATGGGATGTTCGCTTTCGCGCTTTGGGACAGCCGCAAACAGCGCCTAGTCCTGGCTCGCGATCGCATCGGGATCAAACCGCTGTACTACAGCGAGACTGATCAGAGCCTGATTTTCGCGTCGGAAGTAAAGTCGATTCTGCAATATCCAGGTTTCCACAGTGAGGCGAATCCGAACTCACTCGATAACCTGTTGACTTTCGAATACAACCCGGACCAGGACAGCCTGTTCCTGAACGTAAAGAAGGTTCCCGCCGGACATCTCGCGATCGTTGAGCGTGGCTCGGTGCGATTGCGGCCCTATTGGGATTTGAAAGGGCCGAGCGGTACGCCGCCCACTCGCGCCGAGGCGTTAGCGGAGGTGCGCGACAAGCTCACTCAGGCGGTATCCAGTCATCTCATGAGCGACGTGCCGCTCGGAGTGTTTCTAAGTGGTGGGATGGACTCCAGCTCCATCGTGGCGCTGATGAGCCAGATGCACAGCGGCGCAATCAAGACTTTCTCGATCGGGTTCAGCGACGGCGAGGACTACAACGAATTGGAGTTCGCGCGGCAAGTCGCGCAACATTTTCACACCGACCACCACGAATACGTGCTGGAGCCCAAGGTCGTCGATACCATTCCCCGCCTGATATGGCATCTTGAAGAGCCAATCGCCGATGAGGCGGCGCTGCCCTTGTATCATCTGTCCTCGATGGCGAAGGCGCATGTCAAGGTGGTGCTGGTGGGAGACGGCGGCGACGAGACGTTTGCCGGCTACAACCGGTACTTTGTCTATCAGCAGGTAGGACTCTACACCCGCCTGCCGCGTCTGCTGCGTAAGGGGCTGGTTGAGCCAGTGGTGGAGGCACTTCCGCCTCAGCCCGGCAACGGACTGGCAGCGACGCTCACCCGCCGCGCAAAGAAGCTCGTGGAAGTGGCCTATCAGCCGGAAGAGATTCGCTTTTCAACCTGGAATCGCGTGTTGTCTGATAAAGTAAAAGAGCAGATCTACTCAAAAGAATATCGCGATGTGCTCGACGAAGGGCGGCCCTTTGAGCGACACCGGCAGTTCTTCGCCGACTCAACGTATAGCGATCCCATAAGCCGCTCGCAGTACGTTGATATAAAAACTTATCTGGTCGACTGCCTGTTACTGAAGTCCGACAAGGTAACCTCGGCATTTTCGCTTGAGTGCCGAGTACCGTTTCTCGATGGACCTCTTCTCGAGTACGTGATGTCGCTTCCCGCTCACTATAAGTATCGTGGCCAGCAGACCAAAAGTATCCTCCGCGACGCGATGCGCGGGCTCTTGCCCGACTCGATCAGGCTGCGCAAGAAGCAAGGGTTTATTCTTCCATTTGGCAGGTGGTTCAAGAACGGCCTGCTCGAGTTCGCCCGTGAGATTCTGCTCGATTCTCGAAGCCGGCAACGCGGATACTTCGACCCGGGCGGGCTGGAGCGCCTGCTGCGCGGGGGGCAGGGCATGGACGATCGTTCGGCCCGGGCGATCTACGCGTTGTTAACATTCGAGTTCTGGAATCGCATGTTCATTGACCGGCCGGTGGCGGGCGGAACAGACGCGGTAGTGAGCGAGTCCGCTCCTTGATCTCGCCGCAGGTCCATCGGGATGGGGGCTGCCGGTGGCCTTAGTCAAGCTTGTGAAAAAGCGCCTCCGGCGGGCGCAGAACCTTTATTGGGAATACTCCCGTCCTTTATTCTGTCAGGTTTTAGCCCCACCCGACGCCCGGCGGGTGCTGGTACTCTCACCCCATATCGACGATGACGTCATTGGCTGCGGCGGTGTAATCAGGCAGCACGCTGATATTGGGGCCGCGGTTGTGTCGGTCTATCTCCGCGATGGGGGCACCATACGCGAGACGGAGGCCCGTCGAGCGGCCGAAATCGTGGGCCTCAGCGAAGTGAGATTCATGCGCTGGGGCCCACCTGCCAGTACCAGAAGGTGGGGCCCGGTACCGACCACCAAGTCGCTGATACCGATTCAGCAAGATACCGTCCAGGCGTTGCGGGCGCTTATCGAAACCACCAAGCCGGACGTGTTGTATGCCCCTTTCTTTCTCGATCCTCATCCCGATCACGCGAGCGCGACCTACCTGCTGGACGCCGCGCTGTCCTCGTGCCGGACGCGGATTGGGCGACTGTATCTGTACGAAGTCTGGGGCCCGCTGGTCCCCGATGTTCTGATCGACATAACCAGACAAGCGGACATAAAGCGGCGCGCAATCAACGCTCATTGCTCGCAAGTAGAAAATATCGACATGGGCGAGGGTATTTTGGGTCTCAATCGTTACCGGGCGGAGATGAACCGCATTCGAGGGTACGCCGAAGCTTTTATGCGGGTCACCCCCAAAGAGCTCCAGAAAATCCTGCGCGCTACGGACTTTCCAAGAACCTCGAGAGAACTTCCGGAGCGCCAGGGCTCTGGTAGTTGACGGCATGCCCTGGCGATGGAGAGCTTTCGCTGGTGAATAGCCCCAAGGAGAACCTCCACACCAGACCTATTGAAAAACCTCTTTTACCCGCGGCCGCGGCTGGATAACGAGGGCGTGCGCGCTCTCTTGAGGTCGGAAAGTGAAATCGCGATGCCAAGCGATGGCTCGTCGTCAGACACGCGCGGTGCCGCGGCTGATAGGTCCTTTCCCGCCTCCGCAGCTTCAAGAATTCCCGCGAAAAATTTGACATCCAAGAGTCTGTTGCTGGTTTCTGACGATCCGGGTGGGCTTGGCGGAGTCGAACGGGGGATCGTTGAAGTTGCCCGCGCGATGAGCGCGCGGGGCTGGCGCGCGATTGTTCTCGTGCCCGCCGTGGGCTCCACCTTACGAATGTGCAGAGAAGCCGGGCTTGAGGTACAGGTATCGAGGCTATACCGCCGTCCTCGCTTCTGGCGTGTGCGGCGTTACTTTCCTCCCGATGTCTGGGTAAGAAATCTAGCCGCTGGGGTTCGCCTTCGCCGACTACTGCGCCGCGAGCAGGTCGCACTACTTTATAGCGCCGCGAAGGATAGCGAGAGCATTTTCCATTGGGCGCGATTTGCCAGACGCTCCGCGGTTCCGATCATCTGGAGCTGCCACGATACCAATCCCAGTGGGCTGACGTTTTGCAAACGCGGTCTGGAGCAACACGTCGATCGCGTTATCGCGGTTTCGAATCACGTCAAGAGCGCTCTTCTCCAGGCCGGTCTCACACGCCCCGACAAAATTACCGTGCTTTACAACGGCCTTGATCTCAAACGCTGGGATGCGGAACTAGCCGCAAGTCCATCTACCTTGCGCGACGAACTTGGGATTCCTCCCGAGCCCCCGGTAATCGGACTGGTAGGACGCCTGGACCCTATCAAGGGGCAGCTTACCTTCCTGCGCGCGGCCGCGTTAGTGGCACAGAAACGCGCTGATGCACTGTTTCTGTTGGTGGGCCTAACCCGACCTCCCTCGCGGTTTGCGCGCTTCGCCCGGTATTATCGGGAAATTCTCAGGCAGGTGCGAAGCCCAGTGCTCCGCGGCCGTGTTTTGTGTACCGGTTGGAGAAGCCGGATGGCGCCAGTGATGGCGTCGCTCGACATTCTGGTTCAACCTTCCAGGCGCGAGACCTTCGGCCGCACCTTGATAGAAGCGATGGCCACCCGCAAACCCGTCATCGCCAGCCGCGTGGGGGGAATGCCAGAGGTAGTGGCCGACCAGGAAAGTGGTTTGCTCGTGGCGGAGGAGGACCCGCACTCGCTGGCAGCAGCAATAATCACGTTGTTGGAGGATCCTTCTCGGGCAAGGCGGATGGGAGAGGCGGGCCGGCGCCGGGTTGAGCAGTTTTTCTCGCTCGAGCGCAGAACCAATGCTGTTGCATCAATCTGCGCTAGCGTCGCGGATGGCGAAGGCCGCCAAGGGGCAAATCCTGACGAGTCGAAGGAAGAAGAGTATGCTCTCTCGAAGTGACCAGGTGGCACTTTCTGCGAGCACTTCAGTTTGGTCCATGGCCGCTGCAGCTTGGAGAAAAACCTTGGACTACGTTTCGAACTGCGAGCTGACGCCGAGTGAGGTGCCCCGGGAGGTTATCGGTGAAAATTCCTCGTGCGCTCCGTCCAACCCTGCTGCCCTTGCTCGTTCTGCCCCGGGCCCGATGGTTCTGGAGAGGCTACACCAATTGGCGCAAACCGAACACCTGGCGCGATGAGCCGCAGTCCGCGGAAGCTGCGCACAATCCTCTGCTTGCATACTTCGAAGATCGTAAGGCGGGACATGGCATCTTCAAGTGGCGACACTATTTCGAAATCTATGATCGTCACTTCAACCGTTTTCGTGGGCGAGAGGTAAACGTCCTGGAAATTGGCGTCTATAGCGGTGGCAGCCTGGAGATGTGGAGGGACTACTTTGGTCCACAGTCGCACATATACGGTGTCGACATTCAGCCGAAGTGCAAAGCATATGAGGGGCGCTCGATTACCATTTCCATAGGTGATCAGTCCGATCGCGAGTTCTGGAAGCGCTTCAAGGCCGAGACACCTTCCCTGGATATAGTTATCGATGACGGCGGTCACGAGCCGGAACAGCAGGTGGTTTCATTTGAGGAACTATTTCCTCTTCTGCGGCCCGGCGGCCTCTACGTGTGCGAAGATCTCGGAGGCTCTTTCAACGGGTTCATGATGTACGCACAGGGCTTGGTGCACGATCTCAATTCGGCCGAAGGTGTGGTTGGTAATCCGGAGCTTCGAGAAAGGCGACAGATCTGCAAGACCACCAGCTTCCAGTCAGCGGTGGCCTCGGTGCACTTCTATCCGTTCGTAGTCGTAGTAGAGCGGACTGGTGCGGCGGTTCCCGAGCTAATCTCGTCGATGCATGGCACCGATTGGTTGACGGCAAATGATAAGCCCACGGCGTGAACCAGAGTATCTCTGACGGGACCATCTAATATTCACCGATTGCGGCTTGCAGTCCTCGGAGAACTGCTGTCGTTGGACAGCTCTGAGCCTGGCCGCTCTCCGCTCTGATGATCTCAAGTGCGCGAGCGCTTTACTACGAGAGGATCTAACATCTACGCTAGGTGAGTGTAGTTTCCTGGCCTCTTAGAGGACTTCAGACGTCCGGTGGCAGCACCCAGCACTATTATCACCCTTGAACCGCAAGCGGTCGTAGATGACCCGAATGCGATCTGGCAGAAATGCCTCGATCGCGCGCGGGTGTTGGTGCTGACGCCGATACTGTCGTTGACACTGCTGTTTCTGCTGGTCTTCGGGGTTGGCTACGCCGTACTTGCGGAAAATACGGATGGGTGGGTCATCGTCGCGTTGGTAGGAGGGGTCCTACTTTTCGTGATTTGTTTCGACAACCTTAAGCTATGGATGATTTTCTACTCGCTCGTGTTCATCGCACCCAAGATGAAGTTCGGCGACTGGGCGGGAGGCGGCGGAGAAAAGCTCTTTGGCATCCAAGGCTACGAACCACTGATCGGGATTTTGCTTTTATTGTGGATCCCGCGGCTCGTGGCCCGCCGCCGGCTCGAATTGCCGAGGTTACTGAAAGCCGTACTGGTGGCTCTCGGCTTGATTGGCCTGAACGCAATCAGAATCGCCCCGGACCGGATGCAGGCAATCAGGGAGGCCGGCCGCCTTTTCTTCGAACCCTTGGTGCTCTTTGTCGTGATTACCAGTGTGCCCTGGCGGCGGTCAGAATTGAAAGCTGCGGCACTGGTGTTCGTCTTTGCCTCCGCCCTGGTGGCAGCCATCGGGATCGTGGGCTACGGAATGGGTCACGGGGGCGGCGGTGGAGAGCCTGCTGCTGCAGGCAAAGCCGTTAAGACCGCTCAGAGTCTGCGCCTCGAATCGTACTGGGAGGCAACCAATAGTCTGGCGGCATTCCTGGTTGCGGCACTAGCAGTCAGCGTCGGGATGGCTTTTTCGGCGCGTTCTATAAAAGGGATCCTGCTCGCGGCGGGAGCCATTCCCATACAGCTATTGTCGATTGTCCTGACCTTTACTCGGGGCGCATGGATGGCGTGTGCGGTTGCGCTCTTGGCCCTGTCGCTGCAATTGCGGCGGATAGGTTGGGTGGTACTCGGACTCGTGTTGGCGACGGGAGTGATAGCGGTCGCCCCCCCAGAAATGCTCGAGCGAGTCGCGTCAATTGCCAGCTTCCAGACCGAGCGTTCGTCGGCGAACCGAATTCACATGTGGCACTATGCGGTGCCGGCGCTGTTCGACAGGCCTCTTACGGGCTACGGATTCTATGGATTCCACGTACTCTTCAGCAGTCAACCGGGGATCACGTCGGCCCATGCCCACAATTTCATGCTGGACTACGCCCTGGCCATCGGTATACCTGGCCTGCTCCTGGTACTGATCCTAATTTCGTTCGTCTTGGTTGACGCTCTGCGTACCGTCTCCCGCCGACGCCGGGAGTCTGGCGATGTTTCTCTGCTCGCCGGGCTGGCTGTGGGCTGTATGGGGATGCTGTGCGCGGGCATGGTCGATGGCAGCATTTCGGTGTGGCCAATTTTGGCGCACAGCTTCTGGTTTTTGCTCGCTTTGACCTACTGCCTGAAGCGATCGATTGACGGCGAATTCACATATGTGGTGTCCGCAGGCCAGCACAGCACGGTAGCAGCCGGACAATGAGGCGAGCAGTTCTATTTTTCGAGAGCCATTCAGGCCACTTCGATGGCGCTCAGCAGAGCCTCTTCCTGTTGATCAGCAAGCTGGACCAGCGCCGTTTCTATCCAATTTTCCTGGGACCGGCCGAGGGTGAGTTGCCGCGCCGGCTGCGCGCTGCAGGGATCGAGACCATCATCCTCCCGCCCGACCGCGAGATCGCCCCTTACGGAGGCGCCATTCTGCGGGCGAGTCCCTGGAATAAAGCTCGACTGCTGATTCCCTACATGAGATATGCACTTCGAGTCGCACAGATCTTCAGGGATAAACACGTCGAAATAGTTCATTGCAATTCGATTCGTTCGCTGCTGACGATGGCGCCCGCCGCGCGCATGGGAGGTATCCCGCTGGTTTGGCATCTGCGCCTCAATCTGGAGCTCGGTCTTT
The DNA here is from genome assembly GCA_019237115.1 of Deltaproteobacteria bacterium. Taxonomy (GTDB): domain Bacteria; phylum Desulfobacterota; class Binatia; order Binatales; family Binataceae; genus JAFAHS01. The sequence continues at coordinate 22,210 of JAFAHS010000465.1, forward strand.
GGAATCGGGTGGGACGCCGGCTGGCGAAACGCATCATAGTGGTGTCGGACAGCCTGAGACGCGATTTTCCGGCGGGCGCGGGCTCGGCCGACAAGTTCGTGGTCGTTCCAAACGGCGTCGATCCCGCCGCCTTTGCACCCGGGAGCGATCGCTTCCAGGCCCGCGCCGAGCTTGGCATCAACCCGCAGTGGAGCGTCGTCGGGATGGCAGGTTCCATCACCGAGCGCAAGGGTCAGCTCCTTCTGCTCCAGGCGGCAGCCAAGGTGGTCAAAGTCCTTCCTCGCGTAAAGTTTATACTCATTGGACGCACCAACGACGCACACGATGAAGAATACGCGGCGAAGCTGCGCGGATATGTCGATCACATGGGACTCACGGAAAACGTGCGGTTCATGGGCTGGTGCTCGGATATGCCGCACGTTCTCAGCGCATTGGATTTATTCGTGTTGCCCTCGTCCAATGAGGGGTTGCCCAGATCGATCCTGGAGGCAATGGCCGCCGCGGTGCCGGTGGTTGCAACCAATGTGGGTGGCAACGCGGAACTTGTAGTAACCGAGCGGACCGGAGTTCTGGTTCCGCCCCGGGACGCGGATGCCTTGGCCGTCGCGATCGAGAAGCTCCTGCGCGTACCAGACACTGCGCGCGAAATGGGACGTGCGGGTCGGCTAATGGTGGAGCAACACTTCTCGCTCAGGAGTGCAGCCTTGGGGGTCGAACGGGTATTCGACCAACTGCTACCCGCCGACGACCATCAAGGGATGGCCGCCTGAACGACGGCGGAGTTTTCGTACACGGAGGTCGCCTACGGATACAGTTATCTGGAAGTCATGGCGGGAGAAACTGCTGCTGTTCGATACTTTCGACCGTCGGAATTTTGCGAAAGAGGAGCGAGAGGGAACCAAGCTTAAGCAGAACTTCTTTGCTTTCGTGAGGCCCGAGGGGCGGGTCCTCGATCTTGGTTGCGGTACCGGCTTCAATCAGCAATTCCTGAGCAACGGGCAGACCTACGTCGGAATCGATCCGTTGCTGCTCAAGGGAGCGAACCAGTACGGGTTTCCCTTTCTGCTGGGGATGGCCGAGTACCTTCCTTTTCGAGAGAATTCCTTCGACAGCGCAGTTTGTATTGCCACCCTCGATCACGTCGGCGACCCGGCGATGGTTATCAGCGAAAGCCTCCGAATACTTCGCCCGGGCGGGGTGCTAGGTATCATGAACAAGGGCGAAATCGAAGGGGGTCGTGTGGCGCGCTATGGCGTTTACCTCCGGCTCGGGCTGCGGAAACTGCGCTACGGCAATATCGCAGGACTGAAGCGAGGGCTGCTCGAGGTCGTCACCGGCGCGGAAGACGACTTTCACATGCACCATTTCGATCGAGACTCGCTGAGTACCCTGTGCGCTTCCGGCTTCCAACATATCGACACCCAGATGGTGGGCAATACCCTGTTCTTGCGTGCGATCAAGCCGGGCATGTCAGATAGAAGACGGTGATGTCAGCCAATGGCGAGTTCCGAAAACTCAAAGTTCTCCACGTAATTAGTGTCCCGGGGGTCGGAGGGGCGCAGTCGTGGGTTGCCGGCATAACCTCGCGGCTATCCAAGATGGGATACCGCGTAAGCATAGCCTGCCCGGATGACGCGAGTTCGGTGTCGCATTTCAGCGGGTGCGGCGAAGTCATCCCGATCAGGGTACGCTATTCGAAGCTCACGCCCTGGAGCGATCTACGCTACTTCGTCGAACTGCTGTCCTTGCTCCGCGAGCGGCGCTTCGACGTCATCCACTTGTCGGCGGCCAAGGCCGCTCTGTATGGTCGCCTGGCAGCGCGTGCTGCCGGCGTTCCAATCGTCATTTTTAACGCCCACGGGTTTCCCTTTCATGACTTCCTCAATCCCGCGGCGCGCATTACTTTGGCCACAATCGAAAAGCTACTCAGCCGCTACTGTACCGATATGGTGGTCTGTTGTGGCGAGGCCGTGCGAGCGTACGCGCTTAGCCACAACATTGCGCCGAGCTCTCGGTTAGTGACCATTGAGAATGGAGTCGAAATTCCCGAGAGCCTACCCGAACGCGACGCCGCGCGGCGGACGCTGGGTCTGCCCCTAGACGCGCCGGTAATTGTAACCGTGGGCCGTCTGGCCCGCCAAAAGGCACCAGAGAATTTCCTACAGGCGGCCGCGTCGGTCATTCGAGAAGTTCCCGTCGTCCGATTTCTGGTTGTCGGTGACGGTCCGCTGAAGTCGCAGCTGCAGGCCCTGGCCGAGCGTCTCGGAATTGCCTCGAGTGTGCAATTCCTAGGCTTCCGCGATGATGTACCTGTGATTCTGCGGGCCGCCGATATCTTCGCGCTGTTCTCGCGCTGGGAGGGGCTCCCGCTGACCATCCTGGAGGCGATGGCAGCCGAGCGGCCAGTGGTCGCAACCGCGGTCGACGGCAACGTCGAAGCTGTTCAACATGAACGAACCGGCTTGATCTCGCCGGCCGAGGATATCCGCCAGTTTGCGGTCAATCTAACCGCGCTAGTACGGGCACCTGATCGTGCCAGGCAAATGGGATTTGCAGGACGCCGGCTCGTGGAGGAACGTTTTTGCGTCGAACGGATGGCGCAGCAATTGTCAGACTTGTATCAGCGACTCGACGAGCGGAGACATCTACAACCCATCGACGGAACTTCATATGGAGCTTCGCCATCCACCCGGACAAACTGATTGAAGTATCAGGACAGCGATCTACTACGTATTGACCTACATGTTCACACTGCGTATTCGTACGACGGATTTACTACCATTGAGCAACTGAGCGCTGTTTGTCAGCGGCGAGGAATCAACGGGTTAGCGATCACCGACCACGACACCCTGGAAGCGGCTCTGCTATGTAAGAAATCGCTGCCCTTCCAGGTTATCGTCGGAGAAGAGGTTACCACCGCTTCGGGCCACCTCATAGGTTTATTTCTGAAGCACTGGATACCTCCCGGGTTGTCAGTCGCGGAAACGATCGATCGAATTCGCGATCAAGGAGGCCTGGTGTATCTTCCCCATCCATTCGACCGGATACGGTCCGGCTATATGAGTCCAAGTGAACTTCAGGAATTGGCTAATCGCTTCGATATGGTGGAGGTATTCAATTCGCGTAACTTGTTTGGCGACGCCAATCACAAGGCAGCTGCTTTCGCAGAATCACATTCGCTGCTTCGCACGGTCGGCAGCGATGCCCACGTTCCTCACGAGGTCGGCCGTTCCTCGCTGGAGATGAAAGCCTTTTCCGGACCTGATGAATTCAGGGTCAACCTTAAGGAAGCCCGCCTCACGACCCGTCGAACTCCGCTTGGAGTTCGGGCATTGATCAAACTGCAGAAAAAGTTTGCCGGCGTCTCATAGCCTGACAGGGGGGTGGCTATAAACGATCGCTGACTGGCGTGCGCGCGGGCGCACAGCGGGGT
>JAFAHS010000571.1 GCA_019237115.1 Deltaproteobacteria bacterium
CCAGAAGTATGCTACCGAGGGAAAAACATCCACGTTCGAAGCGTTGAACGTTTTGCTGGACCCTGTCAACAGCAGAGCTCCGCCCTCCTATGAAGAGGTTACGATCCGACTTGGGATCAGGACGGGCGCGCTCAAAACACTTATCGATCGGTTGCGAAACCGCTACACCGCACGGTTGCGTGAGGAGGTCGGTCGCACGGTATCAGAACCGGCACAAATCGCATCCGAAGGACGGTTAGGGCCATGAGCACGGACTCCCAACGCACCTGCCCGAGCTGCGGAAACGAGTTTTCTGGAGCGATGGAATTCTGCCCTGTGTGCATGCTCCGCAAGGGTCTTACTGGCGCCGTTGAGTCCGGCGAGTCTTTTGCTTCCGAGGATAGGGTGAAGCTGACACCCCCGGAACAGGCGGTGGGACGATTTGAACACTATGAATTGGTGACTGGCGAAGACGGAAAGCCGGTCGAGTTGGGTCGCGGTGCGATGGGGGTCACTTACAAAGCGGTCGACATCGATCTGCACTGCCCCGTGACGCTGAAAGTCATCAGCGAAAAGTATCTCGGTGATGAATCGGCGCGGCTTCGTTTTTTGCGCGAGGCGCGGGCGGCGGCCAGTGTTCGGCATCCAAACGTTGCCTGGGTGCTACATCTGGGCAGAACCGGTCAGAACTACTTTTACGCGATGGAGTTCGTCGAGGGAGAAACCCTTGAGAAACTCATCAAACATTCCGGCCGGCTTGAGGTCAAGCTGGCGCTGGAAATTGCCACGCAGGTCGCTGCCGGGTTGGCTGCGGTGCACAAGCAGAAGCTCGTTCACCGGGATATCAAACCAAGCAACGTCATGGTGAGCTTAGAGGAGGGAGGCGTGGTGACCGCGAAAATCATCGACCTCGGGCTGGCCAAGTCGCTCGATGAGCAGGGTGCTCAATCCGCGATTTCAACACCTGGTGCCTTTGCCGGAACCCCAGAGTTCGCCAGCCCTGAGCAGTTCACCGGACTCCCGGTCGACATCCGCTCGGACCTCTACTCGCTGGGCGTGACTCTCTGGCAGATGTTGACCGGCAAGACCCCATTCCGAGGCACTCCTGGTGAAGTCATGTACCAGCATCAGCACACGCCATTGGCGCTCGAAGAACTCAAGGGCATCCTTCAGCCGATCGTTACTCTGCTTGAGGTGCTGCTGGAGAAAGACCCCTCTCGGCGCTTTCAGAACCCGGCCGAACTTCTAAAGGCGATACCCACGATAAAAGGCGCTATCGACGCACGGCGTAGAGTCACTCGTCAGAGCCTACAGAAGACAGCCTCTACAGCTTCGCGTGTGGGAACTCGCAAGCCCTCAACAAGACCTGGACCGGAGAAGATTTCCGTAGCCAAGTTACCCGTCACAGGAAGCGATGTTTTCGGTCGCGAGGAGGATCTCGCTTTTCTGGATCGTGCATGGGCAAACCGGGATGTAAATGTCGTTTCGATCGTTGCATGGGCTGGTGTCGGGAAGTCCACGCTGGTCAACCATTGGCTCCGACGGATGGCTAGCGAACATTATCGTTCTGCCGAGCGCGTCTTTGGCTGGTCCTTCTACCGCCAGGGCAGCAGTGGGAACACTTCGTCTGCAGATGAATTTCTTGATGCGGCTCTGACTTGGTTTGGTGATCCAGATCCACGGCTCGGAACGGCGTGGGAGAAGGGAGAGAGGCTCGCGAAGCTCGTCGCGCATCGCCGAACCTTATTGGTGCTGGACGGTCTGGAGCCGCATCAAAATCCGCCTGGCCCCCAAGAAGGACGGCTGCGTGAGCCTTCCCTGCAGGCGTTCTTGCGCGAACTCGCTGCTTTCAATACTGGGCTTTGCGTGATTACCACGCGGACGCCGGTTGCTGATCTTGCAGATCAAGAGCGCACCTCGGCCCTTCGTCGTGACTTGGAACAACTATCCAGCGATGCCGGTGCGAAGGTGCTCCGAGCGCTGGGCGTTCAGGGAGATGAGGCAGAGCTGCGAAAGGCCAGCGACCAATTCAGTGGGCACTGCCTTGCACTCACCCTCCTGGGCAGCTACTTGACCGATGCTTACAATGGAGATATTCGGTGCCGCCAAGAAGTTGCAAAATGCTTAGCTCACGACGTTCGGCAAGGGGCCCATGCCCGGAAAGTGATGGCTTCTTACCAAAGCTGGTTTGACGAGGGTCCAGAGTTGTCGGTCCTGCGTATGCTAGGATTCTTCGATCGACCCGCGGACGGACACGCGCTAGAAGCTGTGCTTAAACCGCCTGCGATCCCGGGCCTGACCGAATCCCTGACGGGGTTAAGCCAGACCCAACGGCGAGCAATTCTAGCCCGGTTAAGAAGAACAAGGCTCCTCGCAGGAGAAGATCCGCATAATCCTGGCCAACTGGACTCACATCCGCTGGTAC
>JAFAHS010000151.1 GCA_019237115.1 Deltaproteobacteria bacterium
CGACCTTGAGATCGTCCTGCAGTTTCTTTTTCATCTGGTCTGTCGGTCTGCTGGCTTACGCTCCACACCGGCGGATAGGAATCCGGGGCACCTTCGGCCCCGGGCCGATGTCTTAACCCGGGGCAGCCGCCGCGCCAGTTCTAAGATGGAACTCTGCGCTGGGCGGAGCGCAGACAGCCGTCGTTCTGGTGCCGCTGCTCGGTGTGGCGACTCTACCGCAGGGAGTTCGTGGCGATGTCGCGCGGAGCAACGCCCCGATTATTTCTTCGCCGCCTTGTCGCTCCCGCTGTCGACATCCTCCCACTTAGGCGGCTCGCTGCTGGTAAACTTGGTGCCTTCGTACTTGTAGTCAAACACCAGCGATTTCTTCTTCCCGGTCGGAGTGCCCTTGGTCGGATCGCTCTTCTTCGGCTTGTACTCGGAGCCGGTGAGCTTCGCTTCTACCGCGCCGCTGCCCTTTGGCATGTAGCTGAAGGCGGCCTTCTCGAGGTCCACGTAGGGCTGGCCGGACGATTTCTTCTCGCTTTCCTGGGCGAGAAACTGGTCGGAATCGCCGGCGACCGCATCGAAGAGCGCCTTTTGCTGGGCCTGGTTCAGCGGATTTTTCGGCGCTGGTCCGCTTTGCCCGCCGCCCCCGCTCGGGGCGCCCCCACCGCCCACGTTGAGCTCCTTCTTGACTTCGATCGCATTCGCGCTCGCCGCAACCAGAAAACTGGTTAACAGAAGGGCAATGGCGAAAATCCTGCAAGCACCTCGTTGGTCGGTCATTTCGTAACACCCCCGTTCCCTGGTCGGCTTATACCACGCTGCCCGTGCATTAAAAATATTGGCCCGAGAGCCGGGGCGTTTCCAGCCGTGTGTGCGGTCTCAATCTATCCGTGTTGGAGCGTCAGAAGATCTCACTGGCGCAGACCGGGTCAGGCCCTGGAGCTCGAGGAGACGCTTTTGACCGCACTCTCGACCTTGAGTCCAGATGCGCGGACCCCGTTGCACTCCCGTTGGACAGTCTTTGCTCCTGCAACCTGGGACGGGAACAGAGGAGCCGCAGCCCTGGCGCCGAATGGTCTCAATGCCCTCGCTGGCCGCCGCCTCCGGCTCGGTTTGGCGGGCCCTGGCCACCTCCGCCGTGGCCTCCCCCGCCGCCGGCCGGGGCTGGATGGTATGCGCGGACCTGCTGCTGATGGTAGTGCTCGAGCGCTTGCTGCTGCTGGGCGTGGCGCTGCTGGAGTTGTTGCTGCTGCATCATATGGGCGCGTCCGTTGCTTTCTTCCTGCCTGATTCGCTGCTGCTCGAAGTTCTGCATTTCGGCGTTGTGCTTTTGGTGCATCGCGGCGACCTGCTGCGCGTGCTGCTCTTCGGCGTTGATTTGCTCCTGGTGATTTTGCGCGTGCGCATGTTCGAGCGCATTCAGTTCCTCACTGTGCCGGTTCTGCATCGCCTGGAGCTGCGCGGTGTGCTGGCGCGAGAGCTCCTGTTGCTGTTCGAGACGCTGCTGTTCGAGCGCCTGGATTTCCTGATTGTGCTGACGTGACAGGGCGCGCTGCTCGATCTCGTGTTGCGGGCCCAGCGCAGCTTGAACCTGCGGAAGCCAATCCGGGTGCTTTTCCCGGATGAAGCCGGGGTCCCTGGCCGTCCACCAGTTCACGTCGCGCCATTGGTGCTTGTCGTCATAGTCGCCAATCCATTCCGGATGATGTTGACCCGCCCAGGCCGGGTCGTGCTGCATCCACCATGCATCGTTGCGCCACACGTGGTGTTCGTCGAAATCGCCCCACCAGTTCGGATGATTTTCGCGGACCCAGTTCGGATTGTTCTGCCACCACCACGAGGCGGGTCGCCAGTAGTGAGCGTCATCGAAGTCGCCCCACCAATCCGGATGATCGCTGCGGCAGAGATCGGGATGAAACTGCCACCACCATCCGGCTGGATACCACACGCCCTCGTAAGGCGCGCCCCACCAGTCCGGGTTCTGACTACAGACCTCGGGATGAAAGGTGCACCACCAGGAGGCGGGATACCACAGGCCCTGATAAGGATTGCCCCACCATTCGGGATGGTGCTCCCGGGCCCATATGGCCTGGAGCATCTCCCACCATACAGCCGGATACCATACGCCCTGGTAGGAATCGCCCCACCACTCGGGATGATGCAGCCGCACCCAGCTCGGGTTGTACTGTTCCCACCATTGCGCGGGGTACCAGTTGCCCTCATACAGGTCGCCCCACCATTCCGGATGGTGCGCGCGAAGCCATGCTGCCTTCTTTTGTTTCCACCACCACCAGGCGGGCTGCCAATGATGCTGGTCGTCGAAGTCGCCCCACCAATCCGGATGATGAGCGCGGACCCAATCAGGCCGGTTCTCCCACCACCACGCGGCATCACGCCAGGTGTGGGTATCGTCGTAGTCGCCCCACCGGGGGAGCGGGGGCGGAGCAGGCCATTGAGCACGCCCAGGCACTGCGAGCAGGGTTGAGACGAACAAAAGGGCGAGGAGAAGAGAAGAAATTTTGCGCATGACGCCAGCTCCCGTCAGGTTGTGAAGGCGGGAACTTCGGTCCGCCTGCCCCAGCTCAGCATTTATCGTATGGCCGCGCCATAATTTCACCGGGCGCAACGGACCGCCATGCAGCGATCGTCCTTCCGCTCGGTTTCCGGGCACGGCACTCGGCGTACAGTCAGCTCTGTTAGCCTTCGGAGCCGGCCAGAAATATCAATTGCCTTCTCGCCGTCGAAGTACGTCGGGCATCCCGTCATGCGCTCCCATCGCGTGTTCCGGTACGTCTTCCCACCATTCGCTGGTCGGCAAGTCGTGGCGGCGCTGAGGATGAAGTGGATAGTAAATCCGGTTGTCCGGCCTCGACGCGTCGCCCCCCACTAGTAGCAAGGCCTCGCGCGCTCCGTTGTTTATGAAGCAGTGGCAAATGCCGGTCCCGGCTGGAAACGCTGCAAAGTCTCCAGACCGCATCGGGTGTACAAAGCCATCTATCCAAGCCTCGACCTCGCCCTCAAGAACGTATACGAACTCCTCCTCCTTCTCCTCGGCATGGGGCCACGAACTGCGGGTTCCTGACGGCAATCGAACCAGGTTCACGCCAATCTTGAGAAGACCCGCGGCTTTTCCGATCGCCCGCTGGTGGCCGGTGTATTCCGCGCTGTTCGGGTATTGATGACTGTTCTCGGGGACTGATGCGCTGGCAATGATGAACGGCGGCCGCGAGGGTTGGCTACTCATGGCCTCCGTCTAACACGGCCGGCGAAACCGAGTACAGGCCGGAGTCCAGGCGAGCCCGCCTCAGGAACCAAACACCGGCTTCCCCGATACTCACACGCCGCTTGCGCCCGGCTCGAAGATCTCCCTTAGTTGCGAGAACCAACAAAGGCGCGTCCTTCCCTGCCGAATCTCGACAGACGAGAGCACAGGAGACTACCTGTACCGCGGTAACAACTCGCTGCCAAAAATCTCAAGCTGCCGTTTGACCTCGTCGACCGGCAGCAGACCCTGGTCGCCTGCCATACGAACCATTCCGGATGGACATTCTCGACCAACGCGTCCATCTCCTCGCGTACTTCGGAAACGTCTCCAGCGAACGCAAACTTGACCCGGGCAAGGCGGTCGATGGTGACTTCCGAGGCGGGCAGCATCACCTTCCCGGTAGGGTAACGGGCTTCATCGGCGGGCTCGCGCCACGCCTCCGAAAAGCCGAAATGATGGAAGAACCTGGCGAAGCCGGTGCCGCAAACCCCGCGGTTGCCAAGCTCGAGAGCGTGCCGACGATCGTCGGCAAGGTAGACGCAATGGACCACGCCAATGTTCTCGCCCAGCTTCAAATCGCGGCCGCTCTTGCGAGACTCCTCCTGATAGGCCTCGACGAATTTTCGCACCACATCGGGCTGCGGCAGCAGAATCGTCGGGATTATTCCTTCGCGTGCGCACCAGCGGACGGTCTCTTCGCTGACCGAAAAAGCCTGAAACAGCTGCGGATGCGGCTTCTGGTAGGGCTTGGGTACAACATTGATCTTCTGAATGCGTCCCAGCTCATCGACCTCGCCATACGCGCCATACTCGCGCGTCCACTCGTGCGCTGGCCAGGGAGTCCCTTCCTGCGGCGACGGGTATTCGTAGTACTTGCCCTTGAAGCGAAACGGCTGGTCGCCCCACGCCAATTTGAGAAAGCGGAACACTTCTTCGAAGGCCTCGCGATTGATCCGATCGGTCTCGCTCCGGTCGCTGACCGTGGCACTGACGTGAATCTTCTGCGCCATCTGATTGAGCCAGCGGGCCTGATAGCCGCGGGCGAACCCGACAAATGTGCGACCCTTGGTCAGCTGATCGAGCCAGCTGATCTCGAGCGCCAGGCGCAGCGGATTCCACCCCGGCAGAACATACCCGATGGGGCCAACCTTGATTCGTTTAGTATGGTGGATGACGTGCTGGTAGAGGGTTGGTAGTCCGCCGATTTCGAGCCCTTCACTGTGCAGGTGATGCTCGGGAAAGCACACCGCATCGAAGCCGAGCTCCTCGGCTTTCTGGGCCACTTCGACCACTTCGCTGATCATTCGCTGCCAGCGCTCGGTATGGTTGGCAATCGGCCGCAGCTGGCGGCGCTCTTCCAGCGTCGCCGGAAGGGTGGGCAAAAAGAAATACATGAATTTCATGGCGCCTCCTCAACTGCACTGTCTTCTACGGGTGGATTCCGATTCTACGTATCAGCTCTGGCTGACGGAGCGGACCTCGTCCGTGCGCTTTGGAATGCTTCGCGGTCAAATCGACCGTCCGCACCGCATCCAGGAGGGCCATCTCCTCCAGCAGCCAAAGCACGCGAAACGATTCGTCGACCCACCGTACGCAGTCATCATAACGACTAGTCCGCGCTGAATTTCGTTTCTCAAAAAGCCCACCGCCTAGTCAAGGCGATGAATGTCACACGCTTTAACCCGATTCATCCTACCGTGCCCAACCGGATGGGCCTGGACGTTCATTCTGAACCTGGGCCAATTTTCCAGGCCGGGTTTGGCGGGTCCCTGGATAAACTCTCAAAGACTCTCCTTTGGAGGGGCTTTATGTGGGTTACTGGCCGAATGGGCAGCACCTTGGGGCGAGCAATTCAAGCCCCGATGCCCTTCAAGGTGATGTCAAATTCCGCCAAGGATATAGAGCTGGAGTTTGGACCTGGCGTTGAGGAAAACCATCGCACAGGTGCTGTCAGGGAGGTCCCCGGCGTCGCCCGCGGTTTCAGTAAGAGCAACTCACTGCTACGGATTGAGGCAATCGACTTTTACCTCTTGTACTTGCCCCGTCATCAGGAGTTTTTCGGGATCCAAATCGAATCTCAATTTCCCGGCGTTACATGCATCCTGCAAAATGGTCGCGGCCTGGACCGTATTCTGAACTATCAACTGAGTGTACTCATCATTAAGATAGAATGTGTTCCGCAGGTAGTTATACAACGGACCCCGTGTCTGAAAGTCCTTCGACAAATGAACTAGTTGTCGATAGGTAACGGCGTTCATATGTTCAAGCCTTGCCAACAAGTCAAATTTCCTGGTGAAGTTGGTATATCTCCTGCCGCCGGCATCATTATCGTTAATATGCGTCTTCTGAATGAGGTAAACCTTGGTGCTCCCCTTGAGGTCGTCAGACATCTGGATCGAGCCGATTGCGGCATGATTCACTTTCGAATCGACACGTTTTGATTTCAACTGCCCCTGCCGGTCGACGTAATACCAGGCCCAGCGGTAGTCTATGTTTCCTGGACGATCCTGTTGACTGAAGATGTAGTCGAGCAGGAATATTTCCGACAATTCGGTCATCCAGAACATCATTTGCTCTCTAGAGACGTTCGGACCCAGCGCTCTGGCGACGATCGGGTCTTTGCGGCTGTCATTCAACCCCGAGTTCATCGCATCAACCAAGCTTCCGGGGGTCGCGAGCGCGAGAAAAGCCGGTGTCTTTTGCAGGAATTCATACTGTTGGGAATAACCCTTGCCCGAGATGTTGCCATTAAATTCAGGACCGTACCTGGTGCCCTGAGCTTTCAGGATGGTCCCATACATAAGGCGATCCTTCGGATCGCCATAGTAGAACTCGTTCACTGGCGAATAGGCGGAAGGGTTCTGCTCGGCCGAAGTGACGACGTTCCATCCGGCGAGGATCATGCCATGCGGAGCAATTGCGCGGCCTCTCAGCGCCACCCGCGCGAGGTGTTTCTGCGCGTCCGTGGTCCTGACTATCGCAACCGGAACATTCACGGTCGTGTTGAAATATCGTGAAAAATGGTAGTAGAGGGCCGACGCCTGAGAGAAAGTAGCACTGGTGTGCTGACCAAATTGCCCGTTGATAGATTGCTTGTAAGCGGCCAATCTATCCACGCCGGGAACCTTATGCTTCAGCTGCTTTTGCTTGCGGCAATATTCATTTTCAAAGGTTTCCGGGTGTCCTTCGTACTTGGAGCCGGTGATGTCGTACACGATGGTACCGGGGCTGGTGCTCCAGATTTTAGGGCACAACCCGATGGTTTTACTGTCGAAATCAATGCCGCATAGTTTCGCTTCCTGATCCGAATCTTTTTCCAGGTATTGTGCACCCGACTCCTTGCTGAAATGGTCAAGTGTAATACACTCCTCCCGGCCGTAATTGGTCGCCTTTCCCTGGAACTGGCCGCCACGGGCGGCTTCAGGCACCAACAGCCAGCATAAGGCCAATCCCCAGAGCGCGATGCTCCCGGTGGTCAGCAGCTTTGGCATCGTAGAGTGACCCTATCGTGTGCTCGCAACTCAAGATGGGTTGACACCCGCGCCGATCGACGCGAGAAGCGTACCCTGGTGCGAGGACTCCTATCTTCGAGACTGCATGGCGGGCTGGAACTGGGGACAAAATTGTTTTTGCTGTTCCGGCGTCAGCTGGAGCTCCGGGTTCCTCTGAAAGCTTTCGATGCTGCGGATCACCGACGGATACTGCACCCGGGGAGCGATCCCCACTTTCCAGTACGCAACAGCTTCCTGCGGCGAAATATTGCAAAACTGCATGAGCGCGGTCGCCGCGACCGCTCCGGTTGCATGAATGCCATTCCAACAGTGAATGAATATCGGTTTGTCCTTGGTCTGGATGATGTCGTAAATCTGCTGGTCAACCGCGGCCCGTCCCTTGCCCTCCCATCCTTCGGTAGTATAGCGAAGTGATCCTTTTGAGCATTGGACAGTAGAGGGACCGGCAAAACCCGTTCGATAGAGATAAACCGCGGTGCCAAAGCCGGCCTCGCACAGAGCCTCCAGCTGCTCTTTTCTGAGCGGACCGCGTCCATTGTTCGCTCCGCCGCGATAGAGGACGCCCGGCATGACCTCGCGGTAGTCACGGATGCCATGATAGGTCGTTCCGGGTTCCATGATCTTGTTTTCCTGCGCCAGCAGCCGCGATGGTGCCATCAGGGATGTAAGACCCAGAGCAAGCAGCAGCCAACCAAGTCTACTTAGCATCGACCGAATCCTTAGTTAGCTCCACGCTGGTGAACCTTGTGTGGAGCAGCTAGCGATTCCAGAACCCGGAATTCTCCGTGTCCCGGTCTCCGCGAGATTGCGGGGACATCCGAGCAGCTGGCGAACGTTAAAATATTGATCGCTTGTAACATGCATGCAGAATTTTCTGGTTTGTCGGGATTCTCAGTTCGCCTCAGCTCGTCCACGCTCTTGCGAATTCAGCACCAGGCTCTTTGCACTCTCGTCGCGGCGCTCTTCCAAATCACTGAGCAATCCCTCGTCGGTGAGATCGAGGGGATGGGAGTGCTCCCAGTCGTGGTGAGCAGCCCTATGCAGCCTTTCGACGACCTCGTCCTCGCGCGTTTCAATCGCCAGTTCGCGGCGATCGTCGAAACTGCCGGGGGCCAGGTTTATTGAACCGTTGATGGCGCGGAGCCCATCGGCCAGAAGCATCATGCCGTGAAGCTTGAGGTCCTTCAGCTTGTGGACTTTAACCCCGATGTCGTCCATGATGCGCAATCCGCCCACCCCCTCCATGAGCTTGTCCTTCTTCAATGTGTGAGGAGGACGCGCCAGAACGTGAACCTTGACTCCGCGCTCTTTGGCCCTGACCAAACGTTCGATGACAATGGGGTCCTGATAGCGCTGGTTTTGCACAAACAGGGTGTGCTTGGCGTCATCGATAAATCGCGCAATTCGTTCGCGTCCATTGATCGGGCACCAGACCAAATGCGCGTGTTTCCCTGGCTCAAAAGCCGTGCGATGCCAGTCGGCGTCGAAGCAGCTGATCATCTCACCAACCTCGTGTGGACGAGAGGTGCAGATGACGTAATCACGTGTCTCCGTCAGATTCTCGGTCTCCCAGTTCAAAGAACCTATGAAGGCCATCTCGTCATCGACAACCAGCGACTTCTCATGGGTCAGGCCGAAGGCAGGATTAGTATCCTTGACCTCGATACCGGCTTCTATGAGCTTCTCGCGGGTCGACCCGTTCTCATCTTCACCATCTCTGCGCGCTGGATTGAGCATTACCTGAACCTTGACGCTTCGGTGCCCGGCTGCGGTTACTGCTTTGAGCAGGGCCGGGTCGGTGAAGACGAACATCTTTATCCGCAGCGACCTGGTCGCAGAGTCTATCGCACCAATGAGCTGGCTCACGGAGTCATCGGGAAAGATAATTGCTGAATGGGAAGACATGGTCCCAGTCCCTCCTTTAAAAAACTGCTACTTCCCTGCCGTAAAAACTGCGAGTCCTCCTCAAACGTACAATCAGCTATCCGACGGACCGGAAGGTGGCGACTCCCGCCCGATCTGGATACCTAATTAGGCCCAAACCTACTCCTGACTGGACGCGGCAAAGCTGAGCGTAGATTTCGCCGCGATCCAGCAATTCATGGTGAGTGCCTTCCTCCGCCACGACGCCGGCGCTGAGCACAACAATTTTGTCCACCAGGCGAATCGTGTTCAGCCGGTGAGTGATCGTGATGACGGTGCGGCCCTTGGTAAGTCGCTCCAGAGCCTCCATCACGATTGCTTCCGAGTCGGCGTCGAGCGCCGCGGTCGGCTCGTCAAGAATAAGGATACGCGAATTTCTGATGACCGCGCGGGCAATACCTATCCGTTGCCGCTGGCCTCCGGAGAGCGTACATCCTCGTTCGCCAACCATCGTGTCATAACCGCGAGGCAGCCGCTCGATGAACTCATCCGCGTTGGCGAGCTTGGCGGCGTCAATGATCTCGTTTCGGGTGGCGCCAGACCGACCATAAGCGATGTTTTCGCAGATCGTGCCACGAAACAAACCCGTGTCCTGGAGAACGAAGCCGATCTGCCGGCGGAGACCCTGCAGTGTGAAGTCGCGTACGTCCACCCCATCAATTTGCACCCGGCCTCTCGTCGGGTCATAGAAACGTGGTATCAGGCTCACCAAGGTTGTCTTGCCTCCCCCGGTTGGGCCGGTGATCGCTACATGTTGCCCGGGCGGAATATGAAGGTTGACCTCGCGGAGTACGGGAGAGCTGGCATCATATGCGAAAGTCACGTGATCGAAGGCAACTTCACCGCGCAGATTGGACGGTCTGAAGGCATTCGGACGCTCGGGGATAATACTGTCGGCTTCGAGAATAGTGGCTATTCGTTCCAGGCCCACCCCGGCTTGCGCGACCGTATTCGCCATTTTTGCCAGATCCTGGAGAGGCTTGAAGAACTTGTTCAGGTAGGCCAGAAACACCGTCAGTGTGCCCAGCGTCATCGCGCGACCGAGGATAAGCCCGGTGCCCCGCCACATCAGGAAGGCAGTCCACAACGAAGCCGTAGTTCCTACCAGGGGTGAGATAAGCGACTTGACCCGCCGGGCCTTCAGCGCGGCGTCGACGGTGGCACGGCTCACTTCACCCAGCCGGCTCTCTTCGACCGCCTCCCGCCCGAAGGCCTGCACCGCTCGGATCGATTCGAGGCCTTGCTGTATCACCCCCATGATCTCGCTCTGGCGAAGCCGGACTTCGCGGGCCGCCTTCTTCGCTGCTCGCCGGAACCGAGCTATAAACCACACCAGCACCGGCGTCACAGCGGCCGCCATAATCGCAAAATCCCACTTGAACCAGAACATCATCGCAAGAATCCCGATTATGGTCAGGAGGTCGACGAATATGGACAAGGTCGCCGAGGAGGCGAAGTCCTGAATCGTGCTCACGTCGTCGGTGATGGTGCTCAGGATGGTCGAAGTCTGGTGGTGATCATAGTAAGTGAGCGAGAGCCTGTGGAGATGCGCATAGAGCTTCATGCGCAGATCGTTGGCGACCCTCTGACCGATGCTTTCGGTATAGTAGTTGTCAATGTAGCTGGCCAACGCGGCTAACCCGGAGATTGCCACGGTGCTCAGCGCCGCCAATGCCGCCAGATGCATCTTGTCGTGATGGTGCGCAAATGAAGTCATCCACGAGATCCGTTGGCGCGAATGATGGACCCCTACGACATCATCGATGATGATCTTCAAGGGCCATGGTGCCGCCAGGCTCATCGACGCCTCCACCAGCATGGCCGTAAAGACGATCACAAGCCCTTTCCAATATGGCACCAGGAGTTCCACGACCAGACTCGTCAGTCCACGTGCGGGTCGCAGATGGATCGGCTGCTTTGCACCTGAAGACTCGCTGCTGGCTTCAGCGACCAGCGGGGTCTCAACCGCACTCGGAGGGTCGAGGGCCTGCGGCACAACTAGCGCCAGCAGGCCTATGCAGCGTGGGAACCTCATCTCTCTTCCTCTTCGCGATACTGACCCCTGGGTATCCCCTTCTTGGCGTTCTGCTTACGAAGCCGAATCAGCAATCGCGGTGCCGGGGGAAGAACGGTCGGGAAAAGCTGTAAAATTCGCGGTTGGTTAACGATAAACGTAAACCTCGGGAAACGGTGTAAAGCGAGATTAACTTCGCGCTCTGATTAAGAAGTGCAAGCAGAAACAAGCAGTTTTTCTCAGAAACAATCGGTTTTCGAGATCAACCCAACAACTCTCCGGTGGCCCCTTGGGTCCGCCCTCCTGCAGAAACCAACAACTTGGTCGGCTACCGGGGTCGAAAACGGGCTCTGTCTCCTAAACATTGACCGGTTTCAAAAGTGCTAGCCTCATCCCTCAATCAAGTTACGGGTGCGGAGACGGTAGAGATTTTGAGCGCCGCCGTGCGAGTGATTCACGCTGTCACGATTGGTGGTAGAAGAAGAGCCTCTCGGTGTCCGCGGTGAAGAAACACCAGTCGACTTGGAGTTTGTCGCCAGGAAAGTCAACGAGGCCCGCAGGCAAGACCTCATGGGAGGTTTGGACAGGTCTTGCGGTATCTTTCGCCGGGCAGAAAGTGGTTCCATTCTTCGGGGGTAAGATTCCTGGTCAGTCGCGAGCAGGCTTCGTCTGTCAAATCTTGTCGTCGCAGTAGATCAAGCCGTACCATGAGTCCTCCTTCTGTCGGTATGGCGGCGGTAGCCAGATAGCGCCGGTCGGGGCTGAAGACCATCGACCCGACCGCACCTTCGAACTCGAGTCGGGACACCTCCTTGCCGCTCACCGCCTCGAACACCCGCACTGTGTTGTCCCGACTCCCTGCCGCCACATAGTGCCCGTCGGGGCTGAAGGCCACCGCCACGACCGGACCTTGGGACTCCAATTGCGACACCTCCCGGCCCCCCACGGTCTCGAACACCCGTGCTGTCTTGTCATAACTCCCTATCGCCACGTAGCGTCCGTCGGGGCTGAAGGCCACCGACGAAACCACATCCTTTAATTGCAGCCGCGACACCTCCTTTTTTCCTGCGGCCTCGAACACATCGGCTGTCCCTGCCCTTGAAAGTGGATTGCCGCCGGCAATAGCCAGAAACCGCCCATCGGGGCTGAAGGCCACCGACTGAACCAAATATCGGAACTTCCGCTTCCACTGCTCTTTGCCTTGTGCCGCCTCGAACACAATGGCTGCTCCCGTCCCTAGGGGTGGATTCCCACCCCCGGCCGCCACGAAGCGCCCGTCAGGGCTGAAGTCGACCGAGGTAACCACCTGTGAATCTTGGAATTTCAGGCGCGACACCTCCTTGCCCCCCACCGCCTCGAACACCATCGCCGCTGCGCCGGCCCCAAAACTTGGCTCCTCGATGCCTGCCGCCACGTAGCGCCCGTCAGGGCTGAATGCCTCCGAGGTAACCAGACCCTGGCACTCCAGCCGCGAGACCAACTTGCCTTCCACCGTTTCGAGCACTTCGACGGCTGCGTTTCCGATGGCGCCGAAATCTGCGGTATCCCAACTGCCCACCGCCAGGTAGCGCCTGTTGGGACTGAAGGTCGCCGACACCACGTGTTGAAATCTCAGCCGCCGTACTTCCTCACCTCCCACCGCCTCGAACACAACGGCCGCTCCTCCGGGCGTAAAACGTGCGCCTCCGACGCCTGCTCCCACGTAGCGCCCGTCCGGACTGAAAGCCACCGCTGCAACCGGACCCTGGAACTTCAGCAGCGAGACCTCCTTGCCTCCCACCGCCTCGAACACCCGCGCCGTATTGTCGTAACCCCCTGCCGCCACGTAGCGTCCGTTGGGGCTAAAAACCGCCACATTAACTCGGTCTTGGAACTCCAGCCGCGACACCTCCTTGCCTCCCACCACCTCGAACACCCGCGCAGTCTTGTCCCAACTCACTGCCGCCACGTAGCGTCCGTCAGGGCTGAAGGCGACCGAATCAACTGGACCTTTGAACTCCAGTTGCGACACCTCCCGACCCCCCATCGCCTCGAACACCCGTGCTGTCTTGTCCCAGCTCCCCGCCGCCACGTAGCGTCCGTCAGGGCTGAAGGCCACCCCCACAACCGGACTTTGAAGCGTCAGCCGCGACACCTCCTTGCCCCCCACCGCCTCCAACACCCGCGCCGTGTTGTCCTGGCTCCCCGCCGCCACATAGCGCCCGTCAGGGCTGAAGGCCACCGACGTAACCTGACCTTGGAACTCCACCTGCGATACCTCCTTGCCTCCCAGCACCTCGAACACGAGCACGCTTTTACTCTCGCTCGCTGCCAGGTGGAGCCCATCGGGGCTGAAGGCCAGCGACTCGATTGCATCCTGGACCTTTAGCCGCGACACCTCCTTGCCTCCCACCGCCTCGAACACCGTCGCTGCGGGCTGGATCCTAAAACCTAGACCCGGAAGACCACTCCCCGCCGCCACGTAGCGCCCGTCAGGGCTGAAGGCCACCGCATTAACCGGACCTTGGAACTCCAATCGCGACACCTCCTTGCCTCCCATCGTCTCGAACACCCGCGCCGTCTTGTCCTGGCTCCCCGCCGCCAGGTGGCTCCCGTCGGGGCTGAAGGTCAAAGTCGGTACGGGCGCTTTGAATCGAACGGTGGAGACCGTCCTTGGCATCAGGTTGATAGCCGCACGCAGCACCAAATCATTCCCGATGGAATGCTCCAGGCGCATCGATTCGATTGCTAGCAGTGCGCTGCGTTCCAGCTCGGTGGGATTTTCGTTTCCAGAGAGCTCCGCTTGTCCGGCCAAGCGCTCCGACTCCGCCTGCTTTCTCTGTTCGGTTATCCGCAGCTGTTGCCAGGACCACACTCCGATGAAGCAAATCAACAGAGCCGCGGAGGCCAGACTCCAGGCAGAGAACAGCAGGCGCCGCCGCCTTCTGTCGCGCTGTTTCAGTTCGTCGAACGAGACGCCGATGACTCCAGCGATCAATCTCAATTTGGCGTTCGCGCGCGAGTCGCGCCCCTTCCTGATGTCCGCAGCGATCGGTTCGACAGGCTTGGTCTGGTCGACCTGGCCGTCCAATCCGACTCCAAAGCGAATCGCAATGGGAAAGCATTCCTTCTCGCCCTCCACGCCGCTCGAGCTGTTGGGTTCTCCGCTAGCGATCAGGCCGAAAATTCTTGATTCGCGGCCAAACTGTTTGAAGGTTCGTATCTCTTCGTTGACCCATTTCGAGGCAACCGCCATGGGAGAACAGACGACGAACAGCGAGTGCGAGTCACGCAACGCATTTTTGATGACCGAGCCGAGATCTGAAGAGGCTGGGATTTCTTCCTTGTCGCGGTAGATCGGAAACAAGCGTGGTGGAACTCTGCCCTCGGGCCCGTCCCGACCGACCAGTCGACGAGGAATTCGGTAACGCTCGAGCGACCGATGCAGCCACTCGGCAGAAGCTTCGTCTTCGCGAGCGTAGCTGATGAACCCCCAATATTTGAATGTACGGCGTGAAGGCAGGTCGGCCGAGAGTTCATTGCCACAGGACGGATTCACCGGAAGTTTCATTGCCTCAATTCGGGCAGTAAGCGAACTTGTCACGCGAATGAATGTCAAGATGTGGTTGCGGGGACTAGAACCCAAAGCGGCGACGCCGTTCGAGCTCTAGAGCGAAGAAGACCGAATTCCCCGTCTCCGCCTAAGCGCTGAAGCAACCCGCTTCACCGGCCGCTACCCAGCCACCGTGATCGGGCCGCGACCCGGACCTTGGCCGGGGATTCGTTTGACATTCATTGACCTCCACGCTATGAGTTTGCATTCAGAAAATGAACGCTGATTCAGCCAGGCTTTCATGAGCGTTCGGGAGCGACATAAACGCGAGCGACAGGCTCGTAGCGCGGCGATCCTCGCCGCGGCCCTGCGCGTGTTTGGCGAGCACGGGCTCGAGCATTCGACCATCGAGATGATCGCGCGCGAGGCCGAGGTCGCGGTCGGAACCATCTACCTCTACTTTTCTTCGCGCGACGATCTGTTTCTGAATCTGCTGGTGGAGAGGGTTGAGCAACTGCGCGAGCGCTATCTCGAAATCCAGGCGGGTAAACTTGCCCCGCTTGCGGAGTTGCGCGAGGTGGCTGCGGCCTATCTCGCTCACCTCCGTGAGATGCGCGAGATGTTTCTCACCCAGCAGTCTGCTGGATGGGCCAAACTTACCGAGCGCATCAGGCGTGCATCTGAGATTCGCAACCATAAACGGGTGCTCGCGCTCAGCCATGAAGTATTCGGCTTGTGGGAGCGCACGGTTGCACGCGTCATCGCCGCCGGACTAATCGCAAACGCGATGGGGTCGACCAAGACCGCCGCAGTCATGTGGGCGAGTATCAACGGCGCGTTCATGCTGCTGGGCGATGACAACTTCTTTCGCGACATCACCGGCCTTGACCCGGAACATTTCATCCACGAGGCGCTCGAGTCGCATTTGGTGAAGGACGCCGCCCGCAGTGCACCCCCATTCGACAAGATTGCAATTGAAAATGGAGAAGAATCGCAAGCGGTCGCTGCCCGGTCCTCTGGCTGACCATGGTGGCACGCGCATAAGGAGAGAATGGTATGAAATTTACCTGGTTCCATTTGATGCCGTACCGGTTCCTGCCGGACGACTTCAAGGAAAAGTACCGCAGCGTGTGGGTCGATATTCCCCGCCGCCTGTATGACCCCAAGGTCGGACACAAGTTGTACAACGACTACCTCGACCAGCTCGAGTTTGCCGACGCGATGGGCTTCGACGGTCTGGGGGTGAATGAGCACCACCAGAACGGCTACGGGATGATGCCCTCGCCCAACCTGATGGCAGCCACGCTCGCGCGGCGCACCCGCAACGCCAACCTGGTGGTGCTGGGCAATTCGATCGCGCTCTACAATCCTCCCGTCCGCGTCGCGGAGGAATTCGCGATGCTCGACGTGATCTCGGGCGGGCGTCTGATTGCCGGCTTTCCAGTCGGCACCTCGATGGACGACAACTTCTGCTACGGTGCCGTCCCGGCTACCCTGCGCGAGAAATACTACGAAGCGCACGACCTGATCGTTAAGGCGTGGAAGGAGATGGAGATCTTCTCCTTCAACGGCAAGTACACGCAGCTGCGCTACGTCAACCTGTGGCCCCGTCCGGTTCAGCAACCTCATCCGCCGATCTGGATTCCGGGCGGCGGCTCGGTCGAGACCTATGACTTCTGCGCAAATCACGACTACCAGTACAGCTTCCTAAGTTACTTCGGATACATCGCCGGCAAAAAAGTAGCCGACGGCTACTGGGAGGTGATGGCCAAGCAGGGCAAGGAACTGAACCCGTACTCGATGGGCTTTGCGCAGGTCGTGATCGTGGCCAACAGCGACGAAGAGGCCGAGCGCCTCTACGCCCCGCACGTCGACTATTTCTTCAATCGCTGCCTGCACGTGTACAACGGCTTCGCCGATGCGCCGGGTTATCGGACCGTCAAGACCATCAAGGCGGGGATGCTCGGTCAGGTCGGCAAGCAGGCGGATCTGAGGCGCGACGGACTGACCTGGAAGGATTTCCTCGACCAGGGCTTTATCATCGCCGGATCGCCCAAGACGGTGCGCGAGCGGTTGCGGGAGGCGATGAAGTCGCTCAACTGCGGGCACCTGATGATGCTGATGCAGATCGGCTCGATGCCGCCGGATTTGGTCAGGGCGAGCACCGAGCTGTTCGCCAAGGAGGTCATGCCGTACATGCGCGACCTGTGGAGCGATTGGGAAGATCGCTGGTCGCCCAAGCGGCTCCCGCCCACCGAAATCCAGGCGCCGGCGCCGGTGCATTTCGAGAACCGCGCCGCCAACGGACCCACCCGTGCGGGCGCGGCAATTCAGGCGGAGGCTCGGAGCGCGAAATGATCACCACACAGAAACTGCTGAATGGAAAATTCTCGGTCGAGCTGCATCAGTTCGGCACCAGCGGCGAGCCGCTCCTGTTCCTGCACGGCGCGGGCGGACTGACCGGAGTCGATCCGTTCCTGGAAGACCTGAGCAAAGACTTCAAGGTCTACGCGCCGCATTTCCCCGGCTATGGCGAATCGACCGGCAACGAGCACATCGACGACGTGATCGACGCGGCCCTGTTTTACCATCAACTGATGGATGAACTCGGCATCCCGTCGGCGAATATCGTCGGACACTCGATGGGCGGAATGCTGGCGGCCGAAACCGCGGCACTGTGCAGCCATCGGGCGCGCAAGCTGGTGCTGGTGGCGCCGGCGGGGTTCTGGCTTGAATCGAATCCGATTCCGGATTTCTTTGCCGCCGACCTGACCGAGATCGCTGCCCTGCTCTTTCACGATGCGAACTCGCCGGTGGCCAAGATGTTCACCGCGATTCCCGAGGACTTCAAGGCCCTGGAAGCGATGTACGTCGAGCGGGTCAAGCGGCTGGCGACGGCGGGCAAGTTTCTGTGGCCGCTGCCCGACCGCGGACTCAAGAAACGCGCGCATCGGATTTCATCACCCACGCTGGTGGTATGGGGCGAGTCGGACCGGCTGATTGCGCCGGCCTATGCCAACGAGTTCACCAGCCGGATCAAGGGCGCGAAGTCGCTCACCATCAAGCAGGCTGGACACATGGTGATGTACGAGCAGCAGGCTGCTTTCGTGACTGCCGTGCGTGACTTCCTGAAGGGCTGACAACCACCGGACGCCCGCGCAACCGCAGCAAGGTGACGGGCCGGGGTCATGGTAGACCTCGGCCCGTTTTATTTATCCTTTCTGGTTCGTCCCGAGCCAACACCGTGAGGAAGTCGCGGGACCCCGGACGGCTTCCGGGCGTTGCCTCCAACGCAGCGCCGCGTCAACTTCCGTACGCGGGCAGCTCGGTGCCGAGCCACAGGACGGTCTCCCGGATGGCTAGCGCGCGCAGGTCCCCGAGCGCCTCCAGGTCGGGGTCGGTTCGATATCCCTGGAACGATCGCTCGTCGGGAAAACTCAGGATGTGGACTTCGTAGGGCAGATTCTCCCCGCTGCCCGGCGCTACTCCGATGCGACGTTCGATCGTGCCGCCGTAGCGGCCCATTATCTCGGCGGCCGCGGTCTCGAACTTCGCGAACTCCGCCTCGCGCCCCGCATGAAGGTACAGGGCCGCGATGAGGGTGAGCCTTTTCGTCAACATGCGGGCCTAACCCTGATGGCAAACCGCCTCGATGTTATTGCCATCGGGATCGAGCACGAAGGCTCCGTAGTAGGTGGGATGATATTCCTTGCGGAGTCCCGGCTTGCCGTTGTCTTTGCCACCCGCGCCGGTCGCCGCCTTGTGGAAGGAATCGACGACGGAGCGCTCGGAGGCCGCAAACGCAACGTGGGTCGGGTTGGACTTGCTGCCCTGGGCGATCCAGAAGTCCGGCTTTCCTTCTCGTCCGAACCCTGCGGCGCCGGGAAATTCCATCAGGCATCGGTAGCCGAGCGGCGCCAGCGCACGCTCAAAGAAGCTCTTGCTCCTGGCGAAATCGGATACTGCTAAACCGACGTGATCCAACATGGCGATACCCTCCGTGTGATCGGGTTGTGGCCGGTGCAGCCAGGTTGGCCGCGCCAGCGGATTTTTTATGACTTACCGGTGGAGCCGGATTGAGGCAATTTGTGGCGGCAATGGACACTTTCGTCGAAACCTCTAGAATGCGGCGGCAGCATCTGCTGATGGTCCGGGCCAGGAAAAAGATCTCGTCAACGCCGGTTCGGCGCCTCAAGCGGCTTTCAGCGCGGGAACGGTGGCTTGCCGTCCTGGAGCGCTTTTCGCGCGGTTTGGATGAGCCGCTGGGTGCGCGAATCTGGGCGCCTGCCCTGGAGAGCGCGTCACGCTCGCGAATCGTGGAGATTCAGGAGGAAAAGCTCCGCGCGCTGATGCCGTTTCTCTATGAGGAAAGCGCGTTTTACCGGGAGCGCATGCGGGCCGCGAGGTTGACCCCCTCGGACATTCGCTCAGTGAGCGATCTTCCCAAGTTCCCCGTGGTGACCAAGGAATCGATGGCGACCAATGTCGCGGCCTATCCTCCGTGGGGAACTTACACCACCGTCGACCACAAAACCTGGCGCGCCCGCGGGTGGATGGTGTTTTCCACCTCGGGCACCACCACCACGCCGCGGTCGTTTCGCTACACCCAGGTCGATGCGCGGCTGTGGGCAATCACCAGTGCGCGCGCCCTGTATGCGATGGGACTGCGGGCGGGCGACTCGGCTCTGACCTGCACCAACTACAATCCGCACGTTTTCTTCTGGTCGCTGCATTACGCGCTTAACCTGATGAAGGTCGCGATCGTACCGGGAGGAGTGCCGACCGAGCGGCGGCTGGCGATGATCGATCTCTATCGCCCCACCGTCCTGGTCGCGACGCCATCGTACGCACTGCACCTGGCGGTTGCGTTGCGCAACGCGGGCATCGATCCGCGCAGAAGTTCGATTCGGAAGGTGATTTGCGGCGGCGAGGCCGCCTCGGGGATTCCCTCGACGCGCCGACGCATCGAGCAGGCGTGGGACGCCGAGCTCCATGACGTCTATGGATGCACGGAGGCGGTGCCGGCGGGGTGGGCATTCACCTGTCGGGAGGGGTTGTCAGCGGACCCGGTCTCGACCCACGTCCAGGAGGATCTGCAAATCTGGGAGTTGGTCGATCCGCAGACCCTGGAACCGGTCGGGCCCGGGCAGCGCGGCCTCACGGTGGTCACCAACCTGAATTCAGAGGGATCGCCGCAGCTGCGGTTCTTGGTCGGTGATTTCACGAGCTTCGACACCCGGCGCTGCCGGTGTGGGCGGAGCTTTGCGCGCGCGGTGGGCGGGTTCATGGGGCGCGCCGACGACCTCCTCAACATCAGGGGGTTGAAGCTGTTTCCCAGTGCGATCGAGGAGATCGTGCGGGGGATTGATTCGCTGGATGACGAGTTTCAGATCGTGATCGAAACCGAGGGTGTGCTGGATGCGTTCACCATCGTTACCGAGGCGCGCACCATTCTGGACGTTGACGCCGCGCTCGAGGTAACGCGGCGTCTTGAGGCGGAGGTCATTCGGCGCTGCGAGCTGCGGCCCAGGATTCGGATCGAGGCGCCGGGGACGCTGCCCCGCACCGAGTTCAAGGCGCGGCGCGTGATCGATCGACGCGTGGGGTTGTGAGGTCCTGGGGGCAAAGCGCGCCGCCAGGCCCCGAGCGGTTTTCCACGGATTTGCGCAACCTTGATGTCCTCTCAAACCGGTCCTGCGCGGTGCCGGTCACCCCGCTGGTTGCGCCATCACAATCTCTGTTGACCTTCGCGGATCGCGGTTTTAATTTGCAACTACGATGAAACTCTACGATTTCAGCCTCTTTCCTAATCCTCGACGCGCCCGCATCTTCATTGCCGAGAAGGCCTTGCAGATTCCGATTGAGCAGGTTGACGCGCTGGCGGGTGCGAATCGGACGCCGGAGTTTTTGAAGAAAAACCCTTCGGGTGGACTTCCGGTGCTGGAACTCGATGACGGCAGCTGCCTTGCCGAGTCGGTCGCGATCTGCCGGTACCTCGAGGGCTTGCATCCCAATCCGAACCTGATGGGACGGGATAGTCGCGAACAGGCGTTCATCGAGCAGTGGAACCGAAGGATGGAACTGGAGCTGTTCGCGGTGGCGGCGCGCTTCTTTCAAAATACCGGCGCGTTCTTCAAGGGCCGCGTTCCCCAGGTCCCCGAGTATGGCGAACTGCAACGCGCCAATGTCGTCCAGCGCCTCAGGCGGATGGACGCTGAACTGGCCGGGCGCGAATTTGTCGCCGCGGATCGTTACACGATTGCCGACATCACGGCGCTGGTCGGTATCGATCTGTTCTGCGGTTATGGCGGGCAGCCATTCCCTGCCGACCTGGCGAACCTGAAACGCTGGCATCAAGCGGTCTCATCACGGCCGAGCGCGAAGGCTTGACCGATCCGCGAGTGCGGTTTTAAATTGCAACCACTATGA
Source organism: Deltaproteobacteria bacterium (assembly GCA_019237115.1). Lineage (GTDB taxonomy): Bacteria > Desulfobacterota > Binatia > Binatales > Binataceae > JAFAHS01. Next base: position 20,664 of record JAFAHS010000151.1, read on the forward strand.
AAATTCACGAAGCTGCCCAAGCCCCCAACCCCCGGCGCGTGCGCGTGTTCCTTGCGGAAAAAGGAATCCAGGTGCCCCTGGAGCAGGTGAACCTGGGCACGGCGGAAAATCGCAAGCCGGAATTCCTTAAGAAGAACCCGATGGGCGGCGTGCCCGTGCTCGAGCTCGACGACGGCACGTTTATCGCCGAGTCGGTGGCGATTTGTCGCTACTTCGAGGATCTGCATCCGGAGCCCAACCTGATGGGTAAGGACGCGAAGGAAAAGGCGGTCATCGAGATGTGGAACCGCAGGATGGAGTTCGAGGTACTGCAGATGACGGCCGGCTCGTTCCGCAATACCAGCGATTTTTTCAAAGGCCGGATTCCGCAGGTGCCGGAGTATGGCGAGATTTGCAAGAACGCCGCGGTGAAGCGGCTGGAATGGCTCGATGGCGAGCTGGCCAATCGCAAGTTTATCGCGGGCGATCGGTTTACGATTGCCGATATTACCGCGCTGATCGGGATCGACTTTGGGCGCACCACCGGGATCAGGATCCAGGAGAATCAGAAGAACCTTGCGCGTTGGCACGCTGAGGTGTCATCGCGGCCTAGCGCGAAGGCCTAGTTCATTTGTGCTTGGGTTTGGCGGCGGTCACCCAAACGGGTGGCCGCCGCCTTATTTTTTGCGACTTCGCAAGCAAGCGGCGACAACGGCTTGATCTTTCAGTACTGCAGACCTTCATCGAGGTCGCAGGCTTCATCTGGCCCGAGCCCCTTCTACTGACCTGCACCAACCCGAGAAGCGGGAGGAAGAAAACGGGCTACGGCATTATCGGCGTGTAGAGGCGGTACAGCATGAAGTAGATGACCACGCCGGTTATGGAGACATAGATCCACAGGGGCCAGGTCCAGCGGGCGATTTTGCGATGGGTCGTGAAGCGGGTCCGAAGGGCGAAGTATGCGGTGGCCAGTGCGAGCGGCACTATCAGACCGGCGAGCATCACGTGTGGAATGAGGATCAAAAAGTACAGCGGGCGGACCCACCCGGTGCCGCTGAAGCGGACTTCGCCAACGTGGTAGTGATAGGTCAGATACGACAACAGGAAGACCGCCGACACGACCAGCGCCGAGAGCATGCAGACACGGTGGGCGGCTACCTGTTTGCGCCTGATGAAGACGAAGCCCGCGAGCAACAGCACGGTCGCGGTGCCGTTCAAAATTGCGTTGAGCGGTGCGAGCGAGGTGTAGGCCATCGAAGGACAGTATCAACCACCAGGGCGCCCGACACCAAGGATGACGGCGGCCCCTGACGCCGCGCGCGAAAGACCGCGGCGGGTCTCCCGACTCGCCCTCCTTGCGTGGAGTGACTGAGGTCGCGCCGCTCGCCCCCTAAGACTGCGGAGGTGCCGATTGCGCCGGGGCAGGGGCGGAAGTTTCGGATCCCTCGTGTACCCCGACCGCCTGTTCGGGGTGGGGCTGACTGGTCCAGGCGCGGGCACTCAGGTCCGGCCGCAGCATCAGGTAGCAGAAGGCAACCAGGACCAGCGGGATGCCGGCAATAATCCATAACGCCCTGCGTTCGAACGACAGATGCATGAAATACATGGCGACCAGCACGGCCTTGGCGAGGGCGAGTGCGACCAGGAGTCCGACTTTGAGAACCGTCGTGAACCCCATCGCGTAAACCAGCAGTTCAACCGCCGTCAGAACCGCCAAATAGATGAATATTGCTATGTAGTTGGGCTCCTCGTGTTCTTCGTGAGCCTGATGTGCTACCGCCTCTGTCGCCATGGTTAATTATTGTTCGCCTCCCTGTCGTTCTTGCCAGACCGGTGGCCCGCCGGAAATTTCGGCAAGACGCGAAATCGAGCCAACCCCTCGCCCTGGCGAGGGGGCGAAATCGAAATTGCCAGATTCAACTTTGCACCATTGCACCGGTTTTCGCGCCCAACCGAATTACCCTGCACGTCGGGCCTCTCAAATCAAATACACAAACGTAAAGATCAGGATCCAGACGAGATCGACGAAGTGCCAGTAGAGACCCGCGACCTCGACCAATCGCGTATCCACGACCGTGAAGGGCCGCTGAAAGGAACGCGTCAGCAGAGTGCCGAGATAAATCACGCCGCCGGTCACGTGCATCCCGTGAAACCCTGTCAAAATAAAGAATGTCGCGGCAAAGAGGCTGGTCCTGATCGAGAGCTGCTCGCCCCAGATAAGATGGTGCCATTCAAAAGCCTGGCAGGCGAGGAAAGTGAGCCCGCCGAGTACGGTCAGGGCCAGGAAGCGCTGCATTTTCTGCGCGTTGCCGCGCTTAATTCCCGACAGCGCCTCGACCATCGTGACGCTGGAACAGATCAGGATGAAGGTCATCACCGCGGTAAGCGAGATGCCGAGCCAATCGGCGGGGTCGGGCCAGTTGACGTTCTGATAACGCAGCGCGCCATAGGCGGCGATGCCCGCGCCGAAGGTCATCGCATCGCCCGCCAGGAATACCCACATTCCGAGCTTCCCGGAATTGCCGGGCGTCAATGACGGTTCGGTCTGATCGACTATCGCTTGGTGTCCGTGGACCTCTGCTGCCGCAGCCTCGCTCATCTTCGTCTCCCTGATTCAAGATAACGCCGCACCGGGGTTGCCTACCTTCGGGTCGCGGCGGTGGCCGCATCCGCGCGCGGCCTGCGGTGCGCGCGCTTCCACATCGCGAACACGACTGCCCCGATTGCCAGGACCGTAAAATATGGACCCGCCAGCATGAACAACACGCTTGCGTTGTACGCGTGTCCGGCGGTATCGCCTGGTGGCAGGCCGCACATGGCGCACGCATCCGCAATTCGCGGGACCGCGCCAACCAGCGCACCCGCCATCGCAATGCCCATCGAATTCCTTCGCGAAAGATTCATCGCATCGACTCCTGCCCGGCTACATCCGGTAGACCAGCTGGAACAACACCGGCCAAATCGCGCAAACGAAAAACCAGAACGCCGCGATCCGCTCGACACCGCCCGCGTTGTGCGCGTTGTATCGGCCGCGCATCGCAACCCAGGTCACCGAAACCAGCCAGATTACCGCCGCGGTCACATGCAGACCGTGGCATCCGATCAGCAAATAAAAGGTTGCACCGTAGCTGCCGCTCTTGAGGGTGAGGCCGTGCGCGACGAGCCGAACCCATTCGGACCCCTGCACGGCCAGAAAAGCGGTCCCGAGGACCGCGGTCACGATAAGCCATCGGCGCAGCAGCCGCTGCCGGCTCCGGTGCACTGCCCTAAGCGCCAGGTACATCGTGACGGCGCTGAACAGCAGCACAAAGGTGTTTGCCCAGGTGACGTTGAGCGGGAGCCGCGGCAGCGCGGGCGGCGGCCAAAACGGAGCCGACAACCGGAAGATCAGGAACGAACCGATCAGCCCGCTGAACAGCATCATCTCGGTGGCGATCAGCATCAGCACCGCCAGCATTCCGCTGGCAATGAACGGACGCTCGCGCTCTTCGCCGCCCGAGTCGTGATACCCTCCCCTGCGGGGCGCAACGAGCGGGCGAATCTTGGCGGTGGTCGTGGTCACGGAAGGTTGATTCCTCCGTGCTTGGCCATAATCGTGAGGACCGAGAACACGACCAGGAAGAGCATCACACCGAGGAGGACTTTCAGAGTCCTGCGGTTCCCTTCTTTGACGTCCTGACGGCTTACCAGCGAACCCATCGAAGTATCCTCAAATCCGGTCGACCACCATTATCAGCAGGACCACGGGCAAATAGACCAGCGACGCGAAAAGCAGGCGGCGCGCCCGCTGCGGCTGCCCGGGAGCACGTACCATCGCGATGCCGCACCCGAGCAGTACCAACCCCAGCAAAACGGCGACCGCCAGATAGAGCAGCCCGGCACTACCCATCAGCGTCGGGGCGATTCCCACGGCGATCAACGCGCAGCTCGCGACGATGACGACGATATCGGACGGGTTGCCCCATCGCCCGTCCTCGGGCAGCAGCTTGATGGCCGCCCGACGGTAGTCTTCGCGGTAGAGCCTCGCCACCGCGAAGGTGTGCGGCAACTGCCATAGAAACATCATGGCAAACATCACCAGCGGCTGGCCGGTCACAGTCCCGCGCGCGGCGACCCAGCCGGCGACTGGAGGCAGCGCTCCGGGAATGGCGCCGACGATGTCACACGCCCAGGTCACACGTTTGAGAGGGGTGTACGCGAGCAAATAAATCAGGGCAATGGAGGCCGTGATGCCAGTGCAGGCCCAATTCGTCGAGAGCGCAAGATAGCTTAGGCCCGCCCCGGTCGTGATCAAGCCGAAGACCAGCGCTTCGCCCGGGCTCAATCGCCCGTCGGGCAGCGGGCGATGCTGGGTACGCAGCATCATCGCGTCGGTAGCGCGCTCGGAGTACTGGTTTAGCGCCAGTGTTCCCGCGGCAGCGAGCGCGGTTCCCACCAGCAGATTAAATCCCAGGCCGAGGTCGAGCCCGCCGGCCGCGGCCAGATAGTAGCCAGCAAGGGTGGTGACCAGGACCATCGCGACCACCCGGGGTTTGGTCAGCTCGAAGTAGGCGAAAAGCCGCCCGCGCGACGCCACGGAAGGTGAAGCTACGGTCGCGGTCCTGGCCGTCATGCGGACACCCCCTGCGCGCTGATGGGAATGTTGGAGGCACGCGACAACTCGCCGCGTCGCGCCCCTCCGAAAAGATGATAGGCACGAATGGTCAGGGTCAGGCTGGTCGCCAGCACTGCGGCGCCAATCGCCACGTGACTGGTAGTGGGGAGCACCGCTCGTTGACCCCAGATGGTAAACGCTCCGAGTGACACCTGCAGGATCAGCAGGAGCACGAGTGCGAGCGCCGGGCGGCGCAGTTCCGGAAACTCCCGATGCGAGCGCAGCACGCGCGCGACCGTCCAGATGATCATCGCGGATGCCACGAGTGCGCCGATGCGATGCGCGAAATTGACCACGATGAATTGGTTCCAATACGGCGGCACCAGTTGCCCGAACGCAAGCGGAAAATCAGGGATGGCGAGCCCCGCGCCCAGGTGCCGCATCAGGGCGCCCACCAGAATTTGCGCATAGACGGCGCCGGTGGTGACCGCGGCCAGGGCGGCGAGCGGCGGACGCGCACCCGATTCGTCGGCGGGGGCGGTTTGCTCCCAGCCCGGATTGGTAAAGATCGCAAGCGCGACCATCACGCAGAAAAATGCCTGCGCGGTGGCCGCGTGGGTCACCGCAATCGCAAGCGGTAATTCGAACAGCACGGTGATGCCGCCCAGCACGGCCTGCACAACTATCAAGCCGAAAGCGGCCAGCGCCGTGTTGCGGACCCATCGGCGGCGCTCGACGGCGAGCACCCAAATCATCAGCCCGAGCGTCAGGACCATGACCAGGCCCGCTACCACTCGATGGCCGAATTCGAAACGGACTCCGCCCTGCCAGGCGGGAATGAGCTTGCCGAAGGCGAGCGGCCAATCGGGCACCGCGAGCGCCGAGCCGGTTGACGTGACCAGGCCACCCACAAAGATGAGGCAGAAGGTCGCGCCTACCGCGAGCATCGCGAACCGATGCAGCGCGCGTCTTGCGCCCCCGGAAGTCCGCTCTTCAATCATCGCTCACCGGCGCCCATCTAGTCGGCCGCGGCCGTGGCCGGTTCGGCCGGCTGCCACTGCGGCAGATAGTCTTCCGTCGACTCGGGCGAGCTGTATTCGTAGGGTCCGCGATACACGATCGGCACCGCGCCCGGCCAGTTGCCATGCCGGGGAGGCGACGGCGCGCTCCACTCAAGCGTATTGGCGTGCCACGGATTTTCGCTGGCCTTCTCGCCCTTGAAGAGGCTCCACACGATGTTCGCGAGCAGCAGGAACTGGGCGGCGCCAAGCACGAAGGCGCTGATCGAAATGAACATATTGATTGGCGCGAGCGGCTTGAGGAAGTCGTACTGGGTGGGGTTGTAGATGCGCCGCATGTGCCCGCCCATGCCGAGGATGTGCATCGGGAAGAAGGTGCAGTTGAAGGCGACGAAGGTGATCCAGAAGTGAACCTTGCCGAGCTTCTCGTTCATCATCCGTCCGAACATCTTCGGGAACCAGTAAGTGATGGCGCCGAAGACAGCGAACAGGCTGCCGCCGAACAGCACGTAGTGGATATGCGCCACGATGAAATAGGTATCGTGGATGTACATGTCGACCGGGGTACAGGCCATGAAGATTCCCGACAGCCCGCCGATCACGAACATGGCGACGAACGAAAGCGCGTTCAGCATCGCGGTGGTGTAGTGAATGTCACCCTTGTACAGGGTGCCCAGCCAGTTAAAGGTCTTGATGGCGGAGGGCACGCCGATAACCATGGTGGTCAGCATGAAGCCGGTACCGAGCGCGGGGTCCATGCCGGACTGGAACATGTGATGTCCCCACACGACCCAGGACAGGAACGCGATAGACGCCATCGCGTAGGCCATCGCGCGGTAGCCGAAGATCGGTTTGCGCGAGAAGGTCGCGATCAGCTCGGACGCGATGCCCATCCCGGGCAGGATCATGATGTAGACCTCGGGATGGCCGAAGAACCAGAACAGATGTTGCCAGAGCAACGGCTCGCCGCCCCCCGGGGGCAGGAAGAAGTGGGTCCCGCCCATGCGATCGAACAGCAGCAGCGCAAGCGCCGTGGTCAGCACGGGCAGCGCGAGCAGGAGCAGAATTGCGGTGATGAACAGCGACCAGATGACCAGCGGCATGCGGAAGAAGGTCATGCCCTTGGTCCGCATGTTGATGACAGTGGTGATGTAGTTGATGGAGCCCATCAGCGAGCCGACCCCGAGCACGATGAGGCTCATGCACCAGAGGTTCTGGCCCCAGTCGACCCCGGTATAGATCGGAACCGCGCTCAGCGGCGCGTAGGAAGTCCACCCGGCCGCGGCAGGTCCGCCCGGCACCCAGAATGACGCCATCATGAGCACGCCGGCACCGGCGCTTACCCAGAATGACAGCATGTTAAGTTTGGGAAACGCCATGTCACGCGCGCCGAGCATCAGCGGAATCAGGAAGTT
>JAFAHS010000220.1 GCA_019237115.1 Deltaproteobacteria bacterium
GCTACAAGCCCTCTTACCAGACCGAGATTAAGCCAATCCTCGAGCGGGCAATGGGCTAACCCTGGGTCACCGCAATCCCGCCCAAGCCACATACTTTCGACCTTGACAAACTGGGTAATCCGGATTCGGCACTCAACCAGTTTCGGCAATACTATCTCGGTGCCTTGCGTGCTCCCGGCTTTCAGAATCAGCGATTCGGTGCAACTGGCGTCACTATGATGCCTTATCTCGCTGGCGACGATTGCCTGGGCCCGGGCAGCAGCGAAGCGAGCCCTGCGTCGCTCGCGACCTCCAAATACCTGACTCTGACAGAAACGCAGTATTTCTTCTTGCAGCAATGGGCCAACGGGTATTTTACGGTCGGACCAGGTCCGGCACGGCACCCGGGCGATCAGCTTACTCGCGCGGTGCTCGACAACTGCGTCGGGGGCGCATTCTCACCGGGTATCGAAATGACCTGGATAGCCCGCAATCCCGCGATCTACAGTGAGCCGTTTCGCATCCGCGTGCGTTCGACACCTACCGCTTAGCCTGGGCTTCAATCCGGCTGCAGGGATGGAGCCGGGCGACGTTTGCAGGTACATGGCGGTACCCTGGCAGGCTGACTTCAACGAGTGCGCCTCACAACCGATCGACGGCCGTATTTTCTGGTGGTGGCCGGCGCAGCGACCAGAGTTCGTCTATCTCAAGCCAGAGCGCCACACGAGCGCTCTTGCAAGGGAACCGAGCCCCCGACGTGGCGAGCAGGTGCCCTGGATTGGCACCGACTACGACCAAAACGCATCGAACTACATTTCATTCGCGGAAGATCTGGAGATGGTCAAGCGCTGGGATCAGCTCGGATTTGTATACAACATTGGCAGCAAGGACAAGCCCCATTTCGTCGAAGTGGAGCGCCGCCTGCCTCGCCCTGATCCACCGGCCGATGATTGGATCCTCCCGGGCCCCGACTGCCTCGTCCGAAGTGCTGGTTATCGGTGGCGGTCCCGCGGGCGCTGCTTTGGCGGTTGCATTGTGCCGAGCGGGCTTGGGGCCGGTAACTTTGCTGGACCGGCCACCAAGCGGTGTTTTTCGAATCGGAGAATCGGTTGCGCCAGGTATTTCACCATTGCTGCGGCGGCTCGGTTTGCCAGACGACCTCACCGAGTTCGGTCACCGCCCGTATCACGGTAACCGAAGCCTGTGGGGCGGCGTCGTAAACGTCGACGACTTTCTACGTCGCGGTCTGGGATATGGTTGGCACCTGGATCGCGCCAGTTTCGACCAGTGGCTGCGCGATGCCGCCGTCTTGCATGGAACACGACTGTTATCGCCTGCACGCCTTCAGGCGGTGGCACCGCGGCCGGGCGGCGGCTGGAATCTTCGGCTGATCTATGCGGGCCGCACCGTTGAACACACTGCCCGTTTTGTCGTCGATGCCAGCGGGAGGCACGCGGCGCTGGCGGCGCGGCTTGGTGTGCATCGGCGGCGCTGTGACGAGATGTTGGCGATCGCGACGCTGGTGCCTATGTGCGAGGCCGGACTAGGAACGCTGTCGCTGGTCGAAGCGACCGCGGACGGATGGTGGTACGCAGCGTCGCTGCCCAGCGGCATGGTGTTGGTCAGTCTGATGACCGACCACGACATCGCGCGCAGCCAAAAGCTGATCCGATCCGAGGTCTTCTACAAGGCCTGGGCAACCACACAGGAGCTTGCCACTCTCGTCCCGCCGCCAGCGAGTTTGCCAGTTCCGTCAGTGTTTCCTGCCCATACGCTATTCAGCGAACGCGCCGCCGGGCGCGGATGGTTGTCGATAGGCGATGCATTGTTGGCCCTTGACCCCCTCACCTCGTCAGGAATCACTGGAGCACTTGAGGACGCTTGCGCCGCCACCGAGACAATTCGAGCCTGGCTTGGCAGTGTTCGAGAGGCGGATCGCATCGCCGCAGCGATCTCCTATGCACGACGGGCGGATGGTACCCTGCGGCGTTACCTGAAGGAGCGGTCCCGGCTCTACGCCGCCGAAGATCGCTGGACGGACCGACCATTCTGGAAACGGCGCACGCCCGAGCCACCCGCAGAGGCGGCTGAAACGAGTTTTTATCAGGCACCAACCGGAAAATTTTGAGCGTTGAAGTCCGTCATCCTTGATCCCAGCCGAGAGGTTGGGACAGCGGGGCAAGGGCATCCCCTTCAAGACTTCAATTGCAAAGGGCCGAAGCGTCGAGAGGCGATCGGGAAGGGTGTGGCAGAAAGGTTTCCAACGCTACCGATCGCCTTCCACCAAACTTTGGTCAAAAGTCACGTCAGGTGGGCCGCGACGTCGGTCCCGTCGAAATGATTTCTATTTATGCCCCCGGACGCGCTTTATTCGGCAGCCAACGAGTCAGTCAGATCTCCCTCTTCGAACAAATAGGGTTCCAGGGTCGACTGCGCGGCGATGCGGTATTTGTGCCACTTGCCACCGCCGTAGTAGGCGAGGCTGCCCGGCGCCGCGCTGCCTTCACCGTTGTAGTAGGAGATGCAATCGCGCAGCGGTGCGGTCGCGACGTCAACGTCGCGACAATGCTCCGCGTACGCATTTTCCGGCTCTTTGCGGACATCGACGATGCGCAGGCCGCGCTCGCGCATAGTCCGCAGGATCCATACGACATAGTCACCGTGCGCATCGATCGCGTCGGTGAAGTTGAAGCTACCGCCGCCGCCCTGAGGACCGGTGACGATGAACAGGTTGGGGAAGCCGTTGCTATGCAGGCCGAGGAAGGTCTTGGTCCCCTCGGTCTCCCACTTCTCCTTCAGGGTTCGCCCGCCCCGGCCGGTGACCATGTTGAAGGTCGAGGTCCCCATCCACTGGAACCCGGTCGCGTAGATCAGGACGTCGAGCGGATATTCAACCTCCTCATGAACGATGCCGCGCTCGTTGATCTCGGACACGCCGCGCGGAGCGGTATCGACCAGATGAACATGCGGCAGGTTGAACGTCTGCAAGTATTCGTCGTGGAAGGTCGGCCGCTTGCAGCCGTACGGGTAGTAGGGTTTCAACGCCGCCGCTGTCTTCGAGTCCTTGATGATCGTGTCCACGCGCGCCCGGATCTGCTCCATGATGCGGAAGTTGGAATCGAGCTGCTTCTGAAGCAGCTCCTCCGGGGTCAGCACGCGCTCGTGTTTCTTGGGCTTCTTGATCTCCGGAATCTTGCCCGCCAGGTAGTCGTCGTTGGCCTGGATGGCGCTGCGCCCGGCTGAGATCTTAGAAAAGCGAGCGCGCCTTGCCCGAGCCCACCCAGGTTCTCTGGCCCAAGTCGCCCGCTCGTCGTCCGTGGTCGCTCGCTGGTCGCGCACGTCGATTGAAGACGGCGTGCGCTGGAACACATAAAGCTGCCCGACAACCTTGGCGAGCTCCGGGATCGCTTGCACCGCCGTCGCGCCGGTGCCGATGATTCCGACCCGCTTGCCGCTCAGGTCGATGTTGTAGTTCCAGCGCGAGGTATGGAAGGACTCGCCCTGGAACTTCTCCATGCCGGCGATGCGCGCCAGCTTCGGCGTGGTCAGGATCCCATTGGCCAGGATCACGAAGCGCGCCCGCATCTGGTCGCCGCGATCCGTCTCGACAGTCCAGCGGCCGGATGCCTCGTCCCAAGTCGTCGCCTCAACCGTGGTGTGAAACAGGCAATGCTCGTAGAACCCGAACTTCTGGGCCATGTTCTGACAGTACTCGAGGATCTCGAATCCTGAGGCGAACTTCATTGACGGAACGTAACCCATCTCTTCGAGCAACGGCAGGTAGCTGTAAGATTCGACGTCGCAGGCGATGCCGGGATACCGGTTCCAATACCAGGTGCCGCCGACGTCGCCGCCCTTCTCGCAGAACCGCACGTCGGTGAACCCGGCTTCACTCAGCTTGTGCCACAGCAGCAGTCCGCCGAAGCCGGCGCCAACCACCAGGATCTCGCACGTGTCGGTCAACGCTTCGCGCGGGATTGGCGGTTCTGAATAGACGTCGTCCAGATATTTCTTGAACTCACCTTCCATGGCCATGTAGTCTGCGGCGCCGCGGCGGGCCTCCTTGAACGCGCGGTACTTGGCCTGCTCTTCCGCATTGAAGGTGGCGCCAGGCGGCAATTCCGGCAGCTCTTTCAGTTTCTGATCGGTAAGGACGGAATAGCCCTGGCCGGTAATCTTTTCGGACGCCTTGGCCGCTCGCGTTTTGAAGACTTTGAGGCCTGTCTCGGGGTCAATACGGACTGGTGGGTTCATTTGAGTTCCTTGTGAGTTCCTCAATGATCAAAGGGGTTTCCACCGCAAACCTCATTCCGCTACGGCCGCAGCCTCCTTCGCGCGGCGTGCCGTGCTCAGCCAGCTCTAACTCCGCGAACAATTCGGTCAATTACTCAGTATCATTCAGTGCGCTGAACAATATTTCACGTTATGAACAAGCTAGTTCGTATGGCTCTGCCCCGTCAAGACGAACCTGCCCGGCTTTGCGTACCCAGAATAAAGACGCAATCTTCGGTGGGTCAGATGACCTCCAAGCAGTAAGCCGCGGTCGGCCTCCGCCACTACGCTGCTGGACTGCAGGCACTTCCGCCATGGACTTTTCCAATCCCGGACCGCCTGAGTTTTATATGGGTCTTTTAGCACCGTAGCAGGAATGAACCTGAGCTGCGCTCAGCGCAGCATGTCCCTCGTCCCGATCAAAGATCGCGCCCACCCGCAGCGTTTACGAATCCGCGTACGCCGATTCCGCCCTCACAGATTATCACGCTGCCGGTAGCGGTGGAGGAATTGTTCGCCGATGCGAGCAGAACATACGATCCGGTGTACTCACGCGGTTCGGGCAGTTTTCCCAGCGGCAGTCCGCGCTCGACCATTTCCTTCATCGGAAGCTCGGCGATCGAGCGCTCCGCCATCGCGAGCGAAGCCGGCCCGCGCAAATCAGTAGGGATCG
>JAFAHS010000308.1 GCA_019237115.1 Deltaproteobacteria bacterium
CGACGGCGCCACCTGTCCGAGTGACGATGTCTCGACACCGGCTGCCCAGCAAAAGGCTTATCAGCTGCTAACCGACAAGGGCCTGATACGCATCGGACTTGCAATTCCGACCAATGCGAAATTCACCGTGTCGGTGCTGAGCGATCCCTATGGGTGCAACACCGATCCGACGACCGGGCTCACCAGTCCAACCTCCGGAATCGTCTCCGTGTATCGCCGCCCGCTGCCTTCCACCAACCTGGGCTTTCTCAGCACGATAATGTGGGATGGCCGTGAGCCTTCGCTGGCACATCAGGCGATCGACGCGACTTTAACCCACGCCCAGGGAAATAACGCGCCGACCACCGCTCAACAGACGCAGACCGTAAATTTTGAATCGGGAATTTTCACCTCTCAGATCTTCGACAATCAGGCCCTGTTGCTCCTGGCGCAACCGTCGCAGCTGACCCAGACGGTGCCGATCGCCAACACCAACAACCCGGTGCAGTGCACCGAAGCCTCGGTAGCGCAGAGCGGAGGTCCGTTCGCCCTGGCCGCGCTGCTCCCGGATTTCTTTATTGGCGTCAACGACCCGTTCGGAGGTAATCCCTGCGGCACGCCGTTCACCGGAGACATCTTCGATCTCTATGCGAACTGGGAGAATCTGCCCGGCAACGACCCGGTGAGCAGTTTTCGGAAGTCGGTCGCTCGCGGCGAGCAGGTGTTCAACACCAAGCCCATCACCATCACGGGCGTGGCTGGTATAAACGATGTCCTGAATCAGCCATCGGTTATCGGCAATTGCGGTACCTGCCACGACACGCCCAATATCGGCGACCATTCGGTGAAGGCGCCGCTCAACATCGGCATCACCGATGCCAACCCCGTGTCACCCCTGGACGTCGCCGGCCTGCCGGTCTTCGACGTGACCTGCACCGATCCAAGTAGTCGGCTATTCGGAAAGACTTTGACGGTCACCGATCCGGGACGTGCCCTGGTAAGCGGCAAGTGCGCAGACATCGGCAAGACCAAAGGCCCTATCCTGCGTGGCCTGGCCGCCCGCGCACCATATTTTCATAACGGCTCCGCCGCGACTCTGAGCGACGCGGTGGAGTTCTACGATCAGCGGTTCAACGTCGGTTTCACCGACCAGGAAAAGCAGGACCTCGCGAATTTCCTGGCAACCCTCTGATCGAGTGTCGGGCCCGGGGGCTCTGTAACGTCCCCGGGCCTCGACCACTTGCCTTTAGCTCATACGGCTTGCGTCATCGATCCTTCCCGGTCGCGGCGGACCACGCCTTCGGCGATATCCTGGCTCTCCAACTTGACGCCTCGCCACGTATACGACTAATCAGGGTCGCGTGGGTCGGGCTCGCACGGTTATTTGCCTGGTTGGCGCGGTTGCGCTGATGACGGCCAGCGCGCCGATTTCATCCGTGTCGGCCGGCAGCGCGGAGGATCAGGCCAAGGCTTTGCTGTCGGATCGGTGCGCGATTTGTCACGGCGAAAACGGCGACGGACACGGGGTGGCCTCGGCGTCTTTGGTTCCGCCGCCGAAGGATTTTCACAATCGCGAATGGCAGAAATCGGTCACTGACAAGACGCTTACCACGGCCATCGTGCAGGGCGGGCCCGCCGTCGGCCTAAGCCCCGCGATGCCGGGAAACCCGGATCTGGTGAATAGTCCCGATGTAGTTGCCGCGATCGTCAAGCAGATTCGCGCGTGGGGTAAGTGAGTCCTGCTAGTCGGAGGAAACCATCATGAAGAGACGGGAGTTCCTCAAGGCCGGAGCTTTGGTGGTCGTGGGTACCGCCGCTGCCACCTCCGGCGTGGTCGGTCTCGCCACTGCCGCCGGAGGCGCGCCGCAGCTCACGACGCTGGAGCCGCATCAGGGGGAGACACTGCTCAAGATGACGCGGCGGATTTTCCCGCACAAGCAGCTGGATGACGGCCCCTATTGGAGCGTGGTGCACGACATCGATGCAGCCGCCAAGAGCGACTCCACGGTCGCGAAGCTCATATCGGAAGGCGTCGAAACGCTCGATGCGGCGGGAAAGCGTTTTGTCGATCTGACGGAAAAGGAGCAGACCGCCGCGCTCAAGAAGATCGAGGCGACACCGTTCTTCCAGAAGGTCCACTCGGTTGAATTGCAGAGCCTCTACAGCGATCCGGCGGTCTGGAAGGTGTTCGGCTACCAGGGACCTGCCTACAAGTTTGGCGGATACATTCACAAGGGCTTCAACGACCTGACCTGGCTTCCCGATCCCCCTGAATCCGCCAGCCCGAAGCCGGCTTGAGGAGGGGGTGACGATGGCTACCTACGCATCGAACGATGACTCGGTGATCGTCGTGGTTGGCTCGGGAGCTGGCGGTGGCACGCTCGCCAACGAGCTCTGCCAGAAGGGCCTCCCGGTCGTCCTGCTGGAAGCTGGCGACCGTCAATCCTCGACGACGTTTCGCAACGAGGAGTGGTTCGCGTTCAATCAGCTCGCGTGGCTCGACAAACGCACGACTTCGGGTAACTGGCGAGTGGCGAAAGACTTCCCGAACCTGCCGGCATGGATCTGCAAGACGGTCGGCGGGACGACCGTCCACTGGGCGGGAGCCTCGCTGCGCCTGCAGGAACATGAATTCAAGGCCAAGACCCACTACTCGGGAATAAGCGGCACGAATCTGCTCGATTGGCCGCTCACGCTCGCGGAGCTCGAGCCGTACTACGCCAAGGCCGAGTACAAGATGGGCGTGACCCGCACCAACGATATTCCGGGCCTGCCGGGCAACAACAATTTCAAGGTCATGTACAACGGCGCCACCCGCGCCGGGTACAGGACCGTTCACACGGGGCGCATGGCGATTAACAGCCGCCCGCGCGACGGACGTTCCGCGTGCTGGCAGCTCGGGTTCTGTTTCCAGGGCTGCAAGTCGGGCGCGAAGTGGTCGACCCTGTACACGGAAATTCCGGCGGCCGAAAAGACCGGCAAGCTCGACCTGCGGCCCGAGTCGATGGCCATGCAGATTCAGCACGACGAGCAAGGACGCGCGACCGGAGTGCTATACGCCGACAAGAACGGGAACCATCAGTTTCAGAAGGCGCGCGCGGTGTGCGTCGCGGCCAATTCGATCGAGACGCCGCGCCTGCTGCTGAATTCCCATTCAAGTAAATTTCCAGGCGGCCTGGCCAATTCATCGGGACAGGTCGGCCGCAACTACATGCGGCATACGACCGGGTCGGTTTTCGGCGTGTTCAAGCAGCCCGTGCACATGTATCGCGGCACGGTGATGGCGGGAATCATTCAGGACGAAGCCATCTTCGATACCAAGCGCGGGTTTGCGGGAGGATTCGAGCTGGAAACCATTTCACTGGGTCTTCCGTTTGCCGCTGCGTTTCTGAATCCGGGTGCGTGGGGCGAAGAATATACCGATCTCCTCGAGGGCTATCCGAACATGGCGGGGATGTGGATCGTGGGCGAGGATATGCCGCAGCAGGGTAACGCGGTGACCCTTCACGCGACCGAAAAAGACAAGTTCGGCTTGCCCATCCCGAACGTGCACTACGATGACCATCCGAACGACCTCGCGATGCGAGGCTACGCGTACAAGCGCGGGGCCGCGGTATACGAGGCGGTCGGCGCGACGCGGACCGTCGAGGTTCCGCCCTATCCATCGACCCACAACCTGGGCACCTGCCGGCAAAGCGAGAAGCCGTCGGAGGGCGTGTGCAATAAATGGGGCCAGACCCACGACCTCCGCAACCTGTTCATCTCGGACGGGAGCCAGTTCAGCTCCAGCGCCGCCGAAAATCCCACCCTCACGATCGTCTCGCTGGCGATTCGGCAGGCCGAGTACATCGCGGACCAGTGCTCGAAGCGCAATCTATGAAACATGTGCGCGGGGTTGCGTTTATGGAAAACGATCGCGCGCCACTGGCGCGTGGCCCTGCTGTGTGGGCTGTGGTGGATAGCGCCGTCGCCCGCGCACGCACATAAGTTCGGCGGACCCAACGATCCCTGCGAGCGCAAGCTTGGCGCCTCGCTGATTCATATCACCCTCTACCAGCCCCAGTTCGACCCGGATGCCGAGTATTGCGACGAGGTTCCGCGGGAGGGTAACACGGTGTTCGTGCTGGATACGCAGGGCGATGAGCTGCGGCGAGTGCCCATCGGGGTTCGGATCCTTGCAATTGGCCGGGACGGCTCAATGCACCCCGCAGTCTCGCTGGCGCCCGTCGTTTACCCGCGGGGAGTGGTCGATACCCAGGTCAACCTGGCCGAGGGGTTTGGCTACCAGGCGACCGTCTCGATCGGGTCACCCGGCGGCGCGGGGGCCACCGAATATTCGTTTCCCATTCGCGTCCGGGCGTGGTATCGGGCTCTTGTGATGCCTTTCCTGCTGGTGCTGGGGGTACTGGCGCTGGTGGCAATATCGATTATCCGCTACCGGCGCTCCGCCATATTGCGCGGCCGACGAAATCGCCGCGCGGCCGCGTCTGCCCGCCTTGCGCTGGCGGCGGTCGCGCTCGGCATCTTGGCCGCCGGATGCCACCCCGCCACCAAGGCCACAGCAACGCTCCCCAACGTGCAGCTGATCGACGATCACGGGCAGCGCGTGGAACTGAGTTCCCTCAAGGGAAAGGTGGTAATGCTGAATTTCGTTCACGTCGGATGCCCGGGAATGTGCGACACTCTGATCAACAAGTTCGGGCAAATCGCGGATGCGATCGGCCCCGAACTCGGCTCGCGGGTGGTGCTGGTAACCATTACAAACGATCCGGAGCACGATCGGCCGGCGTTGCTCTTAAAGCTCGCACGCGATCGGCGGGCCGATATGAGCGGCTGGCTGTTTCTGACCGGCACGGCGGCCGACGTGGCTCGCATCACGACCGCATTTGGAGTGGATAACCGGCGCTTGCCGGATGGGTCTCCGAATCATATCACCCGGGTATTCATGCTCGGGCCCGATTTGCGCCAGCAGCGCGAGTATGCGGGCATGGCGATGAATTCGCAGCGGGTGGTTGCGGAGATCAAAGACCAGGTCGAACGCGGAGGCGCTTAATCGCGAAGCGCTCTGCAGGGGGTACGTATATGGCTGGCTCAGCGCGAAAAATCGACATGATGGGCGGCGGGGCCGCCACCGGCAGCGAGCGCAATCCGACCGATTGGATGGTGGGATGGCAATCGCTGTTCTGGGGCTCGGCGCTGGTGATGGGCGCGAACCTGTTTCTTTGGTTGTGGGACTACAAGTTCGCGTTCACGGCGGGGCTCAACTCGGCGAGTCACGAGTTTACGCTCTACTATCGAACACTTTTCTGGGGTGAATTGGTCACGCTCGGCGTCTTCACCGGGCTTTGGTACGGATGGCTGGTGCGCACCGGGCGCCAGGTCGCTACCGAGCCGTTCTCCCGCGCCGAAGAGGTCCGCCGAATCGCGGTGCTGTGGAGCATCATCGGAATAACCAGTCTCTCCATCTACATCGAGGCAAGCTTCTGGCCCAACTGGGATGGTGCGTGGCACCAGACCCTGGTGCGCGACACCGCGCTCACCCCCACTCACATCCCGATGTTCTATTTTTTCTTTCCGCTCTCCGTCGTGCTCGCCCTGGGCGCGTACCTGTACGGGAGATTTCGCATTCCAGCGCTGTACTCGCCCACCCTGGGTTTCCCCTGGTCGTTTTTTCTTCTGATCGCAGCCGCGGTGCTCGAGTGCATGGAAGTCGCGTTCAACGAGTGGGGCCACAGCCTGTGGATTTCCGAGGAGTTCTTCGCGGTGCCGTTCCATTGGCCTTTCGTCATGTATGGATGGCTGGCCGCCGGGATGTTCGCGGTGTGGGGTGAGACCATCTTGCGCCTGTTCGAAATCGAAAAGGCGGAAGAGGACGCGGCCGGGCAGACGCCCACGCGCGCGCAGGCCGTGGCGGACTGAGGGCTCGACATGGCGGCGGGGACTACCACGGCGGGAGAGCGCCAGCGCCGGCTTGAGCTGCGCTCGCTGCTCAACAAGCGTTACAAGTGGATCGATCGCAAGTGGGACCTGGTGTTCTGGGTTACCGCTATTTTCGTGGTCGGCGGCGCCGCCGACATCACCAAGCAGCTGTTCGCCGGCGACTGGGACTTCTGGACCGACTGGAAGGATCCGCAATGGTGGCCGGTCATCACGGCGTTTGCGACCATCATCATTCCGTCAGCACTCCAATATATCCAGTGGGTGGCGTGGCGATTTCCGACCGGGGCCACCTACACGGCGGTGTGTTTCTTCATGTTCGCGTGGGTGGGCCGATTCTTTCAGTGGCACGTCGCCGAGTCTTACCCGATGAATTTCGTGTGGCCCATTTCCACCGTGTGCGCCGCGATAATTCTCGATTGGCTGCTGCTCAAGACGCGAAGCTTCATCTTGACCTCGCTGTTCGGAGGGCCCATTTGGGCACTGCTGGTATGGGCGTTCAACTACGTGCCGCTCACGCCGTTCCTGCAGCCGGCCCATTTTATGAACCACGTGCTCACCGTCGCGGACGTGCAGGGAATTGTTTACATCCGCTCGCAAACCCCCGAGTACCTGCGCCACATCGAGCGCGGCGCGCTGCGCAGTTTTCTCGGTGAAACCCAGTACGTCTCGCTGGTGTTCGGCGGCACGCTCGCCGTGGTCGGCTACTGGATAGGCCAGTTCATCGGACGCTACCTCGCGGTGTGGCCAATCCGCCGTTACATCAAGACGCTGTGACCGCCATGCGAAGTCTAACGCGCAATCTGATCGCAGGGACGTGCGCCGCGGGCGCGTGGATCCTTGCGTCTGCTTCCGTTGGGTTCGCGCACGGCGGTATGGCAAGCGCCGATGAACTCGGACGCCCGCTGGGCGCTTCCATCGCGATTGCCTTTGTTTGCTACTGGGCGGTCATGCTGTGGCCTTCGCGCAAGGGCGGCAATGAGCAACTCAAGCGGGGCAGAAGGCCACCCCAGCGTCGCAACCGGCGCATCATGTCGGGTGGCGGTGAAGAACGCGCGACCACGCTCCGAGCGGTGGGGAGGGGGAGGGATGTTTAAGCGACTACCCACGTGCATCGTCACGCTGGCACTGTTCGCGTTGATCATACCAGCCAGGGTGTTCGCGCACGGGGAGGCGGGAGACGAACCATTTCTGAAGGACCTCACCACCGCCTTCTACGACGTGAAAATCTCACCGAAGGTGA
>JAFAHS010000341.1 GCA_019237115.1 Deltaproteobacteria bacterium
TATGCCAGCCTGTTGTGCTCTGGCGCGCGTGCGAGGCTCTCCCCCGAGCACTAGCGTTTCCTGAAAAGCAGCCCTTGGTCAAGACCTTTTGTAACCGCTTACAATTTTCTGGCATACAAGCGGTTTCATATTTAGAGTGGTGAAGCTAGCGGCATATGCTGGCGCAAGGATTGCCTGAATCGAGCTAATCGGGTGAGCTATTCCTAGTCCCAAGCGTATGTACGAGCCAAAAGGAGGAGAACATGAGCAATTCGCAATCTTTCGGCAATACAAACGGTCGAAGGAGCGGCACAGTCGGCGTGCCTATTCGAGTGGCACGAATATCCAAAGTCATTGGGCTCGTAGTGCTTGTTTTGCTGGCCGCCCCGGTTATTGGCGGAGATAGGGCTGCTATGGCCCAATGTAACCCAGAGCGAGTGCAGCGACAGAAGCTTCCGTCTTGGGTCCAGATGCCGAATGCCGAGACGCTGAAAACCCGAGGCAACGTCGGAGAACTGCCGACTTGGTACACCGAGGTCAATATAACCGCCGATGAAGTTCAGGAAATCTGTGGCAAGGGGCTGAAGGCCGCTTTTCTTAACTGGTCCTCCGGCGCCTACAACCAAGCCGTGCTCAATGGAGCCAAAGACGCTCTTGAAGCGATGGGGATCAAACTCGTGGCTGTAACCAATTACAATTTCAATGAAACGCAGCTCGCTACCGACGTTCGCAACGTAATGGCGCTTAAGCCCGACATCATCTTCTACAGCGGCGTCGATCCGACAGCTGACCGCGCAGCGCTTCAGCCTGCGGTGGACGCCGGAGCGAGTGTGGTTTCCTTCGCCAATGCCCCGGGCGGATGGACGACTGGCAAGCCGAATAATTTCGTGACGCTGATCTCATACGACACTTACGGAAACGGTGCGGCCGTAGCGCGGGCCGTCGCGGCGCAATTCCCGAATGGCGCGAAGCTTGGTATGATCTATTTCGACGCCAATTACAAACTGGTGAACGAACGAGAAAAGGGGTTCGTGGATGAACTCGACAAGTCCAAAGTGAAGATTGTCGTACGAATGCCGATGAGCGACCCGCATAAGACGCAGGAAATCACTTCCGCCATGTTGGCGCGTTATCCAGATCTCGACGTGATTTTCGCACCTTGGGATCTTCCTGCCGACGGCGTCCTGGCAGCGCTGAACGCTGCGGGCAAGAAGATTCCAGTGGCGCATATAGACCTCGGATTCACCGGTGCTACTCAGATCGCCTGCGATACCGGACCTATCTTCGTCATGTCCTCGCAGCTGGTCTATGAATGGGGCCGGACCGGTGCAATAGCAGCAGCGCTTCATGCACTGGGTCGGCCTGTCCCACCCTACGTCGTAGTGCCGGTCTTTGCGGTGACCAAAGAGAACCTCAAGGAGGGGTGGGACCTCGCATACGGAGGCGTTGTACCCCTCCCGGATCCGGCGCAGAAATGTTTGCAAAAATGATTTCGCCCTGTCCGAACTGGCCCACCATTAAACAGTCAAGCGCGGGCGGCGATGGGGCGTGCGGGTGTGAGTAGCAGCCGGTCATTACCCTCGTCGCCCTTCGCGCTCGAGCTACTTAGCATCGGGAAGTCGTACGGCGCGACAGAAGTGCTCCGTGGTATCGATCTTCGCGTCCGGTCGGGAAGCGTGCATGTTCTCCTCGGGGCGAACGGAGCTGGGAAATCGACTCTGCTTAAGATTGCCGTGGGTGCGACGGCAACAAGCGCGGGTCGCATCCTGGTGAACGGCATGGAGCGACACTTTGCCAACCCATTCGAGGCGCGCAGGGCAGGCATTGGCATGGTGTTCCAGGAGCGAAGTCTTGTCCCCGAGCTTTCGGCCGTCGACAACATCTTTCTCAACAGCGAAATCAGGCACACCGGGTTGATCGACGCACGCGCCGAAGCCCTCGAGTCTCGCCGAATCTTCGAGCAACTCGGAGTTCAAATCTCGCCAAATGTTCTTGTTGGGCACTTAGGCATTGCGGATCAACAGATGGTGGAAATCGCCAAGGCGCTGCGCCTCGCGAGCGCCGTCCTCATTCTCGACGAGCCCACGGCTGCACTTACGGAACGGGAGGTACAACGTCTCTTCACCATCGTTCGACAGATCGCGAGCTCCGGCGTAGGTGTCGTCTACGTGACGCATCGCCTCGCCGAGGTCTTCGAACTCGCGGACGAGGTTACCGTCCTACGCGACGGCCATGTCGTCCTGGCGGCTCCGGCCGCCGGTACCAACCTCGGCGAGATCGTGGAAGCGATTGCCGGGGGTGCCGTGCAAGGCAGCCAGGAGTCCGACACGGAGCACCTTGGCCGTTCAGAGCAGGCGCAAGTGCAGCCGCCGGTGCTGGATGTGCACGGGCTCCAAGTGGGCACCAAGTTACAGCATGTTTCCTTCAACGTGCGCCAAGCCGAAATTCTCGGCGTCGCGGGTCTAGCCGGCAGTGGCCGCTCCACTCTGCTCAAGGCCTTATTCGGCGCGGTCCCCCACCGGGCCGCATACATCCGGGTCTCCGGAAGACGGGTCAATCTGAACTCGCCTGCACAGGCCATAAAGGTTGGTATTTATCTCATTCCGGAAGACCGGAAAACGGAGGGGCTAGTGCTCTCGCATTCCGTCGAGGCGAACCTGGTCGCGTCGATTCTCGGACGGCTTCGTGTCGGGCCGCTAATTAATACGGGACGCAGCGCCCGCGTGGCGCGGGAGACGATCGAGAAATTCGGAATTAGGCCGAACGACCCGCGGCTGCCGGTCGAGTACCTTTCGGGCGGAAATCAACAGAAGGTGCTGCTCGGAAAGGCATTTAACACACGCTGCCAAGTGCTTCTGCTGGATGAGCCCACTTTCGGGGTGGACGTCCGCTCGCGGGCCGAAATCAGGACCCGCGTCAGGGCCTTCGCCACTGCGGGCAAAGGCGTCGTATGGGTCACATCCGACCTTCGAGAACTGAGGGAGGTCGCGGATCGAATTCTCATTCTGGCTGACGGGACGGTGCGGGATCTACTGTCGAACTGGCCGCAGCAGCGCACAGAATTCGAAATCACACATCTCATGCAGCCGGGCATCCAGCCGGTCCGGCGCGGCACGCAGCCAGGAGCAATGATAGAAGAATGACGCGCCGGAATCGGATGCATGAAAATCCTGAGCCGTCTTCGCTCGCGGGCCACTCGTCGCGCGAGCCCAGAGCGGCGGAGCGCCCGTGGCGGCCGCGCACGCAAAGGCTGGGTGCCGCGTTTTTCTCAGGGGAGAGCTCGCTTCTCTTAATCCTGGTTATGCTCGTCCTGATCGCGATCTTCTGGGTGCTGTTGCGCGACACGGCGTTCATGAGCGTCGGCAATTTCATGAACATCGTCAAAGCGAAGACGCCCGTGATCGTCATGGCCGTGGCCAGCGTATTCGTCATCAGCGCGGGTGAGATCGACCTGTCCGTCGCATCAGTACCGCCCGTAGCGGGAACGCTCGTTGCTACATTGCTTGCGAACGGGTACAATATCTGGCTGGCTGTCGGGGCCGCGTTGGCGGTGGGTCTTGTCGTCGGGCTGATTAACGGCGCAATCACGGTACAGTTAGGGATCCCGTCTTTCATTGTCACCTTAGGGATGATCGGAGTTCTGGAGGGCGCGGCGCGGCTCATCTCGGGCGAGCAAGCGGTCCCCATCCTCAATGGCGCCTACACTTCGATCTTCGGGCAAGGGAGTCTCGGCGAGATTCCGGTCTTGCTAGTTTGGGCGATAGCGGCTGGAGCTTCGGGCACGCTCGTTCTGCGCCGGACACCATTTGGCAAAGCCGTGCTTGCTACCGGGGGTAACGAGGTCGCAGCTCGCTATTCGGGCATATCGACCCGCCGCATCAAGGTCACCGTACTTATTCTGAGCGACCTTGCGGGAGCAGTAGCTGGGCTGCTCTATGCGGGGCAGTTCGGCTCAGGGCGGTATGATCTCGGTGGCGGCGATTTGCTCACCGTTCTCGCCGCGGTGGTGATAGGCGGAACTTCGCTTAGCGGAGGCCGCGGAAGCGTGGAAGGGGCGATCGCCGGAGCGCTGCTCGTTGGGCTCGTCAACAATGGCGTGATTCTCCTTGGGTTCTCCACACCGGAACAGCAAATCTTCTCGGGCTTCATCATCGTGCTGGCAGTAGCCTTGAGCGGACGCCGGCTGAGCCCGCTGCGCCGGCTGCGCTAACTCTGTGCCCCGCATTCTCCAGTTCAATCCCAAATCCGGCATAGACGCCTCGAATCCGGTAGCAGACGTCGATGGAAATTTATGGACCCGTTACCATCACCTGACGTAAATTGTTACCAGCAGTCCTGAAAGATGGTCCAAGTTTTGTGACGCAACTCCCTTTACGCAAACATCATACCAAAAACTGGCGGAGGGCGTGGGATTCGAACCACGATCAAGTGATCTCTGAAAGTCGTCGCCAGCGCCTTGAAAAACTTGGACCGGTCTTCGACAGTCCAAAATCACAAGTTACGTGAAATGAAACACTTGTAAAAGCGCAAAATCCTTTGGCACTACATTTCTGCGGACGGCAGGACTACGGCAACTCGCGCAACGTGGGGGGTGCCGCGACCCCGGCAGCCCGCAGAGCCGCTGAAGCCTCCTCGGCGGTTAGCTGACTGCGCAAGAGGAAGCGCTTTTGCTCGAAAGTGGCTTCCACTTGCTGCAACGCCTCAAGGCCACGAAGCACTTGAGCCCATTCGCGCTCCAAATCGGCAAACTTCATCCGCCGCTCCACATCAAGGAATTCTTGAGGCTCAGGCTTGGGGGCGTCATTGAGGATCTCGCGGGCTACCATCCATCTTTCGCGCCAT
>JAFAHS010000346.1 GCA_019237115.1 Deltaproteobacteria bacterium
AATCTCGATGGAAAATCCAGGGCCCATACCAATCAGTAGGCCGTATTCGCCGGGCTGAGCGACATTGGCATGCATCAGGTCTTCAAGTATGTACAGGACCGAGGCCGAGGAGAGATTTCCCATCTCCCCGAGATTACGCCACGAACGCGCCAGCGCGCCCTCAGGCAGAGCCAGCGCCCTTTCCAGAGCCTCAAGAACTTTGGGCCCGCCCGTGTGGGCGATCCAATGGCGAATCGACGAGCGCTGGAGGCCGTGTTCGGCCAGAAATGAATCGACTTCGCCTTCGATGTTTTCCGCGATCAGGTTTGCCAATCGGGCCGACAGGACGATTTTAAAACCGCTGTTGACAAGGTCCCAGCCGAGGATGTCTTCGGTGCCCGGATACAGAATAGAGCGCGTTGCGATAACCCGGGGCGACTTCGCAGGTCGCCGATCTCCGCTTCCGATGACGGCAGCCGCCGCCCCGTCTCCGAACAGGCCCGACGCAATGATGTTCGCGATTGACAGATCGTCGCGCTGCAGGGTCAGCGAACACAGCTCCACGGACATCAAAACCGCAATATCTTCGGGATAGGCACGCACGTAGTCGGTCGCGCGCGACAAGCCCGCCGCCCCGGCGACACAGCCGAGGCCAAAAATAGGGGTGCGCTTGACGTTGGGTTTCATGCCAAGTGCGCTGATCACGCGGGTATCGATGCTGGGGGTGGCAATTCCGGTAACGGTCACGAAGAACAGATGATCGACCTCGCGCGGGGAAACGCCGGCGCGCTCAAGCGCAGTCGCGACCGCGGAGCGGCCCAGTTCGGGTGCGACGCGGATCCACGCGTCGTTGGTGCTGGCGAAACTGTCAAGGGGCGGATAGTCGGCCATCGGGAGGGCCAGGTAGCGACCCTTGATGCCTAACGATTGCTGGATTTGGTCGAAGCGACGAAGGTCCGTGTGATTACGGGACCATAACTCGCGCAGACGCGAGGTCAGTTTTTCCTGTGCCACGTAGTTGGAAGGAAGGGCGCTGGCCGCGCTAAGAATCGCTGGCGAGATAGTTTCGCTTTGAGTCACGTGATCTCCGACGCTTGCCTAGGGTTCGAGATTTTGGCGACCGCAGACCATGCTATTCCATTCCGTCGGATTTTGCAGGGGGTCAAATCGACGGATGTCTCGCTGGTCGCTCACGATTGCGGTGACGGTAGACTCTTCGCGGCCTTCTGGCAACCGCCCGGTCTTGTTCAAGGGGACGCTTCGGATAAGATTGCAGCGCCATGGACTTGGTGTTGCGCCGTGAATTGATCGACATCCTGGTCCGCGAGGCCTACTTCGAGCGCCAGGTAACCCTCTCCTCCGGCAAGGTGTCAGACTATTATCTGGATTGCCGCCCTGCGATGTTCCTCCCTCGGGCGATGTTTTTGGTCGGCGAACTGATGCTGGAGTCTGTCACCGCGGCGGGCGTTGCCCAGATTGGCGGGATGGCGGTCGCTGCAATACCGGTCATTAGTGCGATTATTGCGGCGGCTTATCGCCATGACTTCGACTTACGGGGCTGTTTCGTGCGTAAGGAAACCAAGGCGCACGGTACGCAGAAGCGTATCGAAGGGGCGTTCCGGCCCGCACTCAAGACCGCGGTTCTCGACGATGCGATCACGACCGGCGGATCCACGCTCGAGGCCCTGGCAGCGCTGCGCGAAGCGCGCGCGAACGTGACCCACTGCTTCGCGTTGGTCGACCGAAACGAGGGTGGCCGAGAAGCCCTTGCCGCCGCCGGACTCAACTACCACTTCCTGTTCGACGCGGGCGAAATCCGCGCCGCCGCGCGGGCGCGGAAATAGTCGGACCAAGGACCGCCCTGGAGAATGGCGAGTTCCGTGCGTCCCGGACCAATCTCCGCCACCACGCGCCTTACCGGAATCTTCGGCGATCCGATAGGGCACTCGCTCTCACCGGCAATGCACAATGCTGCCTACGCGGCGCTGGGTATGGATCGCCGATACGTCGCGTTTCACGTGACGCGGGCCGAGTTGCTGCCCGCCCTACGCGGAATAGCACCCTTGAAGATCGCCGGGGTAAATCTGACTTTACCGCACAAGGCGCGGGCCCTCGCAGTCATGGACGAGCTCACCGCGGAGGGGGAACTGCTCGGCGCGATCAATTGTGTCATCAACCGAGACGGAAAACTGGTGGGAGATAACACCGACGCCCGCGGCCTGGAACGCGACCTGCACGCGCACGGCATCGGGATCGCGGCACGGACCGTGCTGGTTGTGGGCGCCGGTGGCGCGGGCGCCGCGGCGGTAGTCGCGCTGAGCCGCCTCAAGGCGGCCCGCGTTGTAATTGCCAACCGGACCGCCAGGCGCGCGAGTGCGCTGGCCCGGCGCTTTGCGCAAGGCGCGCTGCGGCGCACGCGTTTCGAGGCGGTGGGGCTGCGCGAACTCGTCAATAGCAGCTTGCTCGCCGAGTTGGTGTGCGTGGTCAACGCAACCTCGCTGGGGCTGACCGGGGCCGATTTCCCGCACCTCGAATACGACGCCACGCCGCCGAACTGTTTCTTTTATGACACCCTCTACGCGCGCAGGCCGACCAGGTTCCTGGCCGGGGCCATCCGTGCGCGAAGAAAGTGCGCGGATGGAGCGGGCATGCTGGTCGAGCAGGGCGAGCTGGCATTCAATTTGTTTAACGGCGTACGCGCCCCGCACGGAGTCATGCGACGCGCGCTCCTGGACACGCTCGGGCGCACCCGTTAGAGAGGAGCCGATTTCGATGAAGGGCCGAATCAACCACCTGATAGTGAATGTGAACCGCTACGAGGAGGCACAGCGCTTTTACGGCTGGCTGCTGCCGAAAGTCGGCTATCCAAATCAGGTGGGTTTCGCCGAAGACGCCCCAAGCGGGGAAGCGGATGGTACAACGACGCCGGCTCGGTTTGGGTGCACGAGGCCGAGCCACGTTTTCGCGCAGACCGATTCCATCGTCATCGCGTGGGGCTCTGCGAAATCGCTTTCGCCGCCGACAGTCGCCACCAGGTGGATGAGCTGGCGGCGGAAATCGAACGGCACGGCGGCAGAATAACGGACGCGCCGCGCGAGTATGATTACACGCCCGGTTACTACGCGGTGTTCTTCACCGACCCGGATGGCATCAAGCTGGAGGTGGTGCACTTGCCATGAAGCTTGCCTCGGAACCGCTTGCGTCCCTCACGCGGAAGGAGGTCTTCGGGTTCGAAAAGGTCCCCGAAAAAGTCGCAGTGCGGGAGGCTCACTCGGTCATCAGGCCGCGCCGCGTATAGAAATCGCGAAGAATCGCCATGACGGGCGCGGGGGCTCGCTGGTGCGAACCGTCGAAGGGTGGTTGCGGGTCGTATTCGATTCCCACCTGAATCGCGTGGGCCATGGTGTCGCCGGCTATCCTGCCCGCCAGGCGCAGAGCCATGTCGATTCCCGACGATACGCCGGCGGCGGTAATGATCTTGCCTTGTTCTACGACCCGCGCCGAGGTTGGAATCGCACCGAAATTCGCCAGCTGCGGCAACGCCGCCCAATGAGTGGTCGCGGCGAGGCCTTTCAACAGCCCGGCCGCACCCAAAATCAGTGCACCGGTGCACACCGAGGTGGTCCAGCGGGTGGTCGCATGGATGCTGCGCACCCACTCAAGCATCGCCGGTTTGGCACGCACCTGCTGCTCGCCGAAGCCGCCCGGAACCACGATCACGTCGGCGCTCGTGATTTCCGAAACCGAGCGATCGGCGTTGATGGCAAGCGACGCGGTATCGGTTCGCTTGAGGCCCCTGGATTCACCGACCAAGACCACTTCGGCGCCAGGCACGCGCTGTAACACCTCGTAGGGTCCGACCGCATCGAGAGCGGTAATTCCATCGAAGGCCAGAATCGCGATCCGCATTTGCTTCCCTCCAATTGTCTTACGCACCAAATCTGGTCCGCCGCGCAGTCCTGGAAGGCGCGGCGGGACGAAACCGGCTTCGGTACGCACCGGGCGGCACGTGCAGCGATCGAATGAACGCCCGGCGCATCGACTCTCGGGTACCGAAGCCGCAATGTTCGGCAATGGCGTCGATGCCGTCGGCCGATTCCTCGAGACGCCGGCGAGCAGCTTCGACGCGGGTCCGCTTGACGAAGGTGGCCGGAGTGAGTCCGGTCTCGCGCAAAAAAACGCGTGCGAAATTGCGCGCGCTCATCGCGCTTCGACGCGCCAGCTTGCCAACCGAGAGATCCTCCGACAGGTTATCTGCGATCCACCCTTGCAGGTCGCGAATCGGTTCGCGATCGGCGCTCTGCGCGGCGAGTTGAGCAGAGAACTGCGACTGCCCTCCCGGGCGCCTCAGGAACATCACCAACTCTCGTGCCACGCCCAGCGCGACTCGACGCCCGTGATCTTCCTCGACCAGGGCCAGCGCAAGGTCGATTCCCGCGGTCACCCCCGCCGAGGTATAGACGTGCCCATCGCGAACGAAAATTGGATCGGTCTGCACCCGGACTGAGGGAAATCGCCGCGCCAGCGCATCGCAGAAGCGCCAGTGAGTCGTGGCGCGGCGGCCGCCTAACAGGCCTGCCTCCGCCAGCAGGAATGTGCCGGTGCACACCGAGCACAGGCGTCGCACTCGGGGAGCGATTTTCCGCAACCAGGCCAGGAGCCGCGGGTCGCTCATCGCCGCGGTTACCCCCAATCCGCCGGCGACCATCAGGGTATCGAGAGCTGTATCCAGCCCATCGATGGATTTTTCGACTACGAACCTGAGGCCGTTCGACATCGCCAGGGAACCGGGGGTCGCGGCAAGCAGAGCTATCTCGTAGACCGGCGCGTCCACGAGTCCCTCATCGGTCAGCCACCGCGAAGTGCGCGCGAAGACCTCCAGGGGACCCGCGACGTCGAGGATTTGCGCGTCGGGAAACGCGAGCATGGCTACCCGACGAACCGCCGCGCCGCCGACCCGTGCCTTGAGACGAGCATGCCTTGTCATGCGACAAGAATCGCATTCACCCGCTCTGGCTGCAATAATTAATATACCACAGTTCCTGCCATCGTCGGCAAAGGCGCAGACGGGACTCGGGTCGGATGGGGCAAATGCAGAAATGCCGGTATAGTACTCTGATTGAGAAGCCTGACTTGCCAGAAAAGCACTGCCCCGCCAACGAATTTGGAGACCGAGCATGAGCTACGCGGGTGATCGACTGATCTGTGACGCCGACAGTCACTTGATGGAGCTGCCCGACTTTCTGTCGGCGCACGCGGATCCCTTAAGCCGCCATCTGCTGCCCCCACTGGGGACCCGGACAACCGGGCTATTTGATCCCGGCGAGCACGTCGGCAAGGCGGGCCAATCTCCCGAAACCCTCCGCAAACTGTTGCAGCTCGGAGATCGCATCACCCGCGGTCCCAAGTGGCACGATGCGCTGGGCGCATTCAGCGGCGCCGAGCGATCGCTCGCACTGGATCTGCTGGGCTTCAAGCGTCAGGTCGTGTTCTCGTCATTTTGTGCCAGGTTGATTTTCGAGGCGCCCCTGGAGGTCCGCTATCCGGCGGCCCGCGCATACAACCGCGCGATGGCGGCTTTCTGCAAGGAGGATCGACGCTTGATCGGCGTGGCGATGGTCGCGCTGGATGAACCCGAGTTGGCCCGCAAGGAAATCGTCCACGCCGCTGAACTCGGCCTGGGCGCGATCTGGATTGCGGCGGATCCCCCGGGCGGACGATCACCGGGGCATCCCGCGTTGGAGCCGGTCTGGAAGACCCTCGCAGAGCGGCGGCTGCCATTCATTCTCCATGTCGGCAGCGCCGCGCTGCGCATCCCGGAAGAGTGGATGAACGATGGCCATCCGGACCACGTCTCGGCGCGCGGGGGCGCCGAGGTGATCGGGTCAAAGGATCTGACCGTAATCCATCACGCTGCTCAGCGCTTCATTTCAGTGCGGTGCTGGACGGGGTATTGGACCGGCATCCGGACCTGCGCGGCGGCGTTATCGAAATCGGAGCCGGATGGGTACCGGACATGATCCGGCGGCTCGACCACGCCGTCGACATCTGGAGCAAACCCGAGCCGCACCTGGCGCGGATGAGACGAAAACCCTCGGAGCAAATACGCGAGCAACTGCGCTTCACGCCATATCCGTTCGAGGATGTGAGTGCCATGGTCAACGAATCATCTCAGGAGCTGTATATGTTCTCGTCAGACTATCCGCACGCGGAGGGGGGTCGCGATCCGCTGGGAAGATTTGACCGTTCCGTGGCCTCACTCACCGAGGCTGCAAGAACCCGGTTCTTCTCCGGGAATTTCCGCGACCTGTACCCGAATGCCCTGGCGAACGCTGACATCCCGGGTTCGGCGGTTAGCCGAACATCTTCTTGATTTGGTCGACGAAACCCTTGGACAGCGGATGGTTAACGGCTTTGCCATCGAGCTTGGCGAACTCTTCGAGTAGCTCGCGCTGACGAGAGGTCAGGCTGCGAGGAGTCTCCACGACCACCCGGATCAACTGATCTCCGCGTCCGTAACCGTGCAGATCGATGATGCCCTTGCCCTTGAGTCGCAGCACCTTGCCCGACTGGGTTCCCGAGGGAACCTTGAGGTTCACCTTGCCTTCGAGCGTGGGCACCTCGATGTCGCATCCGAGCGCCGCCTGGGGAAAGCTGATTGGCACCTCGATTACGATGTGGTTTTCCTGGCGTACGAACAGCGAGTGTTCCTTGACGTGGATGATGACGTACAAGTCGCCCGGAGTTCCCCCGCCGTAACCGGCCTCGCCCTCGCCTCGCAGCTTGAGGCGCGAGCCATTGTCGACCCCCGGAGGGATACGGACCGAGAGCGATTCCTGCTTGCGCAGCCGGCCCTGGCCCTGACACTTGGGGCACGGATCGGAAATGATCGTTCCTTCACCGCGACACTGGTTGCAGGTGGTGGAGATCGAAAAGAATCCCTGCTGGGTGCGGACCTGGCCGGTGCCGCGGCAATTCGGACACTGCCGCGCGCCGGTGGAACCGCCGCGAGCCCGGGTTCCGTTACAAGCCTCACATAGCGTGAGGCGCTGGAAGCGCACTACTTTCTCGGTTCCCCGCGCGGCTTCCTCGAACTCCACTTCGAGGTCGTAGCGCAGATCGTCACCGCGCCGCGAACGTGAACGCGCGCGCCCACGGCCGGTGCCGAAAAAGTCTCCGAAAATATCCGAGAAAACTTCCTCGAAGCCTTGCGAGAAGTCGAACCCGCCGAAGGGTCCCTGCCCTTGCGGACCCTGAAAGGCGCTGTGTCCGAAGCGGTCGTACTGGGAGCGCCGTTCCGGATCAGACAGCACCTGGTACGCTTCGTTGACTTCCTTGAACCGCTCCTCGGCCTGCTTGTTGCCGGGGTTGCGATCGGGGTGGAGCTGGATGGCGAGACGACGGTACGCCTTTTTCAGATCGTCGTCGGAAGCGCCGCGGGCTACGCCTAGTACCTCGTAGTAATCGCGTTTGGTCGCGGAGGGCATCGTGACGGAATCTTAAACGATACGTTACGCCGAAGCCATTGCCCTCCGAGTGCGAGGAGATTTTTCGCCTACCTGGGCAACGAGTCGGACTACTTCACTTCCTTGAAATCTGCATCCACCACGTCTTCGCCGTCGCCCGATTTCCGCTCGCTGCCCCCGCTCGCGCCGTCGGGTTGTGCGCCGCCACCGGCAGCGCCACCGTCACCGGGCTCACCCTGCTGCGCGCGGCTCTTGCTGTACATCGCCTCCGCCAGCTTGTGCGACGCGTTGGACAGCGCTTCGGCCGCGCGATTCATCTCGTCGGCATCCTTGGATTCGAGCTTGCTCTTGGCATTGGCCAGCGCCTCTTCGACGGTCTTGCGCGATGCCTCATCGAGCTGCGAACCATAATCCTTCAGCGTCTTCTCGGTCGTGTAGACGAGGTTGTCTAGTTTATTGCGCGCTTCCGCTTCGAGCCGCCGCTGATGATCACCCGCGGCGTGTTGCTCGGCGTCACGCACCATCTGCTTGATGTCTTCCTCGGAAAGACCCGAAGAAGCGGTGATTCGGATTGACTGCTCCTTGTTGGTGCCCAGGTCCTTCGCGTGCACATTGACGATACCGTTGGCATCGATATCGAAGGTGACCTCGACTTGCGGCATGCCGCGCGGAGCCGGTGGAATTCCGATCAGGTCGAACTGGCCGAGCAGCTTGTTGTCGGTCGCCATCTCACGCTCGCCCTGGAAAACCCGGATCGTGACCGCGGTCTGATTGTCCTGCGCGGTCGAAAATACCTGGCTCTTGCGGGTCGGGATGGTGGTGTTCTTCTCGATAAGCTTGGTAAACACGCCGCCCAGAGTTTCGATTCCGAGTGACAGCGGGGTCACGTCCAGCAACAGAACGTCCTTGACCTCGCCCTTGAGAACGCCGGCCTGGATGGCTGCGCCAACCGCAACCACTTCGTCCGGGTTGACGCCCTTGTGCCCTTCCTTGCCAAAGATCTTGCGCACTCGCTCCTGGACCGCCGGCATGCGCGTCATCCCGCCGACCAGCACGACCTCGTTGATATCGCTCGCCTTGAGCGCCGCGTCGCGCAATGCGGTGACGCAAGGCCCATCCAGGCGGTCGAGCAGATCCGCGCACAGCGCCTCGAGCTTGGCCCGGGTCAGCTTGATATTGAGGTGCTTGGGACCGGACTGGTCGGCCGTGACGAACGGCAGGTTGATGTCGGTCTCCATGACCGTGGAAAGTTCGCACTTGGCCTTTTCCGCGGCTTCCTTGAGTCGTTGCAGCGCCATGCGATCCTTGCGCAGGTCGATTCCCTGGTCGCGCTTGAATTCATCTGCCAGATAGTCGATGACGCGCTGGTCGAAGTCTTCACCGCCGAGGAATGTGTCGCCGTTGGTGGCCTTGACCTCAAACACCCCTTCACCGAGTTCCAGGATCGAGATGTCGAAGGTGCCGCCGCCCAGGTCGAACACGGCGATCTTTTCGTCCTTCTTCTTGTCGAGGCCGTACGCCAGCGATGCGGCGGTCGGCTCGTTGATGATTCGCAAGACGTTGAGTCCGGCAATTCGTCCAGCGTCCTTGGTCGCCTGTCGCTGTCCGTCGTTGAAATATGCCGGTACCGTGATGACCGCTTCGGTGACCTTCTCGCCGAGATAGTCTTCGGCAGTCTGCTTCATCTTCTGCAGGACGAACGCGGAAATCTCGGGCGGACTGTAACGTTTGTCCCGAATTTCGACCCACGCGGCGCCGTCGTCGTTCTTCACGACCTTGTAGGGCAGCACCTTGGTGGCCTTCTGTACTTCGGCGTCTTCGAAGCGCCGGCCCATCAGCCGCTTGATCGCAAAAACCGTATTGTTGGGATTGGTAATCGCCTGCCGGCGCGCTATCTGACCCACCAGACGCTCACCGGAGTCCGTAAATGCGACCACCGAAGGCGTGGTTCGACTGCCTTCCGAATTTGCTATCACGACGGGATCGCCACCTTCCATCACCGCAACGCAGCTGTTGGTGGTCCCCAGGTCAATACCGATTACTTTTGCCATTTTCTTGATTGTCGCCCTGTCAGATTTCCGGGCTGTCTCTTAATCAATAATCACGATCTAGTTGTTTTCAACTTCGGAATTGTCAGATTCGCCGTTGTTTCGCCGGTTAGAGAGCCCTTTCGCCACCGTCACGCTGGCTGGCCGCAGTACACGATCACCGATGAGATAGCCCCGGTAGAACTCATTCACGACCGTGTTGGGCGGGTGCGTGTCGCTTGCAACCTGGTCCACCGCCTCGTGGCGGGCAGGATCGAAAGGCTGACCTGCGGAAACAATCGGCACAACGCCCTGGGACTTTAGAAAATCCATCAGCGACCGCAGCACCATCTGAACCCCCTCGACAATCGTGGCGGTGTCCCCGGCCCCTCCGCGCGCCGCCCCAATGGCGCGCTCAAGATTGTCTACAATCGGCAGCAGGTCACGCAGGACGCCCTCTTTCTGGATTCGAACGCTCTCTTCGCTCTGCTGCCGGATGCGTTTGCGGGCGTTCTCCCCGTCCGCCAGTGCGCGCAAATATTTGTCCTTGAGCTCGGTCAGCTCCTTTTCCTTTTCCTGGAGCTGGGTCTGAAGCTCCTGCCAGCGCGCTTCGGGAGCGCTGCCCGACTCCGCCATTTCGTCGGTCAAGGTGACGAAATCGGGACCGTCCGCCTGCTGGTCGGCGTGCGTCTCGGGTTCGCCGGAATTGCCCTTGCGATGTTTGTTCATACTGCGAAACTGCACTTGCAGAAAAAATAAGCACGATTTCGATTCGCGCCACTCGCAGAAGCAGAATGCCGTTTGAGAAAGGACCTAGTGATCAAGCAATCGGGTAAGGGTTCTGGCGGTATAGCCGACCAGGGGAATTACCCGGTCGTAGTCCATACGAACCGGGCCGACTATGGCAAGGCTTCCGGCCGATTCGGAACCGGTCGCATACGAAGCGGCAATAACGCTGAGACAGGCCAAGTGCGGATCATAGTTTTCCGAGCCAATCGAAACCATCAAGCCATTTTGCTGGATGCTGCGTTCGAGCAGTGCCAACAGAGCCGACTTGTCATCCAAAGCGCGCAGCAGTTCGCGGACTCGTTCCGGGTCCGCAAATTCCGGCTGGTCGAGCGCCTTGACCCGGCCCTCGACGTAAACCTCGGCGCGATCGCCCTTCTCGCCAATCGCCCCTCCACCGAGGGCAAGGGCGTCGCGCCTGAACTGGTCGTAGGCCGCACGCTGCTCCTTGAGCTGTTGCTCGATCCACCGGCGTGCTTCATCCAGGGTCCGACCGGCCAGCGATTCGTTCAGATAGCGCGCCATGCGATCGAGTTCGTCCTGCTTGAAGTCGCGGTCCGTCTCGACCAACCGGTTTTCCACCCGGTCGGCGGTCGCCACAAACACGCCCAG
>JAFAHS010000019.1 GCA_019237115.1 Deltaproteobacteria bacterium
GGGTTATACGACCAATCTCGACGGCAAGGATGCATCGATTTCTGGCAGGCAGCCAAATGGGGCAGACACCCTAGCCGTCATCCGTGTGGACGCAAACACGCGCACAGCAGTCGAGAAGAAAACAGGCAAAACGCTTTATACGGTGACGGGCGCAGTCTCCAAGGACGGCAAGGTCCTAACTCAAACGACGAAAGCGATAAACGGGGACGGCGTGCCGATAAGCATAACGATAGTGTGGGACAAACAGTGATTTGGTAATGGGGCTTTTGTG
The DNA here is from genome assembly GCA_019237115.1 of Deltaproteobacteria bacterium. Lineage (GTDB taxonomy): Bacteria > Desulfobacterota > Binatia > Binatales > Binataceae > JAFAHS01. Next base: position 272 of record JAFAHS010000019.1, read on the forward strand.
GGTGATCGGTCGTGAAAAATTCAACTGCAGCACAATTAGAACCTGAAACGTTCGCTCGATTCTGCACTCCGGCGAGAATCGTGAGCGTTTGGAGACAATCAGTTAGTGCGAAAACTACCGGCCCAGGAGGATCGAGCTTCACGGCGACGACGTGCGCGGAGCTTTATTGGACCATGAATACTTACGCGCAATCGCTCTCGCCTGTTCCTCGCTCAATCCGTTGCTAGTCCAAGCAGCTCTGGTGCTCTCGACCAGGGTGTCAGGATTGTCCGAACGCTTAAGACGGCCCAGGGAATCGCTCTCGTAATTTCGTGCGCATCCGATCGACTCGGCAACCAGCGAGATATAGTTGCGCACGATTAGGTCGCTTATGTCGCACCATTCGCGCTGGCAGGCGTGCGAGACCGTGACCAATGTATCGGCATCCAGACGCCGCGCCGCCGCAATCTGCTCGTCTCTAATCGCGAGCCAGCGTTCGCGCTCGATTCGCAATGAGCCAGGTCCGCAATCGTAGTCGTATTCCGCGGGAGCCCGAACCACGCCACGAAATTGGAGTCCTTGAATCTGAGAGACGAGGTAGCTGACATTTTCTTCGTCGGCGTGCGCCCGCCGCTGCCCGGCCGGATGGTCTTCGCGGCCGACGTGGCAGTGAAGGACAGCGCGTCCACTAATCGGGTGACGCCACGGTATCTTTCCCCGTCTGCTCAGGTCGGCAAGGAACGCAGCGGCGTCCGTGACATCAAAAGGAATCGTTTTCGCATCGCGGCCCGTAACCACGTCGGAAAAATGCACGTCACAAGACGGACACCAATGGACGACGACGCCGGGCTTGTAAGAACCGAGCCGATCGATTGTCAGATCGGAAATAGTGCTTCCTTTGGCAATGTCGCCGGCTCGATCCCATGTTATCCCGCAACAAAACTGCACTCCGGCGACCGCTATGAAATCGAGCCCGAGCGCGCGAAACACCCCTACCACGTCAGCGGCAACGTCGGGCGTGCGCAGGATATTGCAGCCGAGATACAGCACGACGTCGTACGAGCGTCCCGGCCGGTCATATTGTTCCGTCCAGCAGACGGACTCTGCTGGCATCTGCATTTTCTTGATCTCTTGCAGCCGACGGTAATACGCGGAGTAATCGAATTTCGCCACGACTGTCGTCCTCGATCGGCTCTGCCCAAAGCGGTACCGAAGCCGGTACTCCCGGAAGATCTTAGCTCAGACCCTTCACGTTATCGACCGGGGCCGGATCTCTGAGATCGGCGTCGTGATCGAAGTCTGCACCCAAGGTCATTGAAGGGTCTGAAACCGCACCCTCCAAGTGCTCCAGAGAAACAATGCCCTCATTCTGGACGATACGCTTTGCCGGGACGAGAATCCGATCACCCACGTGTCTCACCATCGACGATCTCGTCCCCCAGACTGAAGGCTCATCTGCCAGTATCGGTCGAAGCTCAACAAGTCATTGTCGCGCAGGATGAATCTCAACGGCACCTGGAGCAATGTCACAGAATTGCGAAGCTTCCGTCCCGACTCATTCTCAGCGGCAGCGAGCAGGCCGTTTCCGACCACCGCCATTCCCTTAAGGCACCAGCGACTCGCCTTGCCGGTCCTGCCTCAATGCGCCCTAAAAGTCCTCGCTCATTGCGGGACGCCCCCGACTACCCGTGCCGTTTTCGGACTTTCCACACTTCCTCGCAAGGCCACTGCCGCGCCCATTCCAGGGTGACGAAGTCGTGACGAGTCTGGGCGTCGAACGGAGGATACACATCGTTTAGATCCTCGATCTCGAAACGGGCGCTATGCAGAATCCGGATCCAATCCGCGTGCGAAAGATGAAACTCGACTCCCGGGTCGTTCGGCCATTCGAGTCGATACATGCCGAATGCAGGCCGCAGCAGTCGATCGGTTGCGACGACGCCGTTTTCATCCGGAGTGCACAGGGCCATGAGAGAAGAGTTGGTCAGGAACACCAGCCTCCCATCCGGACGAAGCAGCCGCGCGGCCTCGGGAACCCAGCGCTGCGGATCGGCCCACAAGCAGGCGCCGTACTCGGAGATTGCGAAGTCGAAACTCGCATCGGGGTAGGGGACCATCTCTGCGTTGCCATGGATAAGCGGAAAATCGATGCTGTGTTCTCGCTGCAACCGGCGCGCGGTGGTCAACTGCGCCTCCGAATTGTCGATTCCCACCACGCGCGCTCCACGACGCGCCATCCATGCCGAGATGTAACCGGTCCCGCATCCGAGTTCGATCGCATCCATCCCAGTCATGTCCGCCGGCAGCATGTGCAGCGTCGACTCGGGGACGTGAAAGATCCCCCATTCAGGCGTGCTCAGCGTCCAAGCGCGTTCGCCCGCCGCCACCCATTGGTGAGCCTGCGCATCCCACATTTCTCGGTTCTTCCGAACGTGTTCAGGAATCTCGGTCATCGAAAATTTACCTCAATCGTGGTCCGGCGGACTCGGATGTTTTATCCCTCGGAACGTTCACGAAGGGACCGGTAGATAGTTTGCTAATTTCAAATTCCAGCAGGCCAGCGTGGCATTCGCGGACTTAGCTGCATTTCACCCGGATCCGATAGCACAGCATTGATCAAATGTGAGTACAGGGGGAGCGCGAGGATAATGATCCCCTCGCCGCCCCTGTAGCATCACGGAGTCAACGTTTGCGCAGCACGACGATCGGGCGTCCGGTGACCCCGTGCGCTCTGCGCAGCTCGAAGTTCATGAACCAGCCCACGAACTCGAATTGTCTGTGGATTTGTACTGCCAACAAGAACTCTTGCGGGAAGAAGGGCTTCCTGGCGAGTGTGCTTTCTAGCGTGAGTGTCTTGCCATGGTCGTCTACGTCAAGGATCACGTGCTCGACGCAGGTCTGTTGGAGCGGATCGACCAGCTCGGGCCGGTAGGCCGCCCGCACTCTGATCCCGCCCCGGTTCATGGTCCAATGCTCCTCGAGCTTGGTGACAATGTTGAACCGCACAACTCCGTCGAGCAGATATAAGCCTCCCCGATTCAAGACCCTCGAGACGCTGTCCAAATGCGTGAAGAACTCCGCGTTGGTCCGGACGTACAGCGAGCCAAGCAGGACGTACGCGAGGTCGAACTTGTGGGAACCGAGTGCAAAGCGCACCATGTCGCCGCGGAAGAGGGTAAGATCGGCGCGCAGTTCGCGCGCGCGTCGGCGCGAGAACTCGATCATCTCGGTGCTCGCATCGAGTCCGAAGTATCGGTAACCGCGCTGGTGCCATTCCTCCAGATAGGGACAGGTTCCCGCACCCAACTCAAAGACGCTTCGTACCTTACCCTGAGAGAACTTGCGGATCGCCGCCTCAAAGAAGTCGACCTCCTTATGAAGATCCCGGAAGCTGAAAGCGATCTCGTAGTATTGCGGGCGTTGATAGACGTTCATGTGACAAGCCTCCGTGAGAATCGGCCTTTGGCCGAGTGGCTCACTGCGTCGCCAGGATGTTGGTTAAAGAAAAGCCGCAGAGCGAAGCTGCTGCGGCCCGGAATCAACTCATTGCCGGAGTTGGCCTAGGTGGGCTGTGCAGGAAGCTCGTTCCGCTCGTTGTTAAGAGATTTCGATGTGGTCATTGGCTTCGTGCTTCCTTGAGTTTTCGATAGCATCGCAATCGCTCGAAGTCAAAACATCTCGCGCTCTGAGGCAGCGACCCACAAGAAAGACAAGCACTTCGAACCGTGCGACTCTTGCCGAGCGTGATGGGCCCGCCCGCGCGAAACCTTCGCCCCAAGCATGGTGTCCACCGGCGCACGAAAAGCGCTGTCGCGCAGCGCCCGATAGCCCGCACAGTAGGGTGGCCCATCTGCATCTCGCCGATGTCTCTGAGGAGGAGCGGCAGGCCGCGAAACGGTGCGTCGGGCTAGTCAGGCGAAACTGCGGTTTTTCCGAGCTTCTTCAAAGAGCGGCTGATCACAGCGTTAATGGTCGGATTGACCCGCTCGATTCGAGCGATGGCGGAATCGACCAACTCCGAGAGGGGCGAGTTCGCGCCGCCGCACCAGTTCTGTGTGCACCGTGGCGTCGATAGTCGACAGTTCATCAATGTTTAGTCCCATCCTTTTCGCCCCTTGCCCGAGGTGGGTCGATTTTGACGGTGTCCGAACCTATAGCGTCTCCCTTAGACCGCAGTTGCCCCGCCAACTTCGGCTATCTGCTTAACCCTCGGCGCCGTTTGCGGTTCTTCAAACCGACGGTGTGGAAATCCTTCACCAACCAGTTGAAAGCGCTTGGGCGAGCCACCTGCACGTCGTCTACTGGGCGGTGTAGCCGCCGTCCACCACGAGCTCGGAACCGGTGACGAAGGAGGCTTCATCGCTGGCTAGAAAGACTGCGCACCATCCAACCTCCTCCGGCTCGGCGCCACGTTTGAGCGGTGTCGCGTCGACCAGCGGTCGCAACTCTTCCGCCGTGACGATCGAGACCATCGGCGTGAGGATGAGTCCTGGATGGATCGAGTTCACCCGAATTTTGTCCGAGGCGTATTGCACCGCAGCGGATTTGGTTAGCAGGCGAACAGCCCCCTTGGTGCCGTGATAAGCCGCAGACCCTGGAGAGCCGATAAGACCGTATATGGAAGAGATGTTGATGATTGAGCCGCCGCCACGCTTGCGCATCGCAGGGACGGCATACTTCATCCCCAGCCACACACCCTTCTGG
>JAFAHS010000397.1 GCA_019237115.1 Deltaproteobacteria bacterium
ATCCTGCGCAGCCCCAAAGGCTGGACTGCTCCCCGGCAAATCGACGGCCACTACCTGGAAGGCTTTTGGCGGGCGCATCAGGTGCCGATCACGGACATCGCGACCAATCCCAGCCACCTGAAAGTGCTTGAAACCTGGATGCGCAGCTACAAACCTGAAGAGCTGTTCGATGAGGCCGGTCGGCTGGTTCCCGAGTTGAAGACTCTGGCCCCGAAAGGCCCGCGGCGCATGAGCGCCAACCCGACCGCCAACGGCGGATTGCTGCGCAAGCCGCTCGACATGCCTGACTTCCGGGAGTCAAGGATTGAGGTCAAGAAACCCGGCGCCACGCTGGCAGGCAACGTTCCGACCTTAGGCAACTTCCTTCGCGAAATCATGCGGCTGAATATGGACCGGTTCCGCGTCTTCGGCCCGGACGAAACCCAGTCCAACCGGCTCGAAGCGATCTATGAGGTGGGCAAGAAAGTTTGGCTGGGCGAGTACTTTCCGGAGGACGCCGATGGCGGCGAGCTGGCTTTGCAGGGACGCGTGATGGAGATCTTGAGCGAGCATACCGTCGAGGGGTGGCTCGAGGGTTATATCCTGAGCGGTCGGCACGGCCTGCTCAACAGCTACGAGCCCTTCATCCACGTCATCGATTCGATGTTCAACCAGCATGCCAAATGGCTCGAAAAGTGTAACCAACTGCCGTGGCGCGCGGACATATCCTCCCTGAACCTGCTAATCACCGCGCTGGTCTGGCGCCAGGATCACAACGGCTTCACACACCAGGACCCGGGCTTTCTCGATGTGGTTGCCAACAAGAGCCCGAACATCGTCCGCATCTACTTGCCACCGGACGCCAACTGCCTGCTCTCCGTCGGGGACCACTGCTTGCGAAGCGTCAACTACGTCAACGTGATCGTCGCGGACAAGCAGGTCCACCTCCAATACCTGGATATGGAGGCGGCAATTGAACACTGCACGAAGGGAGTTGGCATCTGGGATTGGGCCAGCAACGACCACGGTACAGAACCCGACGTGGTCATGGCCAGTTGCGGCGATGTTCCGACCATGGAGTCGCTGGCCGCTACCGCATTACTCCGCCAACATCTTCCGGATGTGAAGGTACGGTTCGTGAACGTGGTCGACCTGTTCAAGCTGCTGCCGAGCACCGAACACCCGCACGGACTGACGGATCGGGAGTTCGAGGCTCTATTTACCCCCAACAAACACGTCATCTTCAACTTCCATTCTTATCCTTGGCTGATTCATCGGCTCACCTATCGCCGGCCCGCTCAGCACAACATCCACGTGCGCGGCTACAAGGAGATGGGAAACATCAATACGCCGCTGGAATTGGCGATCCAGAATCAGACCGACCGCTTCAGCCTGGCGATCGACGCCATCGACCGGATGCCTCGTTTTCAGGTGACCGGAGCGGGCGTGCGCGAGGCGCTGCTCAATGAACAGATCGCGGCAAAAAATCACGCCCACGAGTACGGCATAGATCCCAGGGACATCACCGATTGGCAGTGGCCTTTCTAAGGTGATCATTTTGACGTCTGGGCAGTAGGTGTGGTTGCCCAAACCACTGAGCGGAGCCGGCCGAGGAGATTTCCCGGATATGGCTCTTGCCTCAGGTGGTGACCAGGAGAGGTCGCGGAGACTACGGATGATGGATCCGAGGTATGGACAACGGCGATAACAATCCGCGACTCCCGCTCTCAGAGGATGCGGTCACGCTGGCCGCCTCACAATGGGATGCTGCGCGCGAGCGGATGAGCGTCGCCTCGAAGCAACGGGCACACCATGCCGGAGGAGGCATCTCGCTGTCCGAGTCACGCGTCCACCACTTTGTAAACAGCGCCTAAGTCGTCGCTATCACTAACTCCTCTGAATTGTTTGGCGGCCGAAGGCCATCTGTCCTTCGCGCGAAATAGCGCTGGGTAAGATGCGCCGCCGAAACGTGCCGTACTTCTCTGAAGCCCGCTCCGCGGGCCAGCGCGAGGATCTCCGGCGGCGTGAAGAAGCTGAGGAAAGGCGTCCCGCTTGCGCGTGCTCCCTTCTCCGCCATCTCGAGCCCGGGACGTACCTCGGGATCCGCCAGCTCGAGCGGGTGCAGAAAGGTCATGGCGAGCGTCGATCCCGGGACGAGCGCGGCGACCTGACGCAGCGCGGCCGCGTTCGCATCTTTGGTGAGATACATGCTGACGCCCGTGGAAACCACGATTGTGGGCTTACTGTCATGGAATCCGGCGGTCACCAACCCGTCCCGCCAGGATCCGCCCGTCTCAAAATCGACCGCGACGAACCGCAGCCACTCCGGGATGCCGAATCCGAGCTCGATGAGGCGCCGGCGCTTCCAAGCCTGAGGACCTGGCTGGTCACACTCGAAAATTCTGAGGCGGGACGCGATCTCCGGCCTCCGCTGGGCGAAGCTGTCGAGGCCTGCGCCGAGAATGACATACTGACTCAGCCCGCGACTGGCCTGTTCCACTACCAGGTCCTCGATGAAACGAGCACGGGCCACGGTGGAGGCGCGGAAGGGGCGCGTGAACTGTGGGTCCATGTCGCCGCGGCGGCGCCAGCCTTCGTCCGGCGCCAACAGCTTAAGGCCGATCTCGTCTTCCAGCACATGCGGAGGCGGATCGATCTCGACATGCAGCGCACGCCACAATGCTACCCGCGCTGCGGTGCTGTCTGGCGCCCCATCTTGCTTGTCACCCATTGTCGGCAGCTCGCTGGTTCGTCTTGGCTGAGGCCTGCAGCTGCGAGATGCGCCAGCCCACATCAAGGACGATCATCTCCCCGGTCCGTGGTGTCTTCGAATGGCGATCGATTTGTTCCCGAGCCTCGGCGTGAGCCCCCTGGCGAGGGATCGTCAGTTCCACGGCATAGGCTGGCCAACCGAATGCGTAAGCCCTACGGTATCCTCTTAGCGCGCCTCTGCAAAACCATCCTGGTCCTGCAGTCAGCCTGCGGCATTGCACGCACGACAATTTTAAGGATTGATCTTCGCACATGCTCTCGGTGCACGGGCTCAGCAAGAGTTTTGGTGAACGCGTCGCGGTAGACGGAATAAGCTTCGCGATCGCATCGGGAGAGATTTATGGGCTGCTCGGACCAAACGGCGCGGGCAAAACCACTTCGATCTCGATGATCGCGGGAATCCTCGCCCGGGACACCGGCGAGATCACGATCGATGGCATCAGTATTGACGATGGTCCGCCCGCGCGAGCGATGATCGGAATCGTCCCGCAATCCATCACGCTCTATCTGGACCTAACTGCGCGCGAGAATCTCGACTTCTGGGGCCGGATGTATGATCTCAGCGGTGCTGCCCTGCGCGATGCGAGCGACGGCGCTCTCGATGCCGTGGGCCTGACCCGGCGGGCCGACGACATCGTCGGCACCTACTCGGGCGGGATGCAGCGGCGGTTGAATCTCGCCTGTGGCATCCTGCATCGGCCGAAGCTCGTGATTCTCGACGAACCGACGGTGGGCGTCGACCCGCAGAGCCGCAGTGCGATCTTCGATCTGGTGGAGCGGCTGCGCGACGCGGGCACCGCGATTCTCTACACCACCCACTACATGGAGGAGGCGGAACGCCTGTGCGCGCGGATTGGAATTATCGATTCCGGCCGGCTCATTGCCGAAGGCACGCGCGCCGAACTGGTCGCGCGTCTCGGACAAGAAGCACGAATCGAAATTGGAGTGGGGCGCGGCGATTCACTCGAACGCGCCGAGCGCATCGTCAGTGAGCTGGAAGGCGTGGTGTCCGCGACGGTGGAGAACAGCCATCTTCATGTGATCGCTGACCATGGCGCCAACCGCCTGCCCACGCTGCTGTCGGCGCTGCTCAACGCCGGGACCGTGACGGAGAGCGTGCGCGTGGTTGAGCCGAATCTCGAAGACGTTTTCCTGCGGATGACGGGACGCGCTCTGCGCGACTGATCTAACATGCGACACACGCTGCTGGTCTGCACAAAGGACCTTCGTCAGAGGTTGCGCGATCGAACCGCGATTCTGACCGCGATCGCGGCACCGCTTGCGCTGACGGCACTGATGGGACTCGCGCTCGGGGGCTTCAGTGGCTCCGGGTCCGGAATGCGGCTTGCGGTTGCCGATCTCGATCACTCGGCGCTGTCCTCCGCATTCGTCACTTTCGTCCAGCGACCCTCGCTGGGCGGAAAGGTCTACGTAAAACCAATCGATTCAGTTGAGGCCGCAGAACGGTTGATCCGCGAGCATCAGGCAGAATGTGCGGTGGTGATGCGCGCCGGATTTGCGCAGTCGATAACGAGCCGTAATCCGCCACCGGTAGAGATTCTCGCGGCCCGCGGTGAACAGTTGGCGATGCTTGCGACCCGGGGATTGCTTCGCGATTTTGTGAACCGCGCGGCAGCTCCGCACGGTCGGGCTGTCCCCGAAGTAGTTCCGCGTTCCGCGGGGGGGCAGATGCGCATCGTCGATTTCTTTGCTGCTTCGATGACCGTGCTGTTCCTGAACTTCGGCGTCTTGTCCGGGGTCCGCGCTCTGCAGGCAGAGGTAGACTCGCGCACGATTGTGCGGCTCATCGCATCGCCCACCCAGCCTTACGCGATCGTGGCGGGCAAATTTGCCGCGTTGCTGCTGCTGGGGCTTATCCAGCTGGCCACGATGATCGCCGCGACCTCGATCCTGTTCGGCACGCGATGGGGAAACCCGCTGCCCACCGCGGCGCTGATGTTCACCAGCGTGTTGATGGCTATCGGATTGACCGCGTTCCTGATGAGCCTCGCGAACAACGCGGATCAGGGGACCGCACTTGCGGCGCTGGTTATCACCCTCCTCTCGATCGTGGGAGGACAGTTTCTGCCTCCGCAGGGACTCCCGGACATCTTTGAGACACTCACTCGACTCACGCCGAACGGTCAGGCGTTCTTTGGCTTCATCGATTTGTCGGCTGCAGGCTCCCATGGAAATCTGCTGACGGTCGCCCAGCCGCTGGCGTTTACCGCGATAGTTGGATTGAGCGGGATCGCGCTGGCGGGCCTGAGAGCTCGCAGCGCACTCCAAAGGATGACATAGCGCCATGCCGCACTCTCTCAATGTCATCTTGGGCGCGGCGGCCGCCAGTGGGGCGGGGGTCCGACGCGACCGCCGCCGGCTTGCGGTGTTGTTCCTGGTCCCAAACCTCGTGATGGGCGTCGTAGGATTCGCGATGGGTGGCTACAGCAGCGCCTCGTTCGTGGTGGGCATCCTCGATCGGGCGCATACCAGTGAGAGCCGCACCCTCGCCGCCGGCCTGATTTCCAACGAGCAGTTTCGGCTTCGCGACTATAGCAGCGACGAGCGGCTTCGAATCGCGGTTTTCCGCGGCAGGATGAACGCCGGGATTGTGATTCCGCCCGGATGGCATGGCGAGCGGAACCTTCCCGTATACCTTTCCAGTGCGAGCGCCACCGCTGGGATCGTCCGGGCGGGCATCGACGCCGAGTTGAGCGCTATGGCGCGCGCAGGAAAACCGTTTGATATTGGGATTCGGTATCCGGCGGGTGGGCACACCGGTCCTCCGCGCGTGGGATTTGCATACACCGCCCCCGCCAACCTGGTGCTGTTCGTTCTAATCAACGGCTTCGTCTCCGCGGTGACCATCCTTCAACTCCGCGAGAGCGGTATTTCGCGCCGCCTGCTCGCGACGCCACGCCGCACCTGGGAACTGCTCGCGATGCTCGCGGTCGCACCCGCGCAGCAGATGATCGCGTTATCGGTCTTCATGGTTCTGATGACGCGGTTGTTCTTCGGCGTTCATTGGGGCGATACCCTGGGTCTGTTGCTGATCACCGCCGCGGTAACCTGCCTCGGCGTTGCAATCGTCCTCCTGATGGGCACGGTGTTCCGGACCCGCCAGCAGGCTACTTCGCTCGGCCCATGGATCGGGGTTGGCTTGGGAATGCTCGGGGGTTGCATGTGGCCGCTCGAGATCGTCCCGCCGTTCATGAAAACCCTCGCGCATCTGTCCCCGGCCTCATGGGCAATGGACGCGTACCTCCGCCTTATCTTCGATCACGCAACCCTGTCCGAGGTCGCCCCGGACGCCGTGGTTGTACTTGCCTTTGCCGCGGTCATCGCGATGGCCGGGGTCGTGCGCCTGCGCCCGCAGTTGTCACAATAAAGCTTGATGAGACAAATCATCCTGCCGACGGCGGACTCCTTCGTTCTTTGCCGGACTTACGATTCGGGCAGCCCGCGCCGGACCACAGGCAGCGTACCTTGACCGGCATCACGACCAAGCCAAGCGGCTGATTGAACCGTTTAAGGTCGAATGTCCGGTATTCTAGACCAAGTGGGTCATGCTGTGCTGTCGGATTCGTCGGGGTGACTTACAGTGAAAGGGACCCATAGTCCCACTCAACAATTTCGGCTTGTTCCGCAGCAGCCCAAAAGCCCTCTTGAGCGAGGTCAGCCCGCGCCCCTCCAATTCTGGACCGGCCATTTCTTGATATCCTGTGGACCACCCCGCTGCCCTCGGCCGATTGCCTGAGGTTGAACTCAATTGGATAGAGGCCCGACCAGGTGACGACGGATTACGATCCCATAGCGGAGCAATACAAACGCTCCAAGCTGCAGCGCTGGCGCGAGCATGTGGAAGCCTTCACCCTGATGAAACTGGTTGGCGACCTCGCGGGCAAAGCCGTAGTCGACGTCGCCTGCGGTGAGGGCTTCTACACGCGGCTACTTCGCCGGCGCGGCGCAGCGAAAGTTACCGGCCTGGACCTGTCGGCAAAGATGATCGAGTTGGCGCGCAACAGCGAGGCGCGAGAGCCGCTGGGTATCGATTATATCGTCGGCGACGGGCGAGAGATGAACTTTGGACCGGTATACGACCTGGCGGCCGCCGCCTATTTCCTGAACTACGCGCACGACTGCGCGGAGCTGGACGCGATGTGCAGCGGGATCGCACGATGCCTCAAGCCCGGCGGGCGTTTCGTGACGGTGAACAGCAACCCGGCGTGTGATTTCTCGTCGGCGCCTTCCTACCGCAAATATGGATTCGAAACATCAGTCGTCGGCGCATTGCGAGAGGAGGCGCCGATAACCTGGACGTTTTACCTGGACGACGGACCATTCCAAATCGAGAACTACTATCTCAGTGTCCAGACACATGAAACGGCGCTGCGCGCTGCGGGGTTTCGCGAAATTCGCTGGCATAGGCCTTTGCTGTCGCCCCAGGCCGAAGCCGCCGACGGGCGCAACTACTGGTCGGACCTGCTCGACCACCCACCGTTGACCTTCATCGAGTGTTCGACCTGACCGCCCCTCGACTCCTGGGCGGTAGTGGCCGAGGTTTGAGATCGGCGCTAGGCGTCCCGAGCAGCGACCGGAACGAGCTTGGCCTCGGC